>JBMNQI010000005.1:0-54070 GCA_050944055.1 Oscillospiraceae bacterium | reverse complement strand
AGGATGTAAATGAGATTACGCGGCTCTGCGACCAATACAACATCCCGATAGCCACGAACTCCGCAACGGCTGAGGTTCTTGTACAGGGGCTCAATCAGGGAATGCTCGACTGGCGGGATATCGTCAATCCGAAGAATAAATAGACCGCACAGCCGAAGCGGGTGTGGCTTCGCCATGCCCGCTTTTATGTTGTTGCTGTATTCTATCCGCCCTTACGGCCCGGCAAGGCACTGACCTGCCGGTTCCTGCAGGGGCAAATCCCAATGAGAAAGGAATCAAATTATGGCTCTGCTGACTTCGGCTCCGCGCGGCACAAAGGACATAGTCCCCGCCGAAGCCTATAAATGGCAGTATTTAGAGGGAATTCTCCGGGAGACCGCACGCGACTTCGGCTTCACCGAGATTCGTTTTCCCACGTTTGAGCATACGGAGCTCTTCCTGCGCGGAGTGGGCGACACTACCGACGTTGTCCAGAAGGAGATGTATACGTTTGAGGACAAGGGCGGGCGCTCCATCTCGCTTCGGCCCGAAGGTACGGCCAGCGTCGTGCGCAGCCTTATTGAAAACTCCCTCTATGCAGCCGGCTTCCCGGTCAAGGTATATTATATCGCCCCGAACTTCCGTTACGAGAAGCCTCAGGCTGGAAGGCTCCGCGAGCACCACCAGTTCGGCGTGGAGTACTTCGGCGCAGCCGGCCCGGACGCGGACGCTGAAACCATAGCCGTGGCTTACACGTATCTTAAGCGCCTGGGCATAAAAGGCGTCGAGCTGCGGATAAATTCGCTGGGCTGCCCTAAATGCCGCCCGGCATTCCATGAGGCTCTGCATAAATACTTTTCAGGGCGCGAATCCGAGCTGTGCCCAACCTGCGGCGACCGCCTCGGACGCAACCCGCTGCGCATACTGGACTGCAAAAGCCCAGTCTGCCAGGCTGTCTCCCATGACGCTCCAGTCGGGCTTGACTTTCTCTGCGGCGACTGTTGCGAGCATTTTGAAGGATTAAAAAGCAGGCTTGAAGAATTAGGCATAGGCTTTACCGTCGACCCCAGGATAGTGCGCGGCCTCGATTATTATACAAGGACCGTATTTGAGTTCGTATCCACCGAAATAGGCTCTCAGGGCACTGTCTGCGGCGGCGGCAGGTACGACGGGCTTGTCGGGCTCCTGGGCGGCCCGGAGACTCCCGGCCTCGGCTTCGGCTCGGGCTTAGAGCGCCTTCTGCTTGTGATGGAGGCGCAGGGAGTTGAGATACCGAAGCCATCGGGCACTACAGTATTTGTCGCTGCCGCCTCGCCCGAAGCGGAGAAGCTCTCGCGCAAGCTCGTCTTCGAGCTCAGGCAGATGGGCATCGCGGCCGGGCGCGACACGATGGGCCGCAGCCTCAAAGCCCAGATGAAATATGCCGACCGCCTGGACGCGGAGTATTCGCTTGTTCTGGGAGGCGACGAAATCGCCTCGGGCAGGGGAATTCTCAAGAATATGCGAACGGGCGAACAGTATGTGACAAAAATTGACGCCGAGAGTGTGGCTAAGGCGGCCGCGGTTCTGGGCACGCGCTGAGACTGGCTTATACCGGACAATTCGCCGGAGCCATAGGCGCGTTTTCGCCAGGCCGGTGCGGCATTTGTTTGCCGCTTATCGCCTGAGAAAAACGATTATGAGCATAGAAACGCAAAAGATAGATTTGGAGGGTCATTTTTATGGAAAACCTCGCCGGGTTTAAAAGGACGGATTACTGCGGAAACCTGCGCGCGAGCGACGTCGGGCGGCAGGTCGCCGTATGCGGCTGGGTGCAGAGGCTTCGGGACCTCGGCTCGCTTATATTCGCAGACCTGCGCGACAGAACCGGAATTCTGCAGCTTGCTTTTAATGATAATACTGAACGTAATATTTTCAATAAAGCGGCCGGTTTGCGCGCAGAATATGTTGTTGCCGCAAGTGGAATCGTGCGAGAGCGCTCGTCCAAAAACCCGGAGCTGCCCACAGGCGATATAGAGATCGAAGTGACTGAGCTTCGTATTCTTGCCCGGGCGGAGACGCCGCCTTTTGAAATAGTAGAAAACTCGGACGTGAGGGACACTCTAAGGCTTAAATACCGCTACCTGGACCTGCGCCGCCCCGACATGCAGCGCCTTATCGCCCTTCGCCACAGGGCGGCGAAGATCGCCCGCGATTACTTTGATTCCAGGGGCTTTCTGGAGATAGAGACCCCGATGCTCACAAAGTCCACGCCCGAGGGAGCGCGCGACTACCTTGTCCCCTCGCGCATGCATCCGGGGCAGTTCTATGCGCTGCCGCAGTCGCCCCAGCAGTATAAGCAGCTTCTGATGCTCGCCGGCTTCGACCGGTACATGCAGATAACTCGCTGCTTCCGCGACGAGGACCTTAGAGCCGACAGGCAGCCCGAATTTACTCAGATAGACCTTGAGATGAGCTTTGCCGACGTCGACGACGTTATAGAGGTCAACGAAGGGTTTATACAAAAAGTATTCAAAGAGCTGCTTGATGTCGACGTGAGCCTTCCTATCCGCCGCATGACCTGGCGCGAGGCCATGGAGCGTTACGGTTCGGACAAGCCCGACCTGCGTTTCGGCTTTGAGCTTAAGAATATTTCCGATATAGTCAAAAACTGCGGTTTTAAGGTTTTTTCAGAGCCGGTCGTGGCGGGAGGCAGTGTCCGCCTGATCAATATCAAGGGCGGCGGCAGCCATTTCCCCCGCAAGAAGATAGACGCGCTGGCCGAATTTGTCAAAGCCTACAAGGCAAAAGGGCTTGCCTGGCTGCGGAGCAGCGAGGGTTCGGAAACCTCCTCCTTCGCCAAGTTCATGACGGACGATGAAATGGAAGCTATAAAAAAGGCCGCGGGTTTTGCCGAGGATGATCTGCTTCTTATTGTAGCCGACCCGAAGGATTCCGTGGTATTCGCGTCACTCGGCGCCCTGCGCTGCGAGTGCGCAAAGCAGCTCGGGCTTCTCGACGGCGAGCGCCGCTTTGAATTCCTCTGGGTCACCGAGTTCCCGCTCTACGAATACGACGAGGAGGAGGGCCGCTATGTCGCAATGCACCACCCGTTCACGGCCCCCATGGACGAGGACCTCGGGCTCCTCGATACGGACCCCGGAGCCGTCCGCGCCAAGGCCTACGATATAGTGCTAAACGGTACGGAGCTCGGCGGCGGCTCGATAAGGATATTCCAGACCGATCTGCAAAGAAAGATGTTTGAAAAACTCGGATTTACGCAGGAGCGCGCCGAGGCGCAGTTCGGCCACCTCCTGACGGCGTTTAAATACGGGGCGCCGCCACACGGCGGCCTGGCCTACGGGTTTGACCGGCTTGTCATGCTGCTGGCGGGCGTCGATTCCATACGCGACGTTATCGCCTTCCCGAAGGTGCAAAACGCCTCCGAGCTGATGACAAACTGCCCTTCCCCGGTCGATGAAAAACAGCTCGACGAGCTTGGAATAAAGCTCGCGGGAGAGACTAATAATTAAAGCCTGCGGACGCGCACAGGCGGGAGCGCGCTTACGAGTCTCCGGGCGAGAGCCTGACTGCCGCAAGCGTAAGCGCCGCGTCAACACATGCGCCGGAGGCGTTAAGAAGCTTATTACCGGGAGGCATTCATGCAGGAGATCATACTTCTCAAACTCGGCGAGGTTGTGCTCAAAGGGCTCAACCGCGGCGCTTTCGAGCGCCGCCTGCTAGGCAACCTGCGCCGCCGCCTGCGCATTGCGGGCGATTTCGACGTGTATTTGACGCAGTCCACCATATACGTCGAGCCGCGCGGCGAAATGTGCGATATGGATAAGGCGCACGAGGCCGCGCTGCGCGTATTCGGCGTCGCCGCCGTATCCCGCGCCGCCGTCTGCGAAAAAGACCCGGATATTATAGCGGAGACGGCGAAGACATATCTGGCCGATAAGTTTTCCTCTGCGCGCTCGTTCAAGGTCGAGTCGAAGCGCGCCGACAAAAGATTTATCATGCAGTCCATAGAGCTTTCGCAGTATGTAGGCGGCAAGCTCGCCGCCGCCTATCCCGAAGTGCGTGTCGACGTCCACGACCCGGAGCTGACGGTCAGTCTCGAAGTGCGCGAAAAGGCTGCTTATGTCCACGCAAAGGCCGAAGCCGGGGCGGGAGGCATGCCCGTAGGAACCAACGGGACCGCTCTTGCGCTTTTATCCGGCGGCATAGACAGCCCTGTCGCCGCGTGGATGATGGCCAAGCGCGGTGTCGAGCTGACAATGATACATTTTTTCAGCTATCCGTACACCTCCCTTCGCGCAAGGGAGAAGGTGCTTGAGCTTGCCCGCCTGCTGTCTTTGTGGTGCGGCCGTCTGGACGTTCTGATAGTCCCGTTTACGCGCATACAGGAGGAGATAAAAAAGAACTGCCCCGAGGACTACGCAACGCTCATAATGCGGCGCTTTATGATGCGCATAGCGGACCGTGTGGCGCAGGAAAGGAATATACGCTCCGTCGTCACCGGAGAGAGCCTCGGCCAGGTGGCGAGCCAGACCATGGAGGCCATGGCCGTCACGGGCGCGTGCTGCACGCTTCCTGTCTTCCGCCCCGTTATCGGTATGGATAAGGAAGAGATAGTGAAAATCGCCAGGCGCATAGGGACTTTTGAGACGTCAATACTTCCGTATGAGGATTGCTGCACCGTGTTCACGCCGAAGCACCCGCGCACAAAGCCTCGCCTGAAGGACACAGAGAGGGCCGAATCGACGCTGGATGTCGGCGCGCTGGTCGACGAGGCCATAGGCGGAATCGAGACGATAAAGGTAGATTAAGCTATCCGGGAGCAGAATACTATATATTTAAAGAATACAACCCGCATTGGAGGCTTTAATATGACAACACATACTGCGGAGATTATCGGTGTCGGCACTGAGCTTTTGCTCGGGAACGTCGCAAATACGGACGCGCAGCTGATATCTCAGGGGCTTTCAGAGCTCGGCATAAACGTATTTTACCATACCGTAGTCGGCGACAATCCGGCGCGGCTGCGCGCGGCCGTCGATATAGCCAGGAGACGCGCGGACATAATCATTACAACAGGAGGCCTCGGCCCAACCTGCGACGACCTCACCAAACAGACGGTCGCCGAGAGTTTCGGCCGGAAAATGGTTTTCCACGAGGACATAGCCGAACATATAAGGTCGTATTTCAAGGATAACCTCCACGCGCTTAAAATGACCGAAAACAACCTCCAGCAGGCAAGCTTTCCCGAAGGCTCCATAATCCTCCAAAACGACCGGGGCACGGCCCCTGGCTGCGCCTTTTCCGACGGGAAAAACCACGTCATTATGCTCCCCGGCCCGCCGCGCGAATGCTGCGCCATGTTCTATAAGGCCGCGGTTCCATATCTCCGGTCCCTCTCCGACTCGGTGATAGTCTCGAGCAACATACGCATTTTCGGCAGCGGGGAATCCAGCGTCGAATCAAAGCTCCGCGACCTGATGAACAGCCTTCATAACCCGACGCTCGCTCCCTACGCCAAGGAGGGCGAGGTCATGCTCCGCGCTACCGCCAAGGCTAGAACCGAGAGCGAGGCCCGCGAGATGCTCGTGCCGGTTATAAACAAGGTCCGCGAGGTGATAGGCGACAAGATATACGGCATAGACGTCAATTCGCTCGAGGAAGTGGTCGTTTCCGGCATGAGGGAAAAGGGCCTGACGCTGGCCGTGGCCGAAAGCTGCACGGGCGGCCTTGTCACCAAGCGTATAACGGATATTCCCGGCTGCTCCGATATTTTTCTCGGCGGCGTAACCGCCTACGCGACGAAGGTCAAGACCTCGATACTGGGCGTTCCCGAAGAGACAATAAGCAAAAACAGCGTCGTTTCGCCGGAGGTGGCCCTCGCGATGGCTGAAGGCGTTAAAAAAGCTCTCGGAGCCGACGTCGCCGTCGGCATTACGGGCATAGCCGGTCCCTCCGACGCGGGCATAAAAAAGCCTATCGGCAATGTCTATGTAGCGCTCGTTTCCGAGCAGCTTTGCTGCTGCCGCGAGCTCTTTCTCGGGGAGGACAGGTACCGTGTGCGCATGATGGCGGCCAACGTCGCTCTTGACATGGTCCGAAGATTCCTCCAAAACCTCCCTATTGAATAGAGGAGCTGGCGCGCAGACCTCAGCCTCAGCGGCATTGAGCCGCTTGCACATATTTAAACCGCTCACTATATAAAAGGCCCGAACCGGAGCATTCCGTTCGGGTCCTTCTGTTTACATGACTCGTGCGTTATTTCAGAGAAGATTTCGCGCTCAAACCCGGCAGCGCTTTCGTTGACATATAAACGGTGATTTGATAATATTGGAAGAAAACGGCGAGCGCGCATGTTCAGGATCTTTGTGATTAATACGGGTGCCACATCGGCTCGCGGTTTTCGAGGATGAAATGCGTCCTGCGCAGAGTTTAAGGTATGGCAAGAGCGAGAGGCGGCGAGCGCGAGGCGCTGGCGTACGCCGCGCTAAACGTCATGCGCGGCTCGAAGCGTCGAGTTTAATAACCTGACTCCGGGATTTGAGACTCGGGAATTCTATAGATATGTGGAGGTGCGGCAGTAAGGCATGGAAGACGGAGGCAACAAGCGGAGACTTATACTAGCCCTCCTGCTGATAGCGGCGGGCACGGCGCTCAGGTCTGCTGCCCTGGGCGTCATACCGGCGGGCCTAAATCAGGACGAGGCAAGCTCCGCTTACGAGGCCTTCGCGCTGATGACAGAGGGCATTGACCGCGCCGGCAACGCCCGGCCGGTACTGCTCACTGCCTGGGGCAGCGGGCAGAATATTCTCTATACCTTGCTGACCATACCGGTTTTCCGCCTTTTCGGCATCAGTATGGTTACAATCAGGCTCGTAAGCCTTGTGCTCGGCTGCGCGTCAATGCCTGTATTCTACCTGCTGATGAAGCGCCTATTCGGCCCGAAGGCCGCGCTTTGGGGGCTTTTGGTGCTGGCGCTCAATCCATGGCACATAATGCTCTCCCGCTGGGCGCTCGAATCGAACCTCCTGCCGTTTTTTCTCCTTTGCGGGACATATTTCTTATCTCTTTCCATACCGGGCGGTCAATTCTCCCTGCCCAAAACGGGAAAGCCCGCGGAAGGCTTAGCTCCGAAGATGCCCCTGGACTGGCATACTGTATACCCGTTTCTGTTCGCCGGGGCCTCGTACGCCCTCGCGCTCTACGCCTACGGGACGGCTTTTTTGTTCCTCCCGTTTTTCCTTCCCGCCGCGACGGCGTATTTTATTCGCCGCGGAAGAAAGCTTATAAGCATCCTGCCCGGAGCCGTTCTTTTCCTTGTTCTCGCTGTTCCTATACTGCTAACAAACATTATAAATATGTTCGGACTTCCTCAGATGGAGCTTCTCGGCCTCACCCTGCCCCGCCTGACCGAGGCGCGCCAGGCAGAAACCACGGTGCTCGGCGGCGGCGGCATCCCAGCGGCGCTCGGGAACCTGCGGGACTTTATAAAGCTACTCATATTCCAGACGGACGGACTTAGATTTAACGCGCTGCCGGGCTTTGGAACGATGTACTTCTTCGGGCTCGCGTTTTCCGCCTGGGGCGCTGTCTGGGCGGCAAAGAATAAGCGCGCGGGCCTGGTTTTTATCTGGCTTTTTTGCTGCCTGCCGGCCGCGGCGCTGACCGAAGTCAATATAAACCGGATGAACATGGTATATATGCCGCTTTTAATATTTGCAGGCATCGGCGCCTGGCGCTGTGCTTTTATTCTTAAAAAGCTGCTAAAAGGCCCCGCGGCTGCGCTTCTTCCCGCCGCGCTCTATGTAGCGGCGGGCGCGTTCTTCGCCTTTTTTTATTTCCATAATTTCAACGCCATAATTGGAAAAACCTTTTTCGAGGGGTTTTCCGAAGCTGTGCGATACGCCGAAACCCTCGGCAAAGACCGCGTGTATATAACGGACAGCGTTAATATGCCCTACATCTACGTCCTGCTTGAAAACAGGATAGCGCCCTCGGAATTTATTGAAACAGTGGAATATATTAATCCCGACGGCGCGTTCCGGTGGGTCAGGCGGTTTGGAAAATATGAATTCGGGCGAAGCTTCGACCATCAGGCCCCCGGCACCGTGTATATAGTTGAAAGCGGAGAAGATGCTGGATTTGAGGCATGGCACGGTATTGAATTTGGCTATTACCGCGTCCTCTGGCGGTAAAATGAGAAAAAAGCGGCCCGGGCGCAGTGCCTCGGCCGCTCAAAGCTAATAACTATTTTAAGACAGAAAGGTACAGCGTTAAATAGGCATGCCGGGTGTGAAAAAAGATGTGCCCGGAGCGCCACTTGAAACTGCCGTATGGAAGATAGGAAGTCAATGATATGAAAATTGAAAAAGAAAAGCTGGAGACGGGACTTTCCGTGCGCACCTATAAAATGAAAGTAGACACTCACAAAAGTGTGGGTGTCTACTTTTTGATGTATACTGAAAGAGGGGGATAGAAATGGGCAAGAAAGGTGTACCGCATAGGAAATGGACAAAAGAAGAAAAGCTGCATTATGTAAAACTGCATCTAAATGATCATATTTCAACAATGCAAATTGAGAGAGAATATGGCATAAGGAACAGCCTGGTTTCCGAATGGTGCCGACGCTACATAGAAGAGGGCGAAGAGGCATTGGAGCCGCGCAATGGGAATCGGTATGCTGCGCTGACTACCAGCAAGTCACTAAGTGAGCTGGATCAACTGCGGTTGCTTGTAGCCAAGCAGGAAGTCGAAATTGCACGGTTAAAAAAAGGATATTGGGTGGAAGGAGTTGGTGCAAACAAGGATACGTTACTGTCAGAGGAAAGACTACGAAGTCATTGAAGAACTGAGAGATAAATACCCGGTTCTGTTCCTATGTAGGATTATGGATATCAATAGGGCCGGCTACTACAAATGGAAGGCTCGGCAGGGTCATCTGAATCGCTATGAACAGGACCGACAGCTCTTAACAGAGTTGCTTAAAGAGGAGCACAAAAAGCACAAGTCTCTTGGATATCGCCGTCTGGCATACAATATACGAGTTAATACCGGCTGGGTATTTTCAGATAATCTTGCGCATAAGTGCTGTAAAACAGCCGGAATTCGTTCTCAGGCACGGCGTTATCGTTATCGAAAGCCAGGGACAGAAAGCATAAAATTCGAGAATCTAGTACATGGAAACTGGAACGCCAACGAGCCGCTTCAAATTGTTGTCTCTGATATGACCGTTCTTGCCAACAAGAAAGGCCATTACGAATGGACCTTGCTGCTTGATACGTTTAACAATGAAATCATCGCACATAGTGTATCTCCTAAGGCTGGCGATGCAAAGCCATATTATCATTGTTTAGATATTCTGATGCAAAGAGTTGGAAATATTGAGGAGCAGAGGCCCCAGGTAGTCTTTCACACCGACCAGGGATCCGTCTACTCCTCCAGAGCCTTTTGCCAAGCTCATATGAATTATAACATAATTCGTTCTATGTCGCGAGGGGGTACTCCAACTGATAATCCGATTATTGAGGCTCTTAACGGTTGGATTAAACAAGAGCTCTACCTGGATTATGGCCTGAAGAATGCTGATGACGTTCCTGCTTTGCTTGATGCCTACGTTGAGTTCTTCAACACCAGTCGTCCCGCTGCCGCTCTGGGCTACAAAAGCCCAGTCCGGTACAAGTCCGAACTGGGCTTTTAATGTGTCTACTTTTACTTGACAGGTGCACCTTGAAATCTGGATATCCATTTTTGTATGTAACCGAAACACCCTGTTGATTGATATATTCCCATATTCCATTTTTAACACTGATTTTTCCTCCGTTGTCGAGCCATTTATCTACAACAGGAGAATACAATGGCTTGGTTAGTAATATTTCATTTGGTATTATCGACCCTTGGGTAAAAGTTACCCCCGTTCTCGCGGTATCCCCATTATATTCCAATTCTTTCCCGTAGGCAAGATTGTTTGTATTATTTGGAATATATGGCCGAAGCTCGTCCGTCCATCCATTCAGCCATGACGAATAGTCTGCGATTGCAGGCGCAGTTCTCCCAGCGCCAAGCAAGCCGCCCAACGCACCGCTGGCAATTGCCTTGTCTATTTGCGCGTCTGTCAGCCCCATGGCTCTCAAATTTGCATGCTTGTTAGTCAAACTTCCTGATTCTTTCAAATAAAGGCTTTGGCCAATATCCATATACAGCCCCGCATGACGGGGTTCTCTCATTGACTATCCATATCGCATATATAGAAAAAGGCCACATCAGTCGAAACTGTGTGACCTGTAAATCTATTATGATATTCTATATTCTTGCTGTATTCTTTAATTACGATCTAATCTTTATAGCCGCTAATTGTTTATCGGAAAATAGGAATTCAGCATTGTTTTCAATGCAGCAGACTCAAAGCTTCGGGATAATATACGCGGCGAGGAAGATTATTGACAGGATATAAACGAGGACCGGAACCTCTTTGGCCTTTCCGCGGAAAATCTTGATTAAGGTATAGGAAATCATTCCGAAGGCGATACCGTCGGAAATGCTGTAGGCAAAGGGCATGACGGCAATTGTGAGAAACGCGGGTATGGCTATCTCCATATCGGACCAGTCAATATTGGCCGCGCCCTTTATCATATACACGCCGACTATTATTAGAGCCGGGGAGCAGGCGGCGGAGGGAATAACTCCGGCGACAGGAGCGAGGAAAGTGGCCAGCAGGAAGAGGATGCCGACGACTACGGAACTAAGGCCGGTGCGGGCGCCCTCGGCAATGCCGGAGGAGGATTCCACGAATGTCGTAACCGTGGATGTGCCGAAGCAGGCTCCGACGCAGGTGGCTGCGGCGTCAGCTATAAGCGCGCGGTCGCCGCCGTGCAGGTTGCCGTTTTCGTCAAGCATTCCGGCGTTGGAGGCCGTTCCTATGAGTGTTCCGACAGTGTCGAAGCAGTCAATCACCGCAAATGTCAGTATCGCGGAGATAAGCGGCAGTATACCAAGCGAAGCGAGGCCATGAAAGTCCATCTGCAGGAAGGTCTTGCTAAGTGCGCTGAAGCTGGTGCTCGACCATTCAAACGTCGTGATCCCCATCGGAATTCCGATGATAGTCGTGATGATGATGCCTATGAAGATAGCTCCCTTAACCTTCCATACGAGAAGCAGCGCCGTGATAATCAGGCCGATTAAAGCCAGCAGAGCCGTTCCGGAGGTTATATTGCCCATATCGACATATCCGCCCAGGCTTCCGTCTCCGAAAGCCGCAACGATACCGGAGTTAAACATTCCTATTAATGCGATAAACAAACCGATACCGGCGGAGATTGCGTTCTTTAAAAATGCCGGGATGGCGGAGATTATCATCTTACGCAGCGGGGAAATTGAGACTATCAGGAAGATGATGCCGGAGATAAGGACAATAGCCAGTCCCTGCTGCCAGGTATAACCCATACCGAGGCAAATGGTAAAAGTAAAATAAGTATTAAGGCCCATGCCCGGAGCCTGCGCAAACGGGACGTTGGCAAACAGACCGGTCAGCAAAGTGCCGATTGCGGCCGAAATACAGGTTGCCAGCATAACCGCCGTGAAATCCATTCCGGTCATGCTGAGGTAATTGGGGTTGACGAAAATGATATACGCCATTGTGAAGAAGGTCACGATACCGCCGATAATCTCCTTGCGGTAATTCGAGCCGTGAGCCTTAATTTTGAAAAACTTTTCCATTCCGCTCCTCCTAATAATAATATGTTTACTCGCCGTTCACAGGATATTCATATTTTAGACTAAACCCGACATAATATCAAGTAAAATTTTAGTAATAAAAAATCATACTTCTATTTTTTTCACTTCATTTATGGTATAATAAATTGCACAGCAATTATTATATTGTCACGACCGCCTCGCCCCTTCCGGGGCAACCGGCGGCTATGACACATTATACCAAATACCAAGCCGCGCGGCGGCTATGGCATATTAAGCAATACCAATTGAAAGAAAAACCAACTGGGAAACGGAAAAAGTGGCCGCGGCGCGCGCTTAAACGGGCGCCTTAATGCTGTGAAAACGGCGACAGAGTGAAAACGGCGGCGGTACGGGTTTCCCTTTATGCGGCAGGACTTTGCCGCCGAACCTCGACGGAGGAGCGCAATGATAAGTGTCGTAGTCCCCTTATTCAACGAAGAAGCAGTCATAGGCGAGAGCTGCCGCCGCCTTCGCGAGACCATGGAGCAGTGCGGCGAAGAATACGAGATCATACTTGTCAACGACGGCAGCCGGGACAGGACGCCGGAGCTGGCAAAAGAGATCTGCCGGGCTGACCCGAATTTCAGGCTCATTTCCTTCTCGCGCAATTTCGGGCACCAGACGGCCATCACGGCCGGCATGGACAAAGCCGGCGGAGACGCCGTCATTGTCATTGACGCCGACCTGCAGGACCCGCCGCAGGTAATGCTCCAAATGCTGGAGAAATGGCGGGAAGGATGGCAGGTAGTCTATGGCCGCCGAATTAAGCGGAAGGGCGAGACGCTGTTTAAAAAAATAACGGCGAAGCTTTTTTACCGCTTCCTGCGCTCCATGTCCGAAATGGACATGCCAGTCGACGCGGGCGATTTCCGCCTGCTCGACCGAAAAGTGCTTGACGCTTTGAAGACCCTCCCGGAACACAACCGCTACGTCCGAGGGCTCGTGTCCTGGCTCGGCTTCCGCCAGACCTGGGTCGACTATATCCGCGAGGAGCGTTTCGCCGGCGAGACAAAATATCCGCTAAAAAAGATGCTCCGCCTGGCCTCAGACGGTATTACGGCGTTTTCGTCCAAGCCGCTTCGCGTATCGGTATGGCTCGGCTGCCTGTTTGGCTTAATTGGCCTTATTTACTTAGCGGCAACTGCCGTCAGCGCAATATGCCGCTCTCCGATGCCCGGCTGGCATGTTGTGCTTGCCTCGCTCTTACTATTAAGCGGCGTCAATTTAATTATGCTCGGCGTCGTAGGCTCCTACATCTCCCGCATATACGACGAGGTTAAGGGACGCCCGCTTTATATTATTGCCGAAACAGTTGGATTCAGGGATAACAACTGAAAAAAACGCTTCAATACACTATAATCAGGAAAGGGGAAGCCGCCAATGACTGATATGGAACTTCTGAGTTTAGCCCACGACGCGATGCAAAACGCCTACGCCCCGTATTCCGGCTTCAAGGTCGGAGCTGCTATCGAATGCCGGGACGGGTCGGTATTCACCGGCTGCAATGTCGAAAACTCCGCGTACCCAGCGGCGCTGTGCGCGGAACGCGCGGCTGTCGGCGCGGCCGTCGCAGCGGGAAATACTGATTTTATAAGCATTGCCATCGTGCCCTCCGGAGGCGATACATTCTGCACTCCCTGCGGCATGTGCCGGCAGGTTCTGGCCGAGTTCTCAGACGAGATGCAGGTACTCTGCGCCCGCCCCGACGGGAGGTATGTGAGCTACCGTATGCGCGAGCTTCTGCCCTACGGTTTTAAGCTGAAAAAGAACCAGGATTAAAACGCCGTAAACTAAAAGCACCCCGTTGTTGGACAGTACTGCTGAAAAACAATCGGGGTGTTTATATATTCGCTGGGCCCGCACGGAGCGCAGTGCCCGGCTTTTTTTGCGCTTTACCTGACTCTAATGCGCAGCAGGTCACCCTCCGACAGCTCATACGGGCAGTTTATACGCACCTCCTGCATCGGCGTGGAAGCGGAAATCAGCTCGTTTCCGTCGGAGTCTGTTATACTCTCGACGCGAAAGCTCAGCCCGAGGCTTTTCGGGGAGACGATTTCAAGCGCGTCGCCGACGCTGAAACGGTTGCGCTGCCGGACAAGCGCAATACCCCTGCCGCCCTTCTGTACGTTGGCGGCGAAGAGGCAGGTCTGCTCATAGCCCTCGCAGCCGACGTCCCCTTTTTTCATAGCGCCGTGGTAAAAGCCCTCGGAATACGGGCGGTGGGAGACGCAGTCGAGCTCGGGCCGCAGCGCGCTAGTATCGCCGCCGTCAATGGCGCGCCTGTACGCGTTGGTGACAGTGCCGACGTAGTAGGCGGACTTCATGCGCCCCTCTATCTTGAAAGAGCCGACGCCCGCGGCGTAAAGCTCGCCGAGCATGCCTATGCAGCAGAGGTCGTATGAGCTGAGTATGGACGTGCCACTTTCGTTTTCCTCAATTTCGAAGTATTGACCGGGGCGCTTGTGCTCCATAAGATGATACTGCCAGCGGCAGGGCTGGCTGCACTCGCCTTTGTTTGCGCTGCGGCTGTTTAAAAACGCGCTTATCAGGCAGCGGCCGGAATAGGCCATGCACATCGAGCCGTGGACGAAGGCCTCAAGCGTCAGATCGGGCGGCGTTTTTGCCCTGATGTCCGCAATCCCTGAGATGTCGAGCTCGCGAGCCAGTATAATCCGCTCAGCGCCCATGTCGTAGTAGCGGCGGGCCGCGAGATAGTTCATGCAGCTTGCCTGCGTGCTTATGTGTACCTTCATCTCCGGCGCCGCCTGCTTTACGGCGGTAAGCACGCCGAGGTCGGATACGATGACGGCGTCGGCGCCGACCGAATCAAGGAGGCGGATGTATTCGCCCGCCTTATCGACCTCCGGCCCGGTGGCCAGCGAATTGAGCGCGACGTAAACAAAGACGCCGCGGCTGTGAGCAAGTCTTATCGCCTCGGCGAGGCTTTCCTCTGAAAACCCGGTGCTTACGGAGCGCATCTGGAGCATAGGCCCGCCGAGATACACGGCGTCTGCGCCGAAATGTATAGCGGCGCGCAGGCTCTCAAAATCGCCCGCCGGGGCGAGAAGCTCGGGAGGATTTTTCATATTACACCAGCTCTCTGAAGTAAAGCCCGCCCGTGCGCTCTCCCAGGTAAGGCCTTTTTTCCTCGTAGTCGCGTATTATTTGGGCGCACTCCCCGGCCGATTCGATAGTGAAATAGAGCGTCAGAAAATCCAGCGGCGGGATTTTTTTGTCCGCGATATGGAGCGGGACAGAGTTAAGAAGTGTCACGTATTTCTTCCCCGAACAGATAAGAGGGAAAACGGCGCCCCTGCGGTCTGTTAGCGAAAACCGCCCGCCGCAGCCGCCGCATTTGCCGTGCGGGCAGGCGCGCATCGTCATAAGCGGGAGTCGCCCGTAGGCTATTATGCCCCGCTTGATATTTTGGCCGAGAGCGCGTATGCGCCTCATGCTCATCTCAAACGACAGCGTAACGTCTGTTAGCCCGAGGCGCCCGTATTCTCCGAGGGATACGGAGTTTACGATGTTGAGCGCGTGTCCTCCGTGTATGACGAGGCCGCGCTCACGGGCGATGCGAATGCCGCCGAGGTTCCCGGTGATAATTTCGCTTACGCCTTCGGGAATCTCGATTTGCCCGGAGAGAAAGGCGGGGAATTCGCCTATCACACGGTGCTTGTGCATGACCTCGGGATGCTCTGCGCATTCGGCGAGCGGGAGAATAATAGTCGACCGTGGCAGGCCGGGAGGTATCTGCGACGCTTTTTCAAAACGAAACCTGAATTCGGGCTTCTCCGGCGCGAATTCGCGGCTCTCCGTTTTAAGCCGAGAACAGTTCTCCCTGAATTCGTGCGGCGCAATTTCACTTCTTATTTCAAGAAGCCGGCCAAGCGCTGCCTGCCGGAGCGCGTTTAGCTGTGAAGGAGAGGGGAGAAAGCCGCCTTCAACGGTTAATCCGCGGAGATAAAACGGCGTATTGCCCGTGCGCCCGAGGTTTTTCCGCGCCTTTTCCGTAAGCTCCGCTGCGTCGAAGCCGGAGCCGATTTCGCCGCCTGGCGGGCCTTGTTCCGGTTTATCGGCAGCCCCTGCCCGCACTTCCTCGGTGACCGAGTTCTTCCCGTCCGTAACTGTCAGATTATAACCGCTCAGAACCATGTCGACAGGCACAAACTGCCCCTCGCGGCGGTATAGCCCTGCGAGAGAACCCAGGACGGAGACCGAGGCCGCCTCGTCCTCGCGCGTACGCCGGCCGAACATATCGAGAGTCCGCCGCCCCTTAATATAGCCGTCCGTGAAGCCGCCGCGCGAAAAAACGGCTCTCAGCGTTTCCATATCGGGCTTTTTGCCCTCCAGCGCGGCGCGGACGGCGGTAACGGCCGCCGCGACGTATTCCGGGCGCTTCATCCGCCCCTCTATCTTCAGCGAGGCGACGCCGGCCGCGCGCAGCTCGTCTATATATTCGACATGGGACATATCCTTGAGCGACAGCGCGTAACCGCGAGCGCCGTCACGAAAGTCAAGCCTGCAGGGCTGCTTGCATCGGCCGCGGTTTCCGCTCATGCCGCCGAGCATGGCTGAAAGGTAGCACCCGCCCGAGAGGCACATGCAGAGAGCCCCGTGTATGAAGACCTCAATCTCGATACCCGAATTCCGGGCAATCTCCCGAATTTCGGGCAGGCTGAGCTCTCTTGCGAGCACCACGCGCGAGAATCCGAGCGACTTGGCCTCGAGCGCGCCCTGGAGCTCGTGTATGCTCATCTGCGTGGAAGCGTGCATAGGCAGCGTCGGGCAGCATTCGCGCACGAACCTGGCCACGGCGAGGTCCTGCACAATGACGGCGTCTGTTCCGGCTTCAGCTATGGCGCGCAGCTCGCGTTCAAGCTCTTCAAACTCGTCGTCGAACACGATCGTGTTGAGCGTGACGTGAACAGAAACGCCCCGGCCGCGGCAAAACGAAACGGCGTCGCGCAGGGCGGCGCCGTCAAATTTTTGAGCGCTCTGGCGGGCATTGAACATTCCGGCGCCGAGATAGACGGCATCCGCGCCGCACCGAACGGCGGCCGTCAGCTGCCCGGGCCCGCCGACGGGAGCGAGAATCTCCATATTAACCCCCATGCGTTTAAATAATGAGGCTTAGCGTATATTATCAGCAGCGTCCCTGGCAGTATGCGGCAGGCGCGCCGTTTTCGCAGCCGCCGCCTTGCGGGCGGCGATGACAGACTACATGAGCTTTACGGTATAATAGACCGCGTAAACAAAAGCGGCGGCGATGAGCGCAAACATGGAATAAAAGCGTATGGCGTGGCCGAACAGACCGCCTATCAGCACCGCGGCTGAAAGCGCGCAGGAGATGAAAAGAGGGAGATAGGCCGCGTTCTTATCAAAAAAACGCAAATATTTTTTGCCCAGACGGAGAAAGCCGCCGTTCTTTTTGCATATAATAAGCGCCGCAAATGCAATGACGTCGAACGCGGCCGCCAGATAGAAAGCGGGCCAGGCGAGAATATAGCCCGCAATGCGCATCCAGGTCGCGAGGGCCGCGAGGGCTATGGCGACGGCCACGGTAAAAAGCTCGCTCCGGTAAACGAGAAAAACGAGATAAAGCGCCGCTATGCCCGTTACAATTATGGAAAGCAGCTTTACGCCCTCAATATAGTAGTGCGCCGCGATATAACCGCCAAAGCATACGGCCGCACCCGCAAGGCAGAGCCGCGTAAGCCAGCTTCTGCGTTTTATAAGCCGCAGCGCCCCGAAGATGCAGAAAACGCCCAGCCCGGCCCATTGAATCGCCGTCGCCGCGACATACACGCTATGGATTGCGCTGCCGCGCGTATAGAATTTATAGCAGATAAGCAGCAATATAAGCGCGGCCAGTGTAATAATAAAGGTGGCGAAAATTCGGCTGCCGGCCTCGTCCCTTTTTTGTGTGTTCTTGATTTTTTGTGTCATCTGTTTCCTCCGGGTCGTAATGGCTGTAGCCGCTGACTCATAATATATATTACATAATTCTGGTCTAAACAATATTTTTGTGGTTACAAATTATATCAAATAAAAGATAACAAGGCAATAGCTTGATTTGGCCGCATAAAAATGATAAAATACAGTATCTAACATTTACTGCACCTGTAAATACGGTAATAGGCGCTTAATACCGTTTTCGTCAGGCTCGCCCGGAGGCAAACATGAAGAAAATAACAATTGCATTATGCGCCCTCCTGCTGCTTGGCATTTTCGGAGCCTGCTCGTCAGGCGGCGAAACCAGCTTTTACGCGATGGACACCGTAGTGACGATAAAATGCGAGGGGGACCAGAAGGCAGTTAAGGAAGCCCGGAAGCTTATACAGGGCCTGAGCGACCAGTTCGACAGGTTTTCAAAGGACAGCGATATATACTTTATCAACTATTGGGGAAGCACGACCGTCGGGAACGATACGATTAATTGCCTTAATGACGCGTATTCGGTATGGATGCGCACGGGAGGGCTTTTCGATATTACAGTGGCGCCGCTCGTGGATCTCTGGGGTTTTCCGGGCGATAAGCCGGCCGTCCCGGATAATGCCGAGCTTGAGCAAGCGCTTAAGCTTGTCGGCGGCGGAAGCGTAAAAATTGAAGAAAACAAGGTTACGCTTATGAAGCAGGGCATGGAGCTCGACCTCGGCGGCATAGCCAAGGGGTACGCCACAAATAAAGTCTCGGAAATATTTGATAAGATGGACGTCGGTTCGGCCATAGTATCCATAGGCGGAAACGTGCTTGCCTGGGGCTCCCGGCCCACGGGCGAGGCGTGGCGCGTCGCGGTCCGCGACCCGCTTGACCCGACAATGTATATAGGCACGCTCAGCGTCAAAAACCGTCATATTATCACCTCCGGAGGATATGAGCGTTATTTCGTTGAAAACGGCAGGGAGTATGTTCATATTCTCGACCCGCGCACCGGCATGAGCGCTGATTCGGGCCTGAAATCGGTGACCATAGTTTCCGAAGACGGCGCCCTGGGGGACGGGCTGAGCACCGCGCTGTATATCATGGGCGAAGAAGGCGCGATAGAGCACTGGCGGCGGTACCGTGACTTTGAAATGATACTTGTGACTGATGACAGGCGGGTACTAATTACGGGGGGTTTGAGCTTTGAGCCCTCCTCGGAAGGATATTCGTATGAAGCTATCACTGACTGAAAGACGCATTAAACCCTCCGGAGCCGATTTTGCCGTAATTGGCGCGGTCGTATTTATCGCGATCGCAATAGCGCTCTGGCTGCTTATAAGCAATCCCGGCCGCGAGCGGTATGTGGTAGTCGAGCAGGACGGCAGGGTAATTAAAAGCTTTGACCTCGATTCCGTCTCGGGTGAATTCATAATCGAGGTCGGCGGGAAATACCATAATGTTATACTCGTGGAAGACGGCAGGCTGGGTTTTGTCAAATCCGACTGCCCTAATCAGTACTGCGTCCATACCGGCATGATCTCCGAATCGGGACAGACCGCCGTCTGCCTTCCAAACCGTGTTATGATACACATATACGGCTCGCCGGGCGAGGCCGACGCGGATGCCGTGACGGGGTGATAGTATGATAAAAGCCAATTCAAAAACCAGGTTTGACGTGAAAACCATAACCCTGTCCGCGATACTGACGGCGCTCGCGCTTATAATCTCGGTCGTCGAGCAGGCGCTTCCGCTTCCCGCCGCAATACCCGGGATAAAGCTGGGCCTAGCCAACGTCGTAACGGTATACGCGCTCTATACGATGGGGCCTGTCCCCGCGCTGGCCATACTAATCGTCCGCTGCCTTCTGGGTTCGGTATTCGCGGGCACTGTGACGAGCCTGATTTTCTCGCTCTGCGGGGGTCTGCTGGCCTATATAATAATGCTGCTTTTAATGTATTCAAGGTATATATCGCCTATAGGCGTCTGCATAGGCGGCGCCGCCGCGCACAATATAGGCCAGATACTGGCGGCGATGAAGGTGCTCGGAAGCTCCGCGCCGCTTACTTACCTGCCCGTGCTTTTGTTCGTTTCCATACTGACAGGGCTGGTTACGGGCGTAGTTTCATGGATAGTGCTGGGCTCGCTTTCGGGCGTTATGAGGTACAGAACCAGAGTATCGGGCGGCGCCGCGCCCGCTGATTCCGCAACGGAGCCGGTACAGCCCGCCCTACAGACGGAGCCGGAGACGGAGACAATCGAGGATGTGCTTGCCTCGGTAGACAGGCTTATAAACAGTTATTCCGCGGAAGGTGAAAATGAGGCTGAAACGGCGTATTATGATGATGCGGATAACGGGTATAAACCCGAATCCGGGACGGAAAATATAACGGAGGACGTATACGAATACGGCGGGGAGACAGAGCCGGAATATGTAGAGCGGGCCGAAGCCGAACATGCGCCCGGGCCCGATACTGAGGACCTCACGGATGCCGGGCAGGGCGCGGCGATCGAGACATTTGAGGAAGCCCTGGAAAGAATAGCCCGAAGCAGGGAAGACGCAAAAACAAAAGCCGTAATTCCGGGGACGGAGAATGGCTCCGGCGAGGTAAGCCCGGGCGAAACGGCGCATAATATTGAAGCCAGGTCCCGGACTGAGGCGGGGAAAGCTTCCGATACTGGGAAATTCATCGCTGCGTTATCAGGAAAGATCGCTGCGTTATCAGGAAAGATCGCTGCTTCAACAAAAAAGCTTGTCGCTTCATCAAGAAGGATCGCTGCTTTATCAATCGCAGCTTTATCAAAAATCGGAGAAGGGATTGTTGACGGAATGGTTGCAGCCAAAACAAAACTGGTTTCCTTTTTTAAGGCCGATGAAGGACCCGGCGATACGGCTGACAGACCGGCCGGGAAAGAGTCCGGTGAAAAGAAGAAGAGCACATGGACCAGGTTCAGGGAACGTTTCGACGAATGGTATCATGAGAATGAACAGGTTAGCGAGGATAATTCCGGCGATGAAGACAGCTACGAAGACGAGGAGTACGAGAGATAGAATAAAAAGGGCCGCGCTGGGAGCGGCCCTTTTGCCGGTAAATCGGCGGATAAAATACTAAATTACTAAAGAGGAAGCTATGCATTTTGAATTTCACCCCATTACGCTAAAAGACCGCGCCGCAGTAGAGGACATAAGACGGCGCAGCGGGAATTTCCTGGCGGCCTACACGTATACATCTTTGTATCTATGGAAAGACGACTGCAGGTTTACGATTTGCGTGGAGCAGGACGCGTTTATGGTCAGGTTTGAGGCGCGCGGAAAAAACGCCTTCCAGTTCCCGTGCGGATCGCCTGAAAAACAGCGGGAATTTGTCGCCTGGGTCAAGACCCTGCCCGACGCTTCGCTCCATTACCTGAGGCAGCCCGAGGTTGAATTCCTTGAAAGTGAGTTTCCCGGCGAGTTTATATGCGAGGAAGTGCGCGGGGATTTTGAGTACCTGTATGACCGCGACGAGCAGATAAAACTGCAGGGCGGAGACTTCAAGCGCCTGCGCTCGCGCATAAGGCGCGCGGCGGAGGCTTCGGTATGGAAGGTTGAATTATTGGACGAATCGAACATATCGCGCGCCGAGAAGGTGGTACGGCGGTGGGAGGCGGAGCATGGCAGGATGAAGGGAAAGGCCGATTCGCGTCCGACACTGGAGGCTCTCAGGCATTTCTCAGAGCTTGAACTGCACGGGATAATCCTCAGCGAAGGCGGGAACGACAGGGCGGCGGCGTTCGGAACGATGGTCTCGGAGGAGATATTCGATTTGAATTTCTCAAAAACGCTGGTTCCCAATATTGACGAGTATCTGCACTGGGAGCTCTACAAGACCCTGCCGGAGACTGTCCGCATAATCAACCAGGAGGACGATGTAGACAGCCCCGGCATACGCAGGCATAAGCTCAACGCCAAACCGTCGGAGCTTGTAAAACTGTGGAGCGCACGGCGTAATGATGGATATTGACAGGGAGCTCAGGGAGCTCTGGGAGCTTTCCTTCGGAGACAGCCCGGAGTATATAGACTTTTTTATGAATAACAAACCGGAGTCCACACGGCCGTACTTTGAGGTGCTGGAAGATCATATAGCGGGGGCCGTTTGGGGATTTGAGTGCCATATTCGCGAAGTGGGACCCGCAGTTTACGCCTACGCGCTGGGGACTCACCCTGTTTACAGGCACCGATATGTCGCCTCAGGTCTTATGAAGGCCCTCGCCGCGAATCTGAAGGCTTCCGGCAAGGCGCTTTGCCTGCTGTCCGCTGATAAACAGCTCTGCGATTTCTATAAAGCGCTGGGATTCAGACAGCTGATTTCAAGAAAGCGCGTAAGCCTCGGGTCGGGCGGCGGCGCCCCGGTCGCCGTGTCCGATGTGTCCGACGAGGAGTATAAGGCGCTTCGGGACGAATACTTTTCGTGGGGAGGATGCATCTGCTGGGACATTTCATTCATCAGGTACGCGATCAGGGAGACGCGCCTGTGCGGGGGCTTCGCGCATAAGCTTGTCCTGGGCGGAAAAGAATACCTGCTGCGGGGCGAACTGCGGGGAAACAGGCTGCTTATAGCGGAGACAACAATGTGTGACGGCGAGCTTAAAAGCTGCGCGGGCTCGCTTTTAAAGCACTACGGGGCTTTGGAGCTTGAGTGCCTGCTTCCCGCGGACAGCGGCCTGCCCGGCGAACTGGAATACACGGCGTTCCTTTCTTCCGACGCTCCGGAAGGGCCAGACAGCCTGTGGATCGGCTTTACCCTGGAATAACTGCTATAATCCGCAATTCCGGGTTAAACACAAAGCAATTCCGGGAGCCGCTGGGCCCCCGGAATTTTCAGTGCGAAAAACCGTGAATCTATTTAGTCAGTTGTGGTATTCGTTCGGAGAATCGGCGCCCTCCGAAAAGTCAATAATCTCGCTGACCGACATCATAAAACCGCCGTCCAAATCGTCGAAGCCGTTTTCAAGCTTGTCGTTATCGGCGTTGTAATTGGGCTTCGTGCGGGCGCCTGCGGGCGAAGCCTTTTTTTTCCTCTCGTCGGCGCTCTTTCCGCGCCCGCCCTTTTCGGGCCGTTCGTCTTTCATTCAGTATTTCTCCGTCAGGTCATCCTCTGATTCATTAATACGCTGCACCATGCGCCTGCCGGGCCTGCCCACGACATCGCCCGGCTTATAATTAGTGGGCACGTGGCCCTTAAAATGGTCGTTTGCAAACTGGTTGATTCCTATCTCGCTTGCCGTCTCCATTTTGAAATACTGCTGCTTCCTGCCGTTTTTTTTCTTTCTCATTTGGCGCCTCCTTTCATTTTTATTATTTTTTTAAAACATGCCGATATACATTTTGAAGCGGGCTGGAAATATGACCCGGAAAAATAAAAGACCCGCGGGACCGGCGATAACCGGCTCCGCGGGTCTTGCGTTAAGGCAAATGAATTTTCGGCATTGCGCCTGCCGGTACTCAGCCTTCCCTGCGGAAGGCATCGGGCATTTGAGCGGCAACAACCTGGCTGCGCCCGTTTTCTTTTGCCTTGTATAGGGCCTCGTCTGCCCTTCTGTATAAGTCCGGGAAGTCCTCAGCTCCGGCCCTCTGAGCGACGCCGAAGCTCGCTGTGGTCTTCCCGACGACGGGGTGGCGCAGCGTTTCAAATGACTGGCGCAGCTTCTCGGCTACTTTGTAAGCCCCGTTTAAATCGGTTCGGGGGAGCACGATTAAAAACTCCTCGCCGCCAAGCCTGATGAGTTTATCCGAGCCGCGTATCGAATCCTGTGCAATCTCCGCCTTCTGCCGCAGCACCTCGTCGCCTATTTCGTGCCCCCAGGTGTCGTTTATTTGTTTGAAATTATCCAGATCAAACATAATGATGGACAGCGGAGACTTGTGTCTTTTTGAATGATCAAATTCCTCTTTTATTACCTGATCCAGATAATACCTGTTCTTCAGCCCTGTCAGATTATCAGTGACAGCGAGCTGAGCTATCCTCTCTTCCGCTTTTTTTCTGCTTTTGATCTCTTGCAGGGTATATAGCAGCAGTACGCAGATTATTATTACGGGCAGAGTTAAAAGCGCGGCCTTGCCTGCTATAAAAAGCACAGGGCAGCTAATAAGAAGCGTCCACGGCGCTTCGGTAATATCGGACCTATAGTAATAATTCATTCCGACCCGGCTGACCGTACCGTTTTGGATTTCGAGCAAATCCTGCCCGCAGTCTGATGAAATTTCGGTGAAGTCTCCCGGGTTTTTGAAGTAACTGGCCGTACCGGATTCTGCGGCGATAACAGTGCAGTCACTATCAACCAGGCAGCTGTAATACTCCCCGATCATGTGCTTTCCCAGCGCGTCCGCCGTGATTCCAATCGAGACGGCGCCGAGGAAAGTATGGTCCAGATATATGGGGCCGGAGACTGTGACTATAGGCCCTTTCCCGGTCAGGTCGGTATATGCGCCTGTCCATTTGGGCTGCCGCGACGGATTGCTTTCCGAAACGGCAACCTTGTAGGCCTCCATACTTTTAAATTCCTGCGAATAATGAAAGTCAACGGGTACATTGGGGTATATCAAAAGAAAATTGTTATCGCTCATGTAAGATATCCATGCAAGCTCAGGTACTTTTTCATGTATTGCCGAAAAATATCCGCTTAAATATAAGGCCATTTCCATTTCAAGCTTCTTAAGCCCCTCGCCCTCCGGAGCCCCCTGACCGATAAGCGTGCCTAGGCTGCCGCCCGTCGTGGAGTAGTCCAGGCGGTAAGTGTCAGACTCGGCGTCATAGCTTATGAGGTCAAACAGCTCCGAGCCGTCGTCCGGGTCGAATATATAAAAGAAATTATTACCGTACAGGCTCAGAAGCCGAACAAAATTCCGGCTCCGCCCGAGAACCATGTCCAGGCTCATCTGCTGCTGCTCGCCGTGAATCATCATA
This sequence comes from Oscillospiraceae bacterium, assembly GCA_050944055.1. Taxonomy (GTDB): domain Bacteria; phylum Bacillota; class Clostridia; order Oscillospirales; family Oscillospiraceae; genus JBMNQI01. The sequence continues at coordinate 29,492 of JBMNQI010000005.1, read as the reverse complement.
TCCTTCAGCGTGGTTTTAAAAGCGCCCGTGAAAATAGCGGCCGCGGCGGCGGCAGCAATCAGTATAAAAATGGCGCTCTTAATATTCTTCATGTGCTTCCTCTTTCAAGAATTGTCATAGTGAGACGAAGTTGGACGGATCAATCTCCCCGGCGTAATTCGTCTCAAAAATACGCCTTATCTCACCGGGCTTATCTGTCTGGCCCAGGGCCCACATCAGCTTTGTAACCGCCGCTTCGGTGGTCATGTCCCAGCCCGAGATTACACCGCAGCCAAGCAGCATCCTTCCGACCTCGTATACGGACAGGTCGGAGGCCTCGTAAAGGCACTGGCTGCATACTACCACGGGGACACCGTTTTCCGTAAGCATTTCCAATTTCGGCAGCAGGCTGCGCCTTAAATAGTCCAGGCCGCCCAGGCCGAAGGCTTCAATAACTATTCCCCTGTATTTCATGCTGTAAAGCATATCGAATACCTCGGGCCTGGTTCCCGGTATCAGCTTCAAAAGAAAAACGTCCGGGCATATGCTGTCGCGCAGGGCGGCGCGTTCGCCCGGCTCCGGGCGGAAATCCTCGAATCGGCGCAGGCCGTTGGGGAAAAGCTCACCCAGGCAGGGAGCGTTTACGCTCTCGAAGGCATCGAATCCCGTCGTGCGGACCTTGACCGCGCGGCAGCCGTTTATGATTTTCCGGTTAAAAGCGACCGTCACGCCATGTATGGAGGAATCGACCGCGGCCAGAGCCAGGCGGAGATTGTCTTTTGCGTCCGAGAACGGATAGTCGATGGGAACCTGAGAGCCGGTCAGCACGACCGGCTTTTTTAGATTCTGCAGCATGAAGCTCAGCATCGAGGAGGTGTAGGCCATAGTATTTGTGCCGTGCGTAATGACGAAGCCGTCGAAATCTTCAAGCGAATTATATACGGCTCCGGCGACGAGCTGCCAGTCCTCCGCCTGTATATTCGAGCTGTCCAGGCTGAGCAGATCCTTCCCCTTTATATCGCAGGCCTGGCTCAAATCAGAAATATAGCGCAGGAGAACGCCCGAGGACAGCGCCGGGCTGAGGCCTTCTTCCCCTTTGGCGGAGGCTATGGTCCCTCCGGTTGTCAATAAAAGTACTTTTTTCATTTCAGCCTCTTCGTAAATTAATTGCCGAATCTGAGCTTTGCCCAGAGAGTGAGTGCTCCGATGTTAAGCCATGGTTTTCCATTGCTTGGCGCGCCTGTATTATACTAATTATATCACAATTTATTCGACAATTAAATAAAAATTACATTTTTTCGAATTTTTGGCGAAATTCGAGGTTATTTGTCTATTAATTATGCCCAGTTCCGGAATACAGTAAAAACCAGGGGGAAATAATTAATAGGAAACATACGCGGCCGAGAGCCGGTATCCTGAAACGATTGGAAGCTTCACGGTTCTTCGTCTCGGAAGTACGGGAGATATACATGAAAATTGGAATACCAAGAGGCCTTCTCTTCCATAAGTACGGCGCGTTCGCGAAAACCTTTCTGGAGGAGCTCGGGGCGGAAACAGTAATATCCCCGAGAACAAACAAAGAAATACTGGACAGAGGCGTATCCGCCTGCGTGGACGAGGCCTGCCTGCCGGTCAAGCTTTTCCACGGCCATGTCTCATGGCTCGAAGGAAGGTGCGACGCCCTGTTTATACCGCGCGTCATGGGCTTTGAGGAGCATAAATATATCTGCCCGATGTTCTGCGGGCTCAACGAAATGCTCCGAAACAGCATAGCGGACCTGCCGCCTGTTATAGACGCGCCTGTTTATTCCATAAGCCGCCCCCGCCTGCTTGAATGGGCAAAAAAGGCGGGCGGCATGATAACAAGCGGCAGCGCCGGCGTATACGCTTCGGCTCTTAATAAGGCCGTAAAGGCGCAGGCGAAGGCGGATTTGATGCCTGCCGACAAAGGCTTTCCCGTCAAGGCTGCGCTTCTCGGGCACAGCTATAACATCAGCGACGCCTATATAAACATGGACGTGAAAAAGAAGCTCAACGCTCTGGGAGTCGGCGTCTTCACCGCGGAGCGCATCGGCTGCGCCGATATAAGAAGGGAAGCGGAAAAGCTTTTCAAGCAGCCATTCTGGACGCTTGGCCGCGAATACTACGGAGCCGCCGTCCACATATACAGGACAAAAAAGGCCGACGGGATCATATACCTTTCGTCCTTTTCGTGCGGCATAGATTCGGTCGTCACCGAGCTAATTAAAAACGAGATCGGGGATTTCCCCTTTCTTGTGCTTAAGCTGGACGAACACACCGGGGAAGCGGGGCAGGCGACAAGGCTCGAGGCTTTTTCGGACATGCTGAAAAGGAGGTGCCGCCATGGTGCTGACATTCCCCAATATGGGCAATATAGCCATAGCCGCGAGGGCCCTGTGCCAGGGACTTGAGATTTCCCATGTAATGCCGGAGGAAAACAATAAAAAGACTATGCAGCTTGGCGCTCTCCATGCCCCGGAGGAGATCTGCCTTCCGTTTAAGCTGATTCTGGGCAATTTCATCGAGACAATTGAGCGGGGCGCGGATACGATACTCCTGACCGGAAGCTGCGGGCCGTGCAGGTACGGGGAGTACTGCGAGCTGGCTATGAAGATTCTAAAAAAGCTCGGTTACGGCAATGTCGATTTCATAGTCCTGGATATTTCAAAGGATATCGGCCTTGACGAGCTTCGAAACCGCGTAAGGAAAGTATCCGAAGCCAGCCCGCTCAGGACGGACGAAAAAATACGGGCGCTTAAGGCGGCGCTCCAGGTTGAGGCGCTTTGCGACAGGCTGGACGCAAGGGCTCACTATCTTGCGGGTTTTGAAAAAAACAAAGGAGAATGCAGGAAGCTGCTTAACGCCTGCAAAGCCCGGGCGAGAATCGCCCGAAGCCCGCGCGAAACCATAGCCCTGCTTAAATCATATTTAAGAAAGCTTGACTCAGTGGAGCTGGATACGGACAAAAATCCGCTCAAAATCGCGATTATCGGCGAGATATTCACCGTCATAGACCCCTATTCAAATCTGTTTATAGAGGACAGTCTGATGGATTTCGGGGTGTCCACGGAGAGGATGCTAACGCCCACATGGTGGGTTAAGGATTTGGTTTTAAAGCCGCTTAAGCTCAATTCTCTCGCCGTGAACCGCGCGGCGGACGAGTACCTGCCCAATACGGTGGGAGGGCACGGGAGAGAGTGCGTCGGCGAGGCCGTCCTCTCCAAAAAGCGCGGCCTGGACGGGGCCATACAGATTTTCCCGCTCGGCTGCATGCCGGAAGTAATAGCAAAATCGATACTCCCGGCTGTGCAGCGGGACAAGGACTTCCCGGTTATGACGCTGATAGTGGACGAGGTTACGGGTAAGGCCGGTTACGATACGAGGATAGAGGCCTTCCTGGACATGCTCAGGAGCCGGAAAAGGGCAGGCAGCATTCGATAGGAGCTGTCAGGCCGAAGACGCGTTTCACGCGGACGCGGGCGGCGATCGCTTATTTTGAGACAGGAATGGAGACTTGTATAGTGAAAGAGAGCTTATATATAGGCGTGGATATCGGATCAGTCAGCAGCAACTTCGTCGCGATGGACGAAAACTGCGTCGTAAGGCACAGGCTTTACCTGAAAACAAAAGGCTATCCCGTAGACGCGCTGAAAAACGGGCTGAAAATAATGGCCGAGAACGCAAAAGGCGCCGTAATCAGGGGAGCGGGCGCGACGGGCAGCGGCAGGCAGCTCGCCGGGCTCATGATCAGTGCCGACGTAATAAAAAACGAGATAACCGCCCATGCAGCGGCGGCCTGCTTTATCGAGCCCCGCGTGCGGACGGTAATGGAGATAGGCGGACAGGATTCGAAGATCATTTTCATAAAAGACGGCGTCGTGAACGATTTCGCGATGAACACGGTCTGCGCCGCCGGGACAGGCTCGTTCCTGGACAGGCAGGCGGCCAGGCTGGATATTCCCATCGAGGAATTCGGCGGGTACGCCATACGCGCGAAAAACCCCGTGCGCATAGCGGGCCGGTGCGCCGTGTTTGCCGAATCGGACATGATACACAAACAGCAGACGGGGCACTGCAGCGAGGATATTATAGCGGGGCTTTGCGAGGCCCTGGCGCGCAATTACATGAACAATCTGGCAAAAGGCAAGATTATTGAGGACCCGATCATGTTTCAGGGCGGAGTCGCGGCCAACGTGGGAATTGTGGCGGCGTTTGAAAAAATGCTCGGGAAAAAGCTGATTATCCCCGAGTATTACGACGTCATGGGCGCATACGGCGCGGCGCTGCTCGCCCGTGAGGAGATTGAGGAGAGCGGCAAGCAGACAGGCTTCTGCGGATTTGACAGCATATACGACGATTTCTCAGTTAAGAGCACGGAGTGCAAGGACTGCCCGAACGCCTGCGAGATAGTAATGATAAGCTCAAAAAACGAGCTCAGGGCGTGCTATGGTGACCGCTGCGGCAAATGGAGCTCAAGCTGTGCCAAGACCGGCGTCGGCACATAAGGCCGCCTTCTCCGGTGAAACGGAGAGCGCGGGGCGCGGCGACGTAGAGAGCGTTCCCGCGCATGGAAGGTTTTACCGGTTCTATTTATCTTTCCCAGCACTTATAATCAGGTTATGACAAATAATTCCGCAGACAAGGCGCGTGGGATTTTGCCGCCGAAGCTTTGCGGGCACATCCGGGTGGAAGACATATGCTTAAACATAAGGCTTTCCGCGCTTTTCCGGCGCTTATGGCAGCGCTCATTTTAACGCTTCCTCTCTCGCCGGGCAGAGCGGGGCGGGCTGGCGCTGGGCCTCCGCCGGCAGAGGAGGAAACTGCAGCCGTAATCAGAACGGACTGCATCCCGGCGCCGGGAGAGGCGTCAACAGAGGCGCTTTCGACGCAGGCTTTACCGGCAGCCGGCGAAGCCGGCGATTTCACGGACACAGGCGAAGAAGACCATATGCTTGTCGTAGGCTACTACGACGGCATGGCCGCGGACAGGGGATTTACGCCCTTAAAAATCGACGCTGAGAATATAGACGTTATTTTGTACGCGTTTGCAGCAATAGGCGGCAATATGGAAGTGGTGATAAAAAACACCGTGGACACCTCGAACTTCGCTGAGCTCCGGGAGCTTAAGAAAGCCTATCCGCATCTTAAAACTATGATCTCGGTCGGGGGCTGGAGGGGCTCCGGAAGATTTTCAGACGCGGCGCTCAGCGAGGAGAGCAGGGAGATTTTTGCAGGCAGCGCCGTGAAATTTTTAAAAAAATACGATTTTGACGGGATTGACATCGACTGGGAGTTTCCCGTATACGGGGGGCTTGAGACAAATTCCAACAGGGCGGAGGACAGGGAGAACTATACCCTCCTGCTTGAGGAGCTGCGGAAAAAGCTTGATAAACAGGGCGAGATGGACGGCAAGCAGTATCTTTTATCCTTTGCCGGAGGGGCCGGCAGCGGCTATACAGAGAACACGGAGCTTCCAAAAATGGCGGAGTATGTGGACTTCGCCACCATCATGACCTACGATCTGCACGGGGGCTGGGAGCCCTACACGGATTTTAACGCGCCGCTCCGGGCCCATTCGCAGCAGTCGCCGCAGAGCATAGCGAGCGCCGACCAGTCGGTTAAGCTTTGGATAGAAAAAGGCTTTCCCGCGTCAAAAATAGTCCTCGGCGTGCCTTTTTACGGCTATGTCTACAGCTGCGCCGAAGAAAGCGAGGACGGGCTTTACGCCAAGCATTCGGGGTTTGATACGGTCTCCTACGACAAGATTATGACGGCTTTCCTGCCCCAGGGAGAGTTTACAAGATACGTCAGCGAGCTAGCGCAGGTTCCCTGGCTCTATAACGGCTCAATTTTCATAAGCTACGACGACGAGCAGTCGCTGGGCGAGAAAGCCGGGTACGCGGTCAGGAACGGCCTCGGGGGCGTATCGATATGGGAGCTTTCGCAGAACGCGGACGGGAGGCTGCTTGACGCGCTTGTCTCAAATCTTGACTAAAAAAACGCCCCCTAAGCTACGGGGCGGTTTTTTTGCCATGTGCGGACAATAATAGACTAAGCAGATTTTTCTGAAAGGATGGTCCAAATATGGCGTATGACATTTTTCTCTCCGAGGGCAGGATAGGCAGCCTGAGGCTCAAAAACAGGTCGGTATTCCCCCCGATGGGTTCCGGCTACGCGGACGAAGAAGGGTTTATTACCCAGCAGCTTATTGATTACCATGTCCGGAGGGTGGAGGGCGGCTGCGCGATGAATATCGTGGAGATAGCCGTCGTCCACTATACGTCCTATAACCCCCATACCCCGGGAATATATGACGATAAATTCCTTCCCGGCTTAAGCAGGCTGGCAGGGGCTATAAAAGAGGCCGGAGGCGTCCCCTGCATACAGCTGTGGCACGGGGGCCCGCAGCAGTCCGGAAAGCCCAGGGGCGGAGAACCGTTCGCGCCCTCCGCGATACCCAGCCCGCTTATACGGGAGATGCCCCACGAGATGACGGCGGATGAGATCCACGAGATTATTAAAAGCTTCAGCGACGCGGCGCTTCGCGCCAAAAAGGCTGGATTTGAGGCTGTTGAGCTTCACGGCGCCCACGGATATCTTATCGACAGCTTTCTCAACGAATACTCAAATAAACGCAGCGACGAATACGGCGGCAGTTCCGAAAACCGGGCCAGATTCGGCATAGAGGTCATTAAGGACGTGCGCTCCAAGGTGGGGCCGGACTTCCCGATTATCGTCCGCATAGTCGGCAGCGAGAACGTTGAAAACGGCGTTACGCTTGAAGACGCGATACGCAACGCCAAATGGTTCGTGGAGGCGGGAGCCGACGCGCTCGACGTGTCCCAGGGCTGCTACGGAGCGATGCCGTATACAGTGCCGCCTTACTATTTCCCCTATATGATAAACGCCGGCAACTGCGGCGCCATACGGGAAGCCGTCAACGTCCCCGTCATCTGCGCCGGGCGGATTAATACTCCGGAAATGGCAGAGGAGATACTGCGCTCCGGGAAGGCCGACTTCATTTCACTCGGGAGGGTCCAGCTGTGCGACCCGGACTTCGTGCTCAAGTCTATGGAAAACAGGCCGGGCGACATTGTCCACTGCATCTCATGCAACAGCGGCTGCGTCGAGAACATGTTCGCGGGCGGCGGGGCCTCCTGCGTATACAACGCGGCGACCGGCCACGAAGGCGAGTTTGACTATTCTCCCGCTGAAAAGCCGAAGAACATCCTCGTCATAGGCGGCGGCGTCGGCGGGCTTGAGGCCGCACGCGTGGCGGCGGACCGGGGGCATAAGGTCACGCTGTTTGAAAAGACAGGCGAGCTGGGCGGCCAGTTCCTGCTGGCTGGAATAGCGCCCCATAAGGAAATTTTCCGCCTGTCCGCCATAAACCTCGGGTACCGAGCGATGAAATCGGGCGTGGATATAAGGCTCTATACGGAGGCCACCGAAGAACGCATAAGAGCGCTTGACCCGGATTTTATTATCGTGGCGGCGGGGTCAGAACCGATGCGCGTTAAACTGGAGGGCGAGGGCAGGCTGCCGGTTTACGAGGCCCGCGACTTCCTCAGGCACAGGCGGGTAAAAGAGAAAATAGTGGCGGTGCTGGGCGGGGGCCTTACGGGCCTTGAAATCGCCGAGATACTCACGGAGCAGGGAAAAACCGCCATAGTAATTGAAATGCTCGACACTGTCGGCAGGGACCTCGAGATGTATATAGCTCCCTATATGCTGGGATACCTGAAAGAGCACAATATAGAGGTATATACGAATACGCGCTGCATCGGCCTGGACAGTAACGGAGTTATCGCCGAGAAAAGCGGCAAGCATATAATAATTCCCTGCCAGGCCCTTATTATAGCTGCGGGAAACGTACCCAACGACAAGGTCACGGAGATGGTTAAAAAGACGGGCTATCCCTACGAGGTTATAGGCGACAACTCCAGGCCGGGCAAGATGAAGGATTCTATCTGGAGGGGCAACGAAATAGGCAGGACGATCTGAAAAAGGCGGCGGCCGCGTTTTGGCGGCCGCCTCGTTGCTTATTTACTTGTTTTGCGCTTAAACAGAATGCCGAGAGTCATGGGCCCGCAGTGGCAGGAGATCGTGCCTCCCGCGCGCGTCATTATTATCTCATCGAAATCGGCGTATTGCATCACTGCCTGCCTGACCGCCTCGACGGTCTCTGGAAAGCACCTGGTGTGCGTAATGAAGATCCTGCTCAAATCAATGTCGTCCTTATCCGCAAGCTTATCCCTGACATAGGCCGCAAGGCAGTGGTCAAAGCTCCCCCTGTACTTTTTCCCGACCTTCATCCTGCCGTCTATAACTTCGATGCAGGGCCTTAGCTGCAGGACCTTCGCGCCCAGGGCCTCAAGCCCCGAGCAGCGCCCCCCCTTATACAGATAGTCCAGCTCGTTTATTACAAAGCTCGCGTCGACCCTCGGTATAATTTCCTCCAGGCGGCTGCATATCTCCTCAGGCGGCATACCGGAATTTGCCATAAGAGCGGCGTCATATACAATATGCCCGCTTCCGCTTGAAAGATTGCGCGAGTCAATTACGTATACATTGTCAAAGCCCGCGGCCGCAACCGCGGCGTTCTGATAGCAGGAGGAAAACCCGCTGCCGATGCATATATGTATAACGGCTTCGTAGTCCCTGGAAAGCTCCGCAAAGAAGCGCTCGTAATCATATACGTTTATGGCCGCGGTTTTGCACGTTTTTTTCTCCTCGTCCACATATCTGAAAATATCCGCGGGCACAATGTCCACCCCGTCGCGATACTGCTTTTCGTCGACAAGTATATATAGAGGGTAGAGCGTGATGTCCATTTGGTTCAATATCTCGGGTGAAAGATCGCAGGTGCTGTCCGACGTGATTTTAATCATGGCAATAATCTCCCGATAAATATGATTTATACTATAAATATATATATGATTTGTGCGGCGCAGTCAAAAACATCATTTCAGCGGCTGCCCGGGGCGGGGCAGCCGCCTTATCCCGTTTGACGGGTAATTATTTAAGGTTCAGCTTGAAGTCCCTCATACCGTTGCGGAACATTATCTTCTCCCTGTCGCCCTTCGAAAGCTCGAGCGTATCGACAAACTCGGCAGAGCGCTCAAGGGATTCCATCGGGTAGTCGGTGCCCATCACGATGCGGTCTATGCCCAGGACATCCTTAGCGCACTTAAAGGCGGCTGAGGAGAAATTGCCGCTTGTGCTGACCCAGATGTTATGCCGGAAATAATAGCTTGGAAGCTCCTTGTTGACGGCGGCCGAATTCCTGTTCGTCCTTGCGGCCTGGGAGTCAAGGCGGTCAAGCGAGAAGGGCAGGCCCTCGCCGAGGTGGCCTATCATAACCTTGAGGTTGGGCAGAGCGTCAAAGATTCCGGCGAATATCATGCGCAGCAGGCAGGTGCTGACGTCCACGGCAAAGCCGAAGCCCGCGGCCGCCATTGCCGGACCGTATTCGTGAAGCGCGGGTATGGCCGGGAAGCAGGGGTGTATATATACTAGCATATCCAGCTCGGCCGCTTTGCGGAGGAGCGGGAAGAACCTCGGGCTGTCCAGCATTTCCCCGTCGTAGTTCGAAAACGCGTTCCAGCCGACAAAACCGAGGTCTTTTGAGCAGCGCTCAAGCTCTTTTACCGAGTCTCCGATATCGTCCACCGAGAGGATGGCGTAGCCGCGCAGCCTTTCCGGATATTTGCAGATTCCCATGTAAAGCGTGTCGTTGGATTCCTTCGCCGCCTCAAGCGCCAGCCCGGCCGGAAGCTGCTCTATGCCGAGCGAGGAGCTTACGATAGCCACGTCCACGCCGCATTTGTCCATTTCGCTTATCCTCTGCTCGCCCAGGTCGACAAGAGCGGGAACAATGGGTTTAATCGGCAGCGAGCAGGAACCGCCGCCATGGTGTATTGTCAGCGTGTCCGGCTCCATGTACGGGATTTCGGTACGGGATTTTACAACCTCGAGGAATCTCTCGGAGTAAAAGTGGTTTTCAAAATCTATGCGCATAATCTACCTCTCTTAAAGTCAGCCCGGGCAAGATAGCCGAGGCGCGGTATTTATATAATAATATCACAAAATCCCCCGGTATATCAACTGGGGGATTAGTATATGTTTGAAAAACTCGAAAAAAGCCGTGCGATGACGCCGCGCGCCCAACCGGAAATCCGTCATTTCCCGTCATACGCTAAGCGGAATGCCGCTGTCGCGCAGATACTTCACGGGAACCGGTCGCGGCGGCGGCAAGAGGGCAATAAAAAATCCCCCGGCAGTGCCGGAGGATTTTTTGTCTTGTCTTACGCCTTTGAATCGTACTCGTAACCGAAGTTGTCAATTGCGTACATGCGGTCGTAGTAAATAAAGCCGTATTCCTCTCCGCCTGTCAGCAGCGCGATGGCGCAGTTGAACGCGCTTTCCCAGGGGCCGGTGGTTCCGCCCTGACCGATGGTGCCGCGTATGCAGCTGCCTTCGTTATTGGCGCCGGCTTTGATGAGCTCTATTAGAGCGGCGTCCTGAGTGTTGCAGAAGAGGCCGTATTTCGGCAGGTCAGCGGCGGGCACGTTTGAAACTATATAGTTGTTGGCGCCCACTGTGGTAGCCGAGTTGAACAGAAGGCCGACCTTGATTTCGGGGTCAACCGTGAAGGCGTCCTGAGCCATGGTGAAGCCTTCGTCGGAGGAAATGGCGACATGCTCGCCGACAAACGATAAGGTGATGCGCTTATCCTCAGTCAAATACTTCTTGAAAGCTTCGGAACGGGCTTTATTCTGCTCGGTTGAATATTCGGTTGTGACAAACGCGTGAATGGAGCCGTCTGCGGCGTCGGGATACACCTGGTCGAGCCAGGCCTGGAGCATTAAAACGCCCTGCTTGCCCTGCTCGCCCTGGTCGAGAATGACTTTGCCGGCCACGTCAAAAAGAGGGGGAGCGCCGAAGGTCACTATATGCGTGCCCAGCTCCTCGGCTCTCTTGCAGACGTCTGAGAGGCCTTCGCCTATGTCAAGTACGATAACCGCGGCCGAACCCATCTGGACGGCGTTTTCAACGAGCGTCACTATCTGAGTGGGGTCGTTGTTCGCGTTGGCGGTCGTGTATGAGTAACCGAGCTTTTCGAAGTTTTCCCTCAGGCCGTTGTCAATGCCTACAAGGAAGTCGGACGCGAGGCGCGGGGTAACGAAGGTGATAAGAGGCTCCATGCCCGCGTCCAGCTTTTCCTGAACGTATTCGTTGGGCTTTGAGTTCTTGAGCATTTCTTCCGTTACTTCGCCTTCGGGCGCTTCAGGCGCTTCGGGTGCTTCGGTTTCGGGTGCTTCGGTTTCGGGCGCCTCGACAACAGGCGCCTCTGTTTTAGCGGGCTCCTCGGACTTCTTGCAGCCGTAAAGCGCAGCCATCGACAGTATCAGCGCGATTGCCAATACGACAGTTAAAATTCTTTTCATGTTTATCCTCCATTTTCAGTGTTGCCATAAGCAAACACTAATTTTAGATAATTATATATTTCTGAGCCAGCAAAGTCAAATATTTTTAATATCAGGATATGTATTAAACTAATAACGGATTGGAATATATCTATGCCTTTTTGCGCGTATGTAGGAAGAAGCCCGGAACCGGAGAAGGGCCCAAGACAAGTTTCGTCGCGGTCATTTGGCTGTTAATTCCCGCTAAAAAAGCGCGCGGCGCCGACAAAGCCGGCGCCGCGCGCAATGCCTAAAACACCTGTTTCTGTTAGCGTCCAAGAGTGGGCTGCGCGCCGGGTAAAATAGTGACGAACTTTACCGAGTACAGATCGCACATAACATCCGCGTTGAAATTCTGGTCACGGAGAACGAAATAGTTTACTCCTACCTCAGTTATAATACCCGTTTTGTCCTGATACATATTCGTGCCTACTATGAATTCGGCCAGGACATTTCTCCCAATGTTCTGCCTTAGAAAATACGGTATGTAGCCCGGCTCTGAAATAGGCGGAGGGCCTTCCCGGGTCATGCCCGGCGTCATCGGAACGGCCGGCATTCCTGAAATTGACGGGGGCGCCATCTGAGTCGACGGCGGGACCATCTGCGTTGTTGAGGGAGTCATCTGAGTCATCGGGGGGACCATTTGAGTTGACGGGGGAATTGGCTGCCTGGGCGGCTGCGATGACGGGGGAATCTGCGCCGCTGTACCTCCCGGCATCGTCGGGACGCGCGGAGAAACTGTTGCGCCCGGCGCAGAAGGCGACGGCATTCTCTGGGCTTGCTGTACGGGAACGGCCGCCGAGGACTGCTGGGTTTTCTTTTGCGAGCCGGTATCTAATACTTTGTTGCCCGTCCAGTTGATACTGCTGCTCATGTTAATAAAAAACACCTCCGGTTTTTACATATACGCGAACTGCCTTAGCTCTTAACGCGTTATGCGTATTCTCGCCTGCGGGACGAAGCCCGCCTGAATTTCTGCTCTTATGTATCGGCATAGGACGGCATAGGATTGTAAAAGCAATGCTGATTGACTCTTGTGAACCAGTATCCCGTGCGGTTATAGGGGAAATAATTCGGGCATTGTGGCTGAAACGGGTTCATATACCACAGACACTCCGAGCCGACGCCGGAGAATATACCGCCGTTCATTGCCCAGTCCGCCACCTGAAAGTGTATCTGCTCCGGCGTGGCGGTCCAGATATTCTGGGGGTTATCGACGCCGTTAATCACAGTTTTGTAGCATGAAAACTGACATGGCTGCGTAATAACCCTGCGTATGTCGCCCCGGTTTACTCTTTGGTATTCTCCGTAGGTCACTCTGACGCGGTTCATGACAACGGTTGCTACGGCCCTCATTCCGTCTATTCCCTCGCCGCCCGCTTCGCATTTTATAAGTCTCGCGAACAGCTCTCTATTATCCAACGCCTTCACCTCTTTCTTATTTTACGCGCCTGCCGGGATTGTGTTACAGGAGGAGGAAGAGACAGGCGCAGGAATAATTGAAGGCGCAGGTCTGAACCAAATTCCACAGTGATATAAAGCAGTTTGCGCACTGCAGCCCTAAGCGGGGCGAAGGTCCTGGCGGCGGACGCCGTCAGAACCTTTACCTCCATACTTGGGATATGCCCGCTTTCGGACTGAATCCTAATCATGGTAAGCCGACAAATCGCGATAACCGTAAACGCGCCTGTAGTCCTTTGTCTCCGGGTCTTTTACGACGGCCGACCTGTACCTGTCCAGCAGGCGCACGATCTCGTATACGTTTATCCAGATTTCGCTCAGGCATTCCTTCTGGGATTCGTCAAAAATCAGCTGCATCCCGAAGTGCAGGTGTGAAGTATTGATGTTGTTCACGTTTTCCTTTATGCTGTATCCCGTCCTGCCCATATACCCGATTACGTCCCCGGAGGAGACGACGGAGCCTACCGTAAGGTCCTTGCGGAACGGGAAGTTCTTTCTAAGGTGAGCGTAGTAGTAGTACCTTTTTGAATCGAACGACCTTATGCCTATCCGCCAGCCGCCGTACTGGTTCCAGCCCATGGCTTCAATAGTCCCGCCCTCGACAGCGATAATAGGAGTGCCGACCTGGCCTAAAAGATCGTTCCCGAGATGCGTCCTTGAAAACCCGTAATTGCGGCTGCTCCCGAAATCATCATAATGGCTGTAGGGAAAGCCCTTGGCTATAGGTGAAAACACCTTGATTCCGTAGCGCTTTTCCCAGTGAGTTCCCTCTCCGTCTTCATCGGGGACCTCGATTTCATATTCGCCGACGAAACCGGAGAGCACGGCGCTGTACGCCTCGAGGTAATAGTCATAGTATTTCAGGTCCGCGGTCAGCTCGTCCATGGTTTTCCCCGAATTGAGTTTTTCGGCGAGCTTGTCAAGCTGGCTGTCTTTATAGTTTCGGAAGTTATTTCCGTTATGTGCGGCAAGGTAAGCGAGAAGCTCAATAAAATTGAGCTTGACGTCCTTTTCGCGCGAGGCCACGTCAAGCGCGATGGCTTTTTTCATAGCATTGCACGGGACGTTGAAATCGACCCATGTGATGACCTTTTTCTCCTTTGCCTCATCGCGGGCAGCGGCGGCCGCAAAGCTGCCAGCGGGCTGGGATATCAGCATCAGGCCTGCAAACATAAACGCTGCTATACGAATAGTTGTATTTCTCATTTTAAACGATATATTAGACCCCCGTTCGCGGACAAACCGCGTTCTTTAAAAGCATGCTTTGCTCTCGTTTATTATTGCAAAACAATTTTTTCAGTATGCCTTCTATATTCTGGCCTTTTTTCTCATAAAAATAGGAGGGGGCGCTTGCCAGGCCTTCGGACCTGTGTTTATGCGCAGTAAACGCGAAAAATGACGGCTCAAAAAAAGGCTCCGGCGAATCCCGAAGAAACTCGCTAATCTCACGCAGGATATAAACGGAAAAGGAGGGTTAATTCATGGGAAAAAACTGTCGCAGGCTGCAGAACATATTCGTTGCGGCCTCATACCTGCTTATGCTCTCAGTTAGTTTTATTGCGGATTTTATTCCGCTGGGCGGGTTGACAACAGCCCGGATTGCCGAAATGCACCCGAACCTGTTCACGCCCGCCGGTTATACCTTCGCCATATGGGGGCTGATTTACATACTGCTTGCCTTATATGTTATATATCATCTCGGGCTAATAAGAGGCGCGGAAAAGTCGGCCTTCCTCTCCGGGAGCGTAGGCGCGCTTTTCATAGTGTCCTCGCTCGCCAGAACGGCCTGGGTCGTGCTGTGGCACTATCTGCTTATTCCTTCCACGATATTGATGGCGGCTATAACGCTTATTTCGCTCATTCTTATAAACCTAAGACTTAGCGAGGCGCTGCCTTTGGGTAGAGAAAAACTCTTCTGCAGGATCCCGTTTAGCGTCTATTTCGGCTGGGTGACCGTAGCGTCTGTCTCCAATTTCACGGTGATGCTCGTAAGCCTCGGGTGGGGCGGCTTCGGCCTGCCCGAAACGTTCTGGGCAATAGCCGTGATACTGGCCGGTCTAGTCATAGGCCTCGCGACGACGCTGAGGCTTAAGGACATAGCATACGGCCTCGTCTTTATATGGGCTTATCTCGGCATTCTGATGAGACATATCTCCACGGCGGGACTCGGGGGCCGCTACCCGGCGATAATCGCCGTTTTATGCTTTTGCCTGGTGCTGCTTATAGCTGCGGTAATCTACCTGGCCTCAAGAAAAAAACGCATTTAGCAGCTTTGAGGAAGGGCCGCCCCGCGCGGCTCTTTTTTATTTATTAACTTGACAAAGCGCAGAAGTTAACATTTAGTTGTTTATTTCTTTCTTATCTTATATTAAAATGAGAATCGGTGCCCCGCAGAAATGGCATATCGCCTGATTCCCGCCGCTGATTCTCAGGCCGGCAGAAAGAACAGGCGTTTTAAAAAGCGGGACGTTTCCGTCAAGGAGGAGCAGATATTGAAAACAAAGAGCCATGAGCTTTTGGGGAAATTCTTAATAGACGGCCTTTTTGTACTGCCCGCGCCGAAGCACGAGAAGGCGTTCAAAATGGGCTGCGTCGGCCCGGACTATAACTACCTTACATATATAAAATGCTCGCGGAAGCTTCAGCTGTTCAGAGGGCATAATTCTATTAACACTAAGAGCTTCATAAGGCGCACGATTGGCAGGCTGCAAAAAAGCAGGCGGTGGGGAATGCTGCATTACTACCGCCTGGGCAAGCTCATTCATTATGTCTCCGACTCTTTTACCTACGCCCATAACGAGCGCTTCGGAAACAAAATCTCCGAGCACAGGCAGTACGAATTAAAGCTGCAGGCCTTTTTCAGCGATTACATATTAAAGCAGCAAAGCATGCTGCTCAGGTTAGGGGAGCAAAACCTGGAGGAGACGATAAGTTTGATTCATAAGCAGTACCTGAAGACGAAGGCGGGAATACTGACGGACGCGCGCTATATATTTGTGGCCGCGGGGCTGGTATTTAATCAGCTCATTCCGGAAGCCAGAGCCGGACAGGCCTGCAGGGCTGCCATATGAAGGTGCTGATAGCCACAGACTGGTATGCGCCCGCCGTCAACGGCGTAGTGACCTCCGTAATGAATCTGAGGAAGGAGCTCATGCTGCGCGGGCACGACGTCAGAGTGCTGACCCTGTCGGAAACAACAAGGTCCTGGAAGGGGGACGGCGTAACCTATATCGCCTCCGTGGGAATCGGCAAACTGTATCCCGGAGCGCGCCTCCGAACATCGCCCGCCCGCGAATACATAGACGAGATAGTGGAGTGGAGGCCGGACGTTATACACACCCAGTGCGAGTTTTCAACTTTCCTTGTCGCCCGGAAAATAGCCGCAAAGCTGAATATCCCCATAGTTCATACGTATCATACGATCTATGAAAACTATACGCATTACTTCTCTCCCAATAAGGCCGGGGGGCGGCATATGGTTGCCGCGATTTCCCGCTGGGTAATAAAGCAGACGGGCTGTGTCATAGCCCCCTCCGAAAAAGTGCGCTCAATACTCAGGGGCTATAATATAGACCGGGAAATAAGAGTTATACCGACCGGGCTGGACCTCGGGGCTTTCGCCGAAAAGCCTGACGATGCAGGGCTTTCGCGCCTGAAGCGGAAACTCGGCATACCAACCGGAAACCGCGTGCTCCTCTTTATTGGACGTTTGGCAAAGGAAAAGAACCTCGAGGAGGTACTGAATCTGTTCGCCGCACTGCGCCCGGAGCATTCAACTCTTTTGATTGTGGGCGACGGCCCCCACAAAGCGGCTCTTGAAAGCCTTGCAAGCCGGCTCGGCATTGACAGGGACGTGGTTTTTACCGGCATGGTAAGGCCGGAGAACGTCGCAGATTATTACCATCTGGGGGATTTGTTTGTCTGCGCCTCGGGCAGCGAAGCCCAGGGCCTTACATATATCGAGGCGCTGGCCGCCGGACTCCCGGTGCTTTGCCGCAGGGACGACTGCCTCAAGGATATTATAGTGGACGGCCAAAACGGCTGGCAGTATGAGGACGGCGAGGATTTTTCCGGCAAGCTCAGGTTTTTCATGAGCGGCGGCGCGGGCGATATGAGGGGCTGTGCCAGACTCACGGCGGAGCGGAAATTCTCCTCGACCCATTTCGCCGAGCAGGTTGAATCCGCGTATCTGGACGCTATTGACGCCGCTAAAGGATGCTTCGCCTTCGGTAAAAGCCGTATTGACACTAGAAGCACATATTAGTATAATGACATATCCATATTATAAACCCAGATATTAGAAATAAAGGCAATTACAGGAAGTATGCGCGGCCGTATTTATTGCGGCGGGCGCCGCATCCGCCGAAAAAGTCGACGGGAGTGATATCATATTAGTTATTTATACAAGCTGATACTCACGGCGGGGATGGCGATGCTTCCCGTCTTAGAGCTGCGCGGCGCCATACCCTTTGGGATTTCTCTCGGGCTGTCAGATAATGCGGCGTTTTTCGCAAGCCTGATCGGGAATATGATACCGGTAATACCGATCATACTGCTTATACGGCAGATCTTTGCGTGGCTTCGCAGATACCCTAAGCTCAGCGCCACGATCGACAGGCTTGAAAAGCGGGCGCATATAAAGGGCAGGGTGGCGATGAAATACAGGATGTGGGGCCTATTTATACTTGTCGCGATACCGCTGCCCGGAACAGGCGCGTGGACGGGGGCTCTAATAGCGGGCGTGCTTGAAATGCGCCTTCGGGATTCGCTGATTGCCATCTTCTTCGGCGTGTTGCTGGCCGGAGTAATAGTCCTGCTTGCGACAAACGGCATAATAAGCTTTCTGGAAATTTGAGCAGGAAGCGGCGAAATGGGCGCGTTGCAAAATGAGAATTTTTGCTTCTTGCCGTCTCTGTTTTCATCCAGTTTTTTCCCATCCCCTCTGCTCCTGAGATTTATGATGCCCTGAGCCGTTAACAGTGCGTCGGACTGGTGCGTTCTCTGGTAATACTATTTCTGAATTTATTGCAAGAACCAGTTGACCATTTCGCTCATATGCTCTAAACTGTTCTTGCTGTATGGTTTGTTTCATACTCTTATTATACAGAAAAAAAGAAGACCAGAAAACCTTTCCTCGAGGTTCCTGGTCTCCTTTTTTGGCGCTATTTTGCAACGCGCCCTTTGTTTTAATAATACATGAGCTTGTAGAAATACGGGTAGGCTCCGAAGTATTGCTGGAGGTTAGTCCTTGCGGCTGTGCCGGGGTCGTTGATTACAAAGTTTGAGGCTGAGAGCGAGCCGCCCTTAAACCCCGTCACTACAACCCAGTGCTGGCCGCCGTAAGAGTCCTTTGAGCCGACGAGCACGGGCTTTCCGGCCTTGAGTAGGCTGTAGACCTTCGCGAGGTAGTCGCCGCCCGTATAGGCCGTGTAGTAGCCTGGCCAGTACACAGCGCCGCCTGAAGTATAGCCCAGCCTGTAAACCATCTCGCTCGGGTAAACCGTCGTCCCGGTGCGATAGGATTCCGTCATAGACAGGGCGACCGTGGAACAGCCGCTTGTGCCTATTGTGTCCCCGTTCCTGCCGAGAGCTATATTGGCCCAGCGCGAATCCTTCTGCTTGAAGCTGGGTACGCTTAAATAGACCTGGGTATAACCGGACGAGCCGGTCGTCAAATATGCTCCGCTCGCGTAGCCTATTTGGACGCCGTTAAACAAGACCTTCTTCCACGTGCCGGACGAGGACAGGACGACTGCGTATTCACCGCTGTTAAGCCAGCCGACGACGCCGTATGAAGTACCCGGGCCGGACCTGACATTTAAGCTGCCGGTCGCGTATGCCGCGTATGTACCGGATACAGCCGTTATGTACGAGGCGTAACAGTAGCCGTATTTCCCTTCGGCGTATTCTACCTTCCACCAGTTCCCGCTTTTTGAGATCAGCGTTATGTAACTGCCGTTGGGTACTTTTGAAACGACTGCCGACGAGGTTGACGCGGCGCTTCTTATGTTGAGGTTGCCGTAGCCAAGAGTTACACGGCCGGCCTGCGAGCCGGATACGGCGGCCGAAGCGCCGAGGCTTGAAAAGCTGATAAGAAGCGCGATTATAATTATCACTGTACATATTCTAATTCCAGAGTTTTTCATAGAATACCTCCAAAGTTAGTTTACATAAAGGATAACATAGTTTTCGGGATTTGTGTTGGGCCAAATACTGTTAGGCATAAAAAGGAACCGTGCGGCGCAAAGCGTCGGCACGGTTCCGACTGTATGAGGGGCAGAGGGCTTACAGCGAGGCGAAGTATTTTGCTATTGCCCAGATAGCGAGGTAATGGGCCGGGTAGAAGATATAGAAGAAATACTTGCTCCCTGTGCCGCGCTCGCCGTTATATAGGAGAATCGGCGCGGCGGAAAGCAGCGCCCAGGGCGAGGCGACTATGAGCGGCGCGACGCCAGAAAGGCGGAAAAAGCGGTTTTGGCGCAGCAGGTAAAAAAGCGAGACGGAGGTCACGGCGAGGAAGACGTATTCGGCTTTGATAAGATATACAAGCCCGCAGCCTGCGGCCCAGCACAGTATATAGGCGGCGGCCGTCTTTGGCTTGCCGCCCGAAAACCGCTTTCGGGCGAAGTCCATGGCAATGAGAGTCAGCAGGCAGACAAGCAGCGTGAACATGACGTTCTGGAGCTTAAAATCGCAGAATTTCCCGAAATGAGCCAGGTCGTAGGGTGCTTCGGATAAGAGGGCGAAGATTCCGAGGCGCAAAGCGTATTTTAAAGGCGAGCGCGTATGAACAAAGCCCTCGGCCAGCAGGAAGCAGAATATCGGTATCGCGAGCATGCCGAGCGCCTCGAGGAACGGGTTAATTCTGGCAAAGACCCGGACATAGAGCGGGAGCCTGTCCGAGAAATACATATAACCGTCCTTCATGTAGGGCGCGTAGACGCCGCGCGTAACAAAGGAGCCTACATGGTCAAGCACCATGCTCACGACGGCTATACGCTTTAGAAGAGAGCCGCTAAAGCCCGGGTAAGCCGCCGGCTTACCCGGGCATGGCGCCGTCATTTTATCCATGGCTCCAGCAGGCGCTCATCGACGCCTTCAATGCTCGCCAGCACGTTCAAAACATTCCTGCTGTCCACGGTGGGGACGAAATAGATGCTGAATCTGTCGTAAATCGGGTCCCCGTAATCGTTAAATCCTATGGGGAGCTTCGCTGAGATATGGACCGAGGCGCGGACCGAATTTTTGTAGTAATCCTCCCCGCGCAGCATCCATACGCGGCCCGCGGAGGAGGTCCTCAGATCAGACTGCAGGGCGTCGTATATTCTTTGGGCCTGAGCCCCGTCGAGCTGGATAAAGAAATTTGTCTCCTCGTCAATGAAGTACTCGCTGTCTATGAAGCCTTCGGTAAAGACCACCCCGTCGGGCAGCGTGAGCTGTTCAACTATCTTTGACCTGTCGTTGAGTATGGCGTTTAGCGCGCCTGCGGGCGAGGAAGGATCGCCGAGCAGCTCCTCGGTCACGGGCACATAATATCTCCGTGTAATAGTTTTGCCGCTTTTTAGCGTATACGTCAGGATTACGCGCTCGACAGAAGACAGCTCGAGGCTTGGCGCGTACTTGTATTCAAGCGTCGGGGCCATTTCCGAGTATTTATAATCCGGGCTGTTCTGGGCCTTATCCAGCTCCCGCTTATGCTTCGTGAGGACTTCGTGCATGGACCGGACGGCCTCAATACCCGCCTCGTCCTCAAACAAGTGGGCGCTGTAGTTTCTTATGGAGGGGGAATAAACATCAACGCCGCTGATATCCGCAGTCGCGGGAATGTGCGTCTCAAATCCGCTCATGTCGAACTCAACGCAGCAGAACAGCGCGGCGAATACGGCACAGAATATGATAAAACCCTTCCAGCCCCTTTTAAATACGCGCAGGCTCTTGTGTATGAGCATCTCGGCGGCGAAATAGCCCAAAAACGCGGACACAAGCATACACAGGAACATAATTAGCGACAGGGAGGCTCCGTAGGCCCTGCCCTTGAAAATCGTGGTCAGCAAAAGCCCGAGCGTGATAATGAGCCCGAAGCCCATGCAGTATTTGAAGACGGGCTTAAGAACCGGGACGGCGACGACGTCCCCCGCGGATTCGCTGTGCCTGCGGCGGTAGATGGCGAAGGCGATTCCCACAATCGCAACAGCGGCGAGCCCGTATCCGAGTACCGGCCACCAGCCTCCGAAGTTAGGGTGGAGGACGCCCGTATTATCCCTCCAGCCTGCATCCCAGTTTCTGAAGGATGCGAGATAGTAAAAGGGCGAGAGAAAATCAAGCTTTGTCGCGCTCATGTCGCCGTTGTAGCCGAGGACCAGCATGCCGAATACCTTGCGGACAAGGAATTTGGAGATGATTATTACGCCGTTGAGAATAACGTAAACCGCGGGCAGGATAAGAATATGGCCCGTAAGCATCGCGCATAAAACGGCGAAGGAATAGAAGAAAAAGCACAGGACGCATACCGTCACGAGCCAGACGCACATCGGAACAAAGAAGCCCGCAAGCCCGTAGGCCGAATAGACGGCGAGGGTTACGAAAAACACAAGTATGTTCGGCACGAGCATAAACAGATAGCCGGAAAGGTAATTTGTCGTGAACAGGGCGCCCCGGCGAAGCGGGAGCGAATGCATCATTCCCACGGCCCGGCTGCTTGTCAGGTAGGAGAAGACAGCCATGGCGCTGAGAATCCCGCATATGCCGCCGATAATCGTTCCGCCGACTCCGGCTAAATCATATATATCGCCGGCCATCCTGGCGACGCTGTTGGCATCACCGGCGCCATTGAGGAAGGAATTGCCGTAGGAGATGGGCAGGATTAGAAGCCAGACGACAAGGTAAGCGCCCCAGAGCGGCCAGAAGCGGGTTATGTTCTTTTTAAGCATAGTCATGTTAATAAGGCCGTACCCGGCTGCGGGCGTTGTTTCAGAGAATGACGTCTTTGACCGCATAATCGGCACCTCCCAGTTCGTATATGAAAATCTCTTCAAGAGATAGCGGCAGGACGTCAAGCAGCGGAGGCTGCAAAGCCTTCAGCTCCCCGGTTACCTCGTCGGAATCGCCGCGTATAATAAGAGTCAAGACTCGCCCGATGTCGGAGCGGTGCAGGACCTCGAAGCGTTCGGGAATTTTTGCGCCCTCCGGCAGTATGATCTGAAGCTTTACCAGGCTCTCCTGAAGCTGGTCGAGGGAACGCTCCAGAAGCATTTTCCCGTGGTTCATGATCCCGACATGGTCGCAGACATCCTCAAGCTCGCGCAGGTTATGCGAGGAGACCAGCACCGTGGTGCCGCACTCGGCAACGTCGCTCATGATCAGGCTCCACACCTGCCGGCGCATGACGGGGTCGAGGCCGTCGACGGGCTCGTCGAGTATGAGGACGCGGGGGCGGCAGCACAGGGCCAGCCAGAAGGCGGATTGCTTCTGCATGCCCTTTGAGAGGCGGCGTATGGGGCGTTTCTCGTCGACCTCGGTGAAGACCGAGCGAAGCGTTTCGTAGCGCTCCATGTCAAAATCCGCGTAAATGCCGCTGTAGAAACGCATCATCTCGCGCACGCTCGCCTGCAGGAAGAAGTAAATATCGTCCGGGATAACGGCAATCCGCCCTTTGACGGCAGGGTTTTCCCAGACCTGCTCGCCGCCGATTCTGACGGTTCCCGAGTCGGGCCTCATAATGCCGGCCAAATGGCGGATAAGAGTGCTCTTGCCGGCCCCGTTTGGGCCGACGAGGCCGTAAACTGAGCCTTCCGGAACGGTCAGTGAGACGCCGTCAAGAGCCCTGAAACCGTCAAATGTTTTGACAAGTTCGCGTATTTCGATCATTTCTTATAAACCTCCTCAAGGCGCGCAGAAAGCTCGTCGCGTCCGGCTCCGATTGCGCGAAGCTCTTCTGCAGCTTCCGAGAATTTTTCAAGAAGTTCCTGCCTGCGCTTGTCCCCGACGGCGCTAAGCGGCGCGACAAAGCTGCCTTTACCGGCGACGGAATAGATGTAGCCTTCCGCCTCAAGCTCCCGGTATGCACGCTGAATCGTATTCGGGTTGATGGAAAGGCTGGAAGCAAGTTCGCGCACCGAGGGCAGCTTGTCGCCCGGGTTCAGCCCTCCGGACAGCGCGAGCTTCCTTAGCTCGTCGCGTATCTGCTCGTATATCGGTCGGGAGTCGCGGTAGTTTAAGCTGATCATAGCATCACTCCCCAGCATGTGTATTATCTGTATTAGTGATAATAATACAGTACACCATAAATAAAGCGCTGTCAAGATATTATTTGGAAAAATTCCTCAGCTATCCGCTTTCCGCCCACCGGGGCGGTGAAAAATCACATAATAGGCGGGCTTCCAAAAAATTGACTTGACAAGGCAAACCCTATCTGTTAATATTTCTTTTGCGGCTGGCCAGACCGGCCAAAAATTAGCTGGTGTAGCTCAGTCGGTAGAGCAGCTGATTTGTAATCAGCAGGTCGGGGGTTCAAGTCCGTCCACCAGCTCCAAATTTATATGGAGGAGTTCCCGAGCGGCCAAAGGGGGCAGACTGTAAATCTGTTGTCAGTGACTTCGGTGGTTCGAATCCACCCTCCTCCACCATAGGAAAAACCCTGTGTTATCAATTGACACAGGGTTTTTTATGGTACACACTAGAGTACACACTTTGTTTTCGCACAAAAATCCCCCACCGGCTATCAATCGGTGAGGGGTTATTATTGATGTAAGAATAATTTCCTCCACCTCTAATCAAGGGGGAGTTGCTTAGTCTATTTAGGTATTCTTTTGCGGCATTGTCTTCGTATCACATTTCAAATCGACTTTCTTATAAGCACTCGGCATTTCATGCTTAAAAGAAGATACGAGAGTATTTTGAATTGTTTGGTCAGGATTATTCTTAATACCATATTGATTATAAAACTTCTCAATTGAACTCAAATCCATATTAACACCTCCGCGCTTATTTATTTATGCGCGGTAAATAATATGTAGAAGAATTTCTCGCATGAGCACGGATGATCCCGAGGTCTCTTGGTCCCGAACCAAGCGCTATATGCTTTTCACCACATGTATGGTGATCCCTCGTATTCAGCTTGGGAAGCTGAAATTCACCTTTCACAGCGTATGCGGGGGCGATCCTGTAATACCATTGGGCAGAATGGATTTAACTCTTTGCCAAAACAGAACCGAAGTGTCTGATGAGCACTTCGGTTTGTTTGCTGTTTGGGCTATGCACTCAGGACTTGTACCCTTTTTCTCTGGCGTCGTTTTCGTCCTTTATTTCCTTGCGCAGGCCGTCGAGGGCCTCTCTGCGCCGCTCGTTTTTTATTCTGAGCTCCTCTATGGTTTTCGGGTTATCGGTCTTTGCCATCATCTCTTCGGCCATCTCAATATTGCGTATGGTGTTGCTAATATTTTTCTGGATTCTTTCCACGTTGTCTTTCCGGTTGTCAGGATTTGGCTTCACAGGAGAACCCCCTACTGTTTCTTTATACTGTCTGCACATTTAATATCAATTATTCATGAGCTGCCGGCTGCGGCGCACGAGCTTTCCGCCGCAAAATTTTGTACTTGCATAAATGCGCGGAACGTTTATAATAGCAAACGTTGGCTTAAACAAATAATTAAGAGGAAAGTTTTATATGATTAAAGCGCTCGCGATTTTCCTGCTCACATACGTTTTGCTGATGGCGCTGCCAAAGTACAGGGCTTATATTGCTTTAGCATCCGCCGCTTTATTTGTTATACTCGGCATACTCCCGCTCAATGAAGTGTTCTCCGTGGTCAACTGGAACGTGATTATGATGATTGCGGGCACGATGGGCGTGGTTTATTTTTTTATTGAATCTAAGATGCCGGCCCTGCTTGCCGACGTCATAATTCAAAAAATGCCGAATATGAAGTGGGCGATAATAGCGCTGTCCCTGTTTGCCGGCATTATTTCCGCTTTCGTCGACAACGTCGCCACCGTGCTGATGGTTGCGCCCGTAGCACTTACCATATCCAAAAAGCTGAATGCTTCTCCGGTCAACAGCATAATAGCTATCTCGATATCGGCCAACCTCCAGGGCGCCGCCACGCTTGTGGGCGATACGACCTCAATCCTCCTCGGCGGCTACGCCGAACTCGACTTTCTGGATTTTTTCGTATGCCGCGGCAGGCCGGGCATGTTCTGGGTGGTTGAAATCAGCGCAATTGCAGCAACGCTTGTGCTGATGGTCGTATTACGTAAGGAGAACCAAAAAATCAAGCTCGGCTTCAGGGCGGAGGTCACGGATTACTTCCCGACGGTTATGCTGCTGGGGACCGTAGTCCTGCTTATACTCGCGTCCTTCATAAAGAATAAGCCGGAAAACACGAACGGCTATATATGCATGGCGCTGTTTATTATCTGCCTTATAAGGGAAACAGTCCGGGGGAAAGGGCTTAACGGGGTGAGGGAAGCCCTCAAGTCCGTTGATTACTTTACGCTTTGCCTGCTTATCGGCCTTTTCATTGTTGTCGCCGGTATAACAAAGGCGGGCGTAGTGGACGCAATCGCCGGGCTTTTCGTCAAAATCAGCGGGAACAATATTTTCGCGATGTACTCCCTCATCGTCTGGGCCTCCGTTCTGCTCTCGGCGTTTATCGACAATATACCCTATGTGGCCACAATGCTGCCCGTCGTATCAGGCATCGCGGCCCTCCTCGACGTCAACCCGACGCTTCTGTATTTCGGGCTCCTCTCCGGAGCGACGCTCGGGGGGAATCTTACGCCGATAGGCGCCTCGGCAAATATAGCGGGCCTCGGGATACTTCGCAAAGAGGGTTATGATGTCAGCACCGGGAAGTTTATGAAGATAAGCGTACCGTTTACGCTCTCCGCCGTTATTACGGGCTATCTGCTGGTCTGGTTTATATGGTGCAGGTATTAAAACTCATAAGAAGCGGCGGGATAGCCGAGAGGAAGCGGCCAAAAACGGCACGCGCAGCGCATCCGCGGCATGGCCCCGTCGCGACAATAAGCTTTAGCATACGGAAAGCCCGCTTCGATTACGAAGCGGGCTTTCCGCGGAATAGGGGGGATGATTCCTATTATAACCGGCGGGGATCCGCCATGCCGGCTGCCGACATTCTAGGATACCTGCTCTGCAGACTGAACCGGTTCCGGCTGCCGCCCCATGACCAGCTTTGCCCTTTTGGCGGCGTTTTCCGTCTGCAGCACGTCGATCGTGATGGCGAGGAAGAGGACGATTCCCTTGGCCACGTCCTGCCAGTAGACGTTCAGGTTCATCAGATTCATGCCGTTGTCCAGAAGGCCGATTATAAGCATGCCGACGACCATATTGTTGATTTTGCCGCCGCCGCCGCCCATCTTTATGCCGCCGAGCATTGCGCCGGCCATTACGGTGAATTCGGAACCTATACCCGTACCCGAGCTGGAAGCGCCTATGCGCCCCGCTACGATAATGGCTCCGAGGCTGACAAAGATACCGGCTATGCCGAATACCAGCACCCTCATTTTGGCGACGCTGACGCCTGAGAGCGAGACCGCGTCAGGGTTTGAACCGAGCGCGTATATATTGCGCCCGAAGTAAGTCCTGTTAAGTATGAACGACCCGACGCAGAGAATTATTATCATGAAGACTATGGAGACTGGGAAGGTAATACTGCCGATGCTCAGCTTATAGCCGCCGAGGAAGTTGAAGGCGCTGTCGAAGTCCCTGAAGGTCTTAGAGTTGGAGAGCAGGTATGTGACCCCGTTGAGCACGTACTGCATCGCGAGCGTGATCATGAACGGGAAGACCTTCAGCCTCGCGTATATAGCGCCGTTGGCCGTGCCCAGAAAAATGCCCATAAAAAGGCCGGTTATGATTATGACAGGCGTGCTGACTCCGCTTCTGGCCATCAAACCCATTATAACGGCGATAGTCGAGACCTGATAACCTATTGAAAGGTCCAGCCCTCCGGCGAGCATGATGAAAGTTATGCCCACTCCGATTATGATGAGATATACGTTCTGATTGATGATATTGATAAGGTTCTGTAAATTAAGGAAGGTTCCCTTTGTTACGATCGCGAATATAACGACAAGTATCACGAAGACAATGTACATGATATAGTCGCGAACAAATGTTGAGATTGGTTTATTCTTCATGGCCGCTAAGCCCCCATTTCTGTCTTTTCGTGTTTAGCCGGGCCGGACGCCAGCTCGAGCACCGCTTCCTGGCTGAACTGGTCCTTTGTCAGTTCGCCGGCCAGCCTGCGCTCCTCGAATACCACTATGCGGTCCGACATGCCGATAAGCTCCTCCATGTCGGAGGTCACCATGATGACGCATTTTCCCTCGGCGCACAGGCCGTTCATGATATCGTATATCTCGTGCTTGGCGCCTACGTCTATGCCCCGCGTGGGTTCATCGAAGATGATAATTTCGGTATCCGCGGCCAGCGCCTTTGCCACTACCACCTTTTGCTGGTTGCCTCCGGACAGATTCATCACCTTCTGGCTAAGCGACGGTGATTTTATCCTGAGCCTTTTTGAGTAGGACTCCGCGATCTTCTTTTCCTTTTCCCTGTCTACTACAAAAAAGCGGGATATTTTCCGGAGCGTATTATATACAATGTTCCAGCTGATGCTCTCCATGAGGAAGCAGCCTTCCCGCTTCCTGTCCTCTGGTATGTATCCGATGCCGAGCTCCATCGCGTCTTTCGAGGATTTGATGTTGACCTTTCTGCCGTTGACAAGTATGTCTCCCCACTGCTTTCTCTCGGCTCCGTAAACAACCTTCATTATCTCCGTGCGGCCTGACCCGACCAGGCCCGCAATGCCGAGTATCTCGCCCCTCCTGGCTTTGAAGGAGATGTTCTCGACGCCGTTGCCCGTAAGGTTTATAAGCTCGAGCGCGACCTCGCCCGGCTTGCTGTTTCTGACCGGGTACTTTTCCGACAGGTCCCTGCCGACCATGTACTTAATTAGCTCCGGGCGGTTTGTTTCGGCCGTATTGAGCGTGATAATATACTTGCCGTCCCTCAGGACGGAGACGCGGTCGGAAACCTGGAAGATTTCCTCCATGCGGTGAGATATGTAAATGATCGTAGCCCCGTAAGACTTGAGCTGATCAATTATTCTCCTAAGTATCTCTATCTCGGAAATAGTGAGGGATGCCGTCGGCTCGTCCAGTATAAGAATTCGCGGGCTTTTTGTGATCGCCTTTGCTATTTCGATTATCTGCTTCTGCGCTGACGACAGGTCTCTTACAAGAGTGCGGGGGTCTATGTCGATGCCGAACTGCTTGAAAACGTCCTCGGCCACCTTGTTCATTGCCTTCTGGTTTACAAGCTTCCCGTAGCGGTTCCCGTAGCAGATATTTTCAGCGGCGGACAGGGAATCAATGAGATTGAATTCCTGGTAGATGCACTCTATGCCGTGCTTTCTCGCGAGCGCGGCGGTCATAAAGTGGTATTCGTCGTGGTGGACCTTTATTGTTCCCTTTTCGGGCTGTATAGCGCCGGTTATGGTCTTGATGAAGGTCGATTTGCCGGCCCCGTTTTCGCCTACTATGGCGTGCAC
Organism: Oscillospiraceae bacterium; assembly: GCA_050944055.1. GTDB lineage: Bacteria > Bacillota > Clostridia > Oscillospirales > Oscillospiraceae > JBMNQI01. The sequence continues at coordinate 988 of JBMNQI010000005.1, read as the reverse complement.
TTCGCCGGCCTGAAAGTCGATCGACACGTTATCCAGAGCAATTACGCCGGGGTAGTATTTAGTTATGCCTTTCAGTGAAAGTACAGGTTCAGTTTTCAAATTGGAATACACCTCTTTCAGGCGCTTTTCAAAAGAGGTACAGGGCTCAGCCTGTACCTCTTTACCGAAAAACGTATGCCAGGAGCCGCAGTGATTAATATTTATATTTCAAAGCGGGGTTTTCCTGACCCATTTCCCAATGCTGGGAGAATCCGAAGCTTGAATAAGCGTTGATCTCGTCGTAGTACGACTGACCGTAGGGCCAGCTTCCGTCCACAATGCCGAGGAATTCTTCGGCAAGCTTCTTGCCGGTGTCGATGGGGCTTGCCCCGTACGTGACGTAGCCCTTGAACGCCGTGCTGGAAGGATCGTTCTTGGCCTGCTCAAGCAGGGCGGGGGTCTCGCTGTCCTCGTAGCAGTTGATGACGCAGAAGTCGGCAAGGTCAAGCTTGTTGTCCTTCGCGTACTGTGCGAGGTAGGAGGTTACGCCCTTCATGGCGTCGGGCTCGTAGCAGATGAAGATGCGCAGGTCGGGATTGGCGGTCATCATATTCTCCGCCCAGTTGTATGCTGTGTTCTGGGCGTCGTTGCCGTAGCTTGTGCTCTCGTTGTAAACATACAGTATGTCGCTGGCCTCCGCCTCGTCGCGGAAAGCGTTGGAACGATAGCGGCCGTCGACTATGTCGTCATAGGTGTCGATGGCGATGGGAACGCCCTTGTCGTCCTTCTTGACGTTGGAATTCTGCTTTGCCCAGGCTTCGGCCATATCGATGGCCCACATGCCCGTAATCTCATACGCTGTATAAACGCAGGAAGAAATCTGGTAAGCCGTAGGCTCGGCGCCGAGGTAGACAACCACGATGCCGGCTTCCTGGGCCTGGACCGCGACGTCCTGCAGCATATCGACCGACATGGCCGCGCACATAATAGCGCCGACGGTGCCGGAAGC
>JBMNQI010000004.1:0-62499 GCA_050944055.1 Oscillospiraceae bacterium | reverse complement strand
TTATATATCAAAGGCTCGTTGGGTAAGCTTCGGAGAGCATCCGGTTATAGCCTTCATCTTTGCCGTCGAAAGCAGCATAACGGCAGCGAGGATAATAATGATGGGGCTCTATTCGGGCCTGAAGCCTGAAACCATTAGGGAAAGGCTGCGTGAAAACTATGTATAAAATCGCAGTTCTCGGAGACAGAGAGAGCGTTATCGGATTCAAGGCGCTCGGACTGGACGTCTTTCCGACCGAAGATGCTGAAGCTGCAAAAGAAACGCTTCACAGGCTTGCACGGAGCAACTACGCGATAATATATATGACCGAGCAGCTGTCAGTCAAACTCACGCAGGATATAGCGAGGTATAAGGACAGCGTCACACCCGCAATTATTCTTATACCGGGCAAGGAAGGCAGCCTCAGCCTCGGCCAGAAAGCGCTGAAAAGCTCTGTGGAACGCGCGGTCGGAGCCGATATACTTGGATAAAAAGGTTTTCCGAGCGGCCGGTAATTCGGCCTGAACACCATTTAGAGAAAGCAGGTACAGCTAATGAGCGGTAGAATTGTTAAGGTTTCCGGTCCGCTTGTCGTAGCGGACGGGCTTGCACACGCCAGCATGTCGGACGTTGTCCGAGTCGGCGAGCAGCACCTCGTCGGAGAAATCCTTACGATGAACGGCGATACGGCTTCGATACAGGTTTATGAAGAGACAAGCGGACTGGGACCGGGCGCCGAAGTGGAGACCACCGGTTCCCCACTCTCGGTTGAGCTTGGCCCTGGCCTCATTGAAAATATTTACGACGGTATACAGCGCCCGCTTACGGAAATCCGCAGGATATCCGGGCCGACAATAACCCGCGGAATAGAGGTCCCCGCCATTTCCCGGGAAAAGAAGTGGCATTTCAATGCGACCGCAAAAGCAGGCGACGCCGTAGTCGGCGGCGATATAATCGGCACCGTCCAGGAAACTGCGGTTCTTGAGCACCGGATTATGATCCCGGTAGGCCTATCCGGTGTGATTGAGAGCATCGAGTCCGGAGAATATACGGTCCTTGATACGGTGGCGACTCTGAAAAAAGAGGACGGTACAGTCATCCCGATCACAATGATGCAGAAATGGCCGGTCCGCATTGGACGCCCATATAAAAAGAAATTTGTGCCAGACCGCCCGCTTAACTCCGGTCAGCGTGTAATCGACACGATGTTCCCTCTAGCCAAGGGCGGCACGGCTGCCGTTCCCGGCCCATTCGGCTCAGGCAAGACGGTCGTTCAGCATCAGCTGGCAAAATGGTCTGACGTCGACGTCGTTGTCTACATCGGATGCGGTGAACGCGGAAACGAGATGACCGACGTTCTCATGGAATTCCCGGAGCTAAAAGACCCGCACACCGGAGAGCCCCTCATGAAACGCACGGTGCTTATAGCAAACACATCGGATATGCCGGTTGCCGCGCGAGAGGCTTCCATATACACAGGCATTACAATAGCGGAATATTTCAGGGACATGGGCTACGACGTCGCGGTCATAGCCGACTCTACCTCCCGCTGGGCCGAAGCCCTGCGCGAAATGTCAGGGCGCCTGGAGGAGATGCCCGGCGAAGAAGGCTATCCCGCATATCTGGCTTCCCGGCTCGCGCAGTTTTACGAGCGCGCCGGATGCGTGCAGTGCGTCGGTTCTGACGAAGACAGGCGCGGCAGCCTGACGGCAATCGGCGCCGTATCACCTCCGGGCGGCGACCTTTCAGAACCTGTGTCGCAGGCGACCATGCGAATTGTCAAGGTATTCTGGGCTCTTGACGCCTCTCTCGCGTACCGCCGTCACTTCCCCGCCATAAACTGGCTCAACTCGTACACGCTATACCTTGACAACCTGCGCCAATGGTATGACGCTCAAATATCTCCCGCGTTTTTGAAAAACCGTGAAAAAGCGATGTCAATTCTCCAGGAGGAGGCCGAGCTTGAGGAGATTGTAAAGCTCGTCGGGCAGGATTCGCTTTCACCGGACGACCGCCTGACAATGGAGACGGCGAAAATGATCAGAGAGGACTTTTTGCAGCAGAACGCGTTTGCCGAGGTGGACAGCTATTCCTCATATGACCGCCAGTTTAAGCTCTTGTCGATGATACTGGATTATGACAGGCTCTGCCGGGCGGCCCTGCAGAAAGGCGCGGATATGAACTCGCTGTTTAAGATACCCTCGCGAGAGCGCATAGGCCGCGCAAAGAGCGTACCCGTCGAGGAATACAAGGAAACCTACGCCGCCATAACCAGAGATATGGAAACGGAGATTGAGGACATAGTCGCGAAGGGAGAGAGCTACTGATGATTCGGGAATACAGGACTATTGAGGAAATAGCCGGCCCTCTTATGATCGTCCGAAAAGTCGAGAACGTAAGCTACGACGAGCTTGCCGAGATTGAGCTGCAGAACGGCGAGACTCGCAGGTGCAAGGTTCTTGAAGTTGACGGCGACAACGCGGTCGTCCAGCTTTTCGAAAGCGCTGCCGGCATCAACCTGCGCGACTCAAAGATAAGATTCCTGGGTCATTCGCTTGAGCTGGCCGTATCCGAAGATATGCTCGGGCGCGTCTTCGACGGCATGGGCAATCCGATTGACGGCGGTCCGGAAATTCTCGCCGAGGCCCACATGGATATTAACGGGCTACCGATGAATCCCGCCGCGCGCGACTACCCTTCCGAGTTTATTCAGACCGGAATTTCCACGATAGACGGGCTTAATACGCTCGTGCGCGGCCAGAAGTTGCCGATTTTCTCCGGCTCCGGTCTTCCGCACGCCAGCCTTGCTGCGCAGATTGCCCGCCAGGCGAAGGTTCTGGGCGGGAGCGAGAAATTCGCGGTCGTCTTCGCGGCCATAGGCATTACATTTGAGGAAGCCGAGTTCTTTATACAGGACTTTCGCCGCACCGGCGCTATAGACCGCACGGTACTGTTCACCAACCTTGCCAACGACCCTGCCGTAGAGCGCATATCCACGCCGCGCATGGCGCTTACAGCCGCCGAGTACCTGGCTTTTGAAAAAGGCATGCATGTGCTTGTCATAATGACAGACATAACAAACTATGCCGAGGCGCTGCGCGAAGTTTCCGCCGCGCGCAAGGAGGTACCGGGCCGCCGCGGTTATCCCGGCTATCTGTATACCGACCTTGCAACGATGTATGAACGAGCGGGCCGACGTATCGGCAATCCAGGCTCAATCACGATGATCCCCATCCTCACAATGCCCGAGGATGACAAAACGCATCCGATACCCGACCTGACCGGCTATATAACCGAGGGCCAGATAATACTCTCACGCGAACTCTACCGTAAGGGCATGCTGCCTCCCGTCGACGTCCTTCCTTCCCTGTCCCGTCTGAAGGATAAGGGCATCGGCCAGGGAAAGACGCGCGAGGACCATTCCGGAACGATGAACCAGCTTTTTGCCGCCTATGCCGCGGGCAAGGAGGCCAAGGAGCTGATGACAATCCTGGGAGAAGCCGCCCTGTCGGATACGGACAAGTTATACGCTAAATTTGCCGACGAATTCGAGAAGCGCTATGTGTCACAGGGCTTTGATGAGAACCGGACAATAGAAATGACTTTGGATCTCGGGTGGGAGCTGCTTTCCATACTTCCCAAATCAGAGCTTAAGCGCATAAAGCCCGAATATATAGAAAAATACCTACCGAAAAAGGATTAAGGGGGGAGCCAAATGGCCACCACAGCAATTAATCCGACGCGAATGGAACTGACGCGCCTTAAAACGCGGCTTAAAACCGCTACGCGCGGCCATAAGCTCCTCAAGGACAAACGCGACGAGCTGATGAAGCAGTTTCTTGAGCTTATACGCCACAATAAGGAGCTGCGCACAAGAGTTGAGGAGGCGCTCCTTGAGGCGCATGCCTCTTTTACCGTGGCTTCGGCAGTCATGTCCCCTGAGTCCATGGAGCAGTCGCTTCTTTACCCGAAGCAGAGCGTGGAACTGGGCATTAGCTATAAAAATATAATGAGCGTCAATGTCCCAGTCTACACGTTCAAGACAAAAAACGACGATCCCGCCGAGATTTACCCTTATGGCTTCGCCATGACCTCCGGCGAGCTCGACGACGCGCTTGAGGCTCTTTCAGGAGTCTTCAAAGATATGCTTGAGCTCGCGCAGGTTGAAAAGTCTGCTCAGCTCCTGGCTCAGGAGATCGAAAAGACGCGCCGCCGCGTAAACGCGCTTGAATACGTCATGATCCCGGAGCTTCAGGAGACGATAAGATATATATCAATGAAGCTCTCCGAAAACGAGCGAAGCAATACTACAAGGCTTATGAAGGTAAAGGACATGGTCATTGCCGAGAACCTCGAAGCTAAGAGGGCTGCCGCTGCGAAGAACTCTTAAACACAATTAAACAGTTGATAAATTGATAAGTGACGGCCATTTTTGCGCCCTCGGTAATCCGGGTAACGCGCAAAACAGGCCGTCACTAAATTTATATAAATTCCGGGATTAACAAGTAGACAGAGCTACTCGGCGTATAACGAGGCCACGGCCCTGTAGGTCATGTACGCGTCTAATTTGGAAACGACTTCGAAGGGAGCGTGCATAGAAAGAACCGGGACGCCCGCGTCTATCGTATCTATATTGCGCTGCGCCATATATACGGCCACAGTTCCGCCTCCCCCCTGGTCGACCTTGCCCAGCTCCGCCATCTGCCAGACAACGTTGTTTTCATCAAAGAGGCGGCGCATTTTGGCAACAAGCTCCGCCGAAGCGTCGGACGCGCTGCTTTTTCCGCGAGAACCGGTATACTTGCAGATGCCGACACCGTAATTAATTCGCGCGTTATTGCGTTTGTCGGAGACTTCAGCGTAGTTCGGGTCAAAAGCATTGCATACGTCGGCCGATATACAGCAGGATTTTGAGAAGCACAGGCCGAGGTCGACGCCCTGGGAATCGCAGAGGCCTTTCATAAAAGTATCGAAAGCGGCTGATTTTAGCCCTGATACGCCTTCAGAGCCTATCTCTTCCTTGTCCGCAAGCACGCATACGGCCGTCTTTTTCGGCGCCTTCGTGTCCAGAATAGCCCGCAGGGACGCATAAGCGCATACGCGGTCGTCATGGCCGTAACCTCCTAAGAGGCTTCTGTCGAGGCCGATGTCACGTGTAGTTACGGACGGTACAGCGGAAATCTCCGCAGAGAGGAAATCCTCCTCCGATATGCCGTACTTTTTATTGAGAATCTCCATTATATTTAATTTAACGCTGTCTGATTCGCATTTTTCCGCGTAAGGCCTGCTTCCAAGCAGGATATTGAGCGATTCGCCGGGGAAGCTCTCGGCGAGATTCTTTTTATACTGGTCGGCTGAGAGATGGGGCAGCAAATCAGTTATTACAAAAACGGGATCGCCGGGGTCGCGGCCGATGACTATTTCGATATTTTCGCCGCTTTTTAGAGCTAGTACGCCGTGCAGCTCAAGCGGTATGGTTACCCACTGATATTTTTTTATACCGCCGTAATAATGCGTCTTGAAGTAGGCAAGCTCCGAATCCTCGTAAAGCGGGTTTTGCTTAAGGTCCAGGCGCGGCGAATCTATATGGGCGGCCGCTATGTTTGCGCCCTCGGAGAGGCTCAATGAGCCTATCACGGCGAGCATCAGTGATTTGCCTCTGTTTACATAATACAGCTTATCCCCTGATTTGATTACTTTTCCCGGGGAATATGGTACAAAACCGGCGGCCTCAGCCAGGAGTACAGCCTCTTTCACTGCTTCGCGCTCTGTTTTTGAGTTATCCAGGTAACGCTTGTAATCTTCGCAGTACAAGTTTATTCTGCCGTTTTCTTCGGAGCTGACTCTCTCGCACCCGTTCTTCTGCCTGTAAAACAATTCGTCCTTCCTGAGATCAGACGCTGTTTTTTCTGCCATTTATAATTCCTCCTCTGGCTTAATATCTTCGAGCAGCTGCGTTAAAAACTCTTCGCAGAGCCCGTAGAATGATTTTATGTCGTCGTAATCATTTTCCAATATCATGTCGCAGTTATTTATATAAAATTCGTCCTGCTTTTGCGATTGGATCCGAGAGAGCGCGTATTCCTCCGATATGGAGTCGCGGGCCATAATCCTGGACAATCGTCTTTCACTGGGCGCTATTACGCCGACAATCCGGTTGCACATATCGCCAAGCCCGCTTTCTATAAGCGCTACGGCGTCGATTGCCACTATCGCCCGGCCCAGGCTTTTCTGCTCCCGAATCCTTCTTCCGACCTCATCGATTACATATTTGTGCGTTATATCGTTGAGGTCGGCAAGTGCTTCGGGATCTCCGAATACTCGTCCGCCCAGCATTTTTGTATCAATACGGCCGTTTTCGAGTATGCCCGGGAAGCGGTTTTCAAGCTCCGCCTTCAAGCTGCTGTCGTTTATAAGAAGCTGATGATAGAGCGCGTCGCAGTCGATTATGAAAGCGCCCATATCGGCCAGGAAGCGAAGCGCAGTCGTTTTTCCGGCCCCGGTCCCCCCGGTTATTCCGATTATTTTCACATCAGCACCTCCGGGCTCAGAGCACCCTGACGGATTATCCTCGGCGTATTGGCTGTCAGGTCCAGTATAGTGGACTCACGCCCTATAATACATTCCCCGCCGTCTATGACGGCATCAATCCTGCCCCCGAGGTCAGCCAGCACATCATCGGCGTTCCTCGGGCTCGGCTTACCCGAAGTATTCGCCGACGGGGCCGCGACGGGAGCTCCGGCAAGTCGAATAAGCTCACGCGCTATGGCGTTATCGGGGCAGCGAACGGCCACTGTGCTCATTCCGTATGCCACGGCGAAATTAAAATCACGGCGCTTTGGCAGTACAAGCGTGAGCGGGCCGGGCCAGAACCTTTCCGCCAGCTCATAGGCCTTGTCCGGTATATCGCCGCAGCACATCTCTATATCGGCAGGAGAGCTTAAAAGCAGTATGAGCGCCTTTTCATAAGGGCGGCCTTTTACCTCAAATATACGCTCGGTTGCCGCAGAGATTGTGGACAGCGCACCCAGGCCATATACCGTGTCTGTCGGGAACGCGACAAGGCCGCCGTTTTTTAATATCCTGGCCGCTTCCCTCACGGACGGGTCGGAAGGGTCTGTTATTTTAAAAACCTTTGTCGTCATAATAAAACCTCGGGCGGTGAGCGCATTATTCCTTGCTGCCCGCCAGTTTGGCGGACTGGTCGGCCAGTATCAACGCGTCAATAACCTCGTCGAGGTCGCCGTCCATAATACTTTCTATCTTATACAGTGTGAGCCCGATGCGGTGGTCGGTAACGCGGCCCTGAGGGAAGTTGTATGTTCTTATCCTCTCCGAACGGTCCCCGGTGCCGACCTGGCTGCGGCGCTCGGAGGCTATGGCGTTCTCCTGCTCTATGCGCTTTGCCTCAAGAAGCTTTGAGCGAAGTATCTTCATCGCGCGTTCCTTGTTTTTAAACTGGCTGCGCTCGTCCTGACATTCGACGACAACGCCTGTCGGAATATGCGTTATGCGTATTGCGCTTTCAGTCTTGTTGACGTGCTGCCCGCCCGCGCCGCTCGAGCGGAATGTGTCTATCTGCAGCTCGGCGGGATTGATTTCAAGATCAACCTCCTCCGCTTCAGGGAGGACGGCGACCGTCACGGTTGAAGTATGGATGCGCCCTGACGTTTCCGTCTCCGGAACGCGCTGGACGCGGTGAACGCCAGACTCAAATTTGAGGCGCGAATAAGCGCCTTCGCCCTCAATAAGGAAGCTGACTTCCTTTATGCCTCCCAGCTCCGTCTCGTTTATGTTCATCACTTCCGTCTTCCAGCGGCGGCTCTCAGCATACATGGTATACATGCGGAAGAGCGAACCGGCGAACAGCGAGGCCTCCTCCCCGCCTGCGCCGCCTCTGATCTCGATGATGACGTTTTTAGAATCGTTCGGGTCGCGCGGCAGGAGCAGTATCCTGATCTCTTCCTCGAGCTTCTCAGCCTGCTCCAGAGAGGCATTTAGCTCCTCCTGTACCATTTCGCGGAAATCCGGGTCGAGCTTCGTCCCCAGCAGGGCGCGGGCCTCGGAGATGGAATTCTGCGCCTTCAGCAAGGTCCTGTATGCCTCGACTATAGGCGCAAGCTCCTTCTGCTCCCGGTTTATTTTTGCCATTGCCTGAGGATCGGAATAGACCTCGGGCGTGGAAAGCGACTCTATAAGCCTGTCGTAACGTTCTTCAATTTGTCTGAGTTTTTCCAGCATATAATGCTCCTAAAATTTCATAATCATAACCGCTGCCGCTTCGCGCGCGAAATAATTGATCTTCAGAATCGGAAGCGAGGTCCGCGCGGCTACAGCGGTAATTATGACACCGGCGTCCTTCGCTATCAGCTTCGACCTGTGTATGTGATATTCGCTAGTGCATACCGCAATTTCAACAGAATGCAAACTATCGCGCTGCGATATCAACTGAAGCGAATAGATTATATTCTGATCGGTGTCCCTAGCCCTGGTTTCGAGTATCAGGCGGCTGTCGTCAATGCCCCTGTCCATGAGCCAGTGCCTCATGGCAACGGCTTCCGAAATATCCTCGCCCGGGCCCTGCGCTCCGCTGAGTACCGCGCAGCAGTCGGGATGCTCGCGGAGATAGCTCAGTGCGGCGTTAAGCCTGTCCTCCATTGAAACTGTCGGCTCCGTGCCTTTTATGCCGGCGCCCATAACAATCAGGTAATCGGCGTCTCTGGCGTCGGTCCTTGCGTCCCGGACTATGAAGTATTCAAATACGCCGAATGTTGAAATACCCGTTATCAGGGCGACAATGCCGATAATCTTCAGAAAAAGCGCGGCCCTTTTAAACTTTGCCGTATCGGACATTCGCCGCACTATGCCGAAATACAGGAATACCAGGCCGAAGCCGATACAGATGAGCGCCATTACCGTATATCCAACAAGACAAAACCGAAAAATTGCGGCACATGCAAAAAGTATGACCGCGGGAATAACATACCTAAGCTTTATCATACTAACCTTCCAACATCCCGGCCAGCTCTTCCCAGGCCTTGTACAGCTTGTCCAACTGCTCGTTAATTGTTTTGCGCCGCTCAAAAATCTCCATTAGCGCTTCGTAATCGCTCGATTTAACGACAGCCAGCTCTTCAATTTTGAAAAGCTCGTCCTCCAGCTTTGAAATGCTCTTTTCAAGCTCGGCTAGACGTTTTTCCGGCGATTTTTCGCGTTTCTGTTTAGGCTTAGTCTCCTTCACAGCGGCTTTCTCAAACCTATCGGCCAGCTTCCGGCTCTCTTTATAGGCCCTGTATTCCTCAAATCCGCCGGGAAAATCATATAATGCGCCGTTATGAAAATCCCAGATACGTGTTGCGAAGCGGTTTATGAAATACCTGTCGTGCGACACGAAGATAAGAGTGCCGCCGAAATCAGATAACGCTTCCTCAATCCACTCGCGTGAAGCGATGTCAAGATGGTTTGTCGGCTCGTCGAGAATCAGCAAATTTATATCTTCGTTCATCAGCATGCATAGCTTTAGGCGGCTGCGCTCGCCGCCGGAGAGCGCCGAAACCGGTTTGAATACGTCGTCTCCCGAGAACATGAACGCCCCGAGGCGGTTCCTCGCGCTCTGAGGGGACAGGCCAAGCTCGTATATAAGAGTGTCAAGAAGAGTCCTGTGCTGATCCTCAAAGCTTACGACCTGCGGCAGATACGCCGGTTTGACCGATGGCCCGATCCTGACAGTGCCGCAATCAGGCCGGGTTTCGCCGAGTATCACTCGCAGAAGTGTTGTTTTTCCCGCGCCGTTGTCGCCTGTTATGGCTATGCGTTCGCTGCCGCCGACACGCAGCTCAAGTCCGGAAAAAAGGCGCTTTTCGCCGAAGCTCATTGAGACGCCGTTTATGAGGATTGCGTCGTCAGCATGGAATTCACGCTCCCCGAAGCGCGTCTTAATTGTCCTTTCTTTAACCGGGCGCTCAGTTACAGAGAGCCTCTCTATCCTTTTTTCGATTGCGAAAGCTTTTACCTGAAGTTTTTTGTTGCCGGTTCCCCAGGCATGGAGGCGCCGTGCAGCTTCCTCAAGCTCGGATATTTTCTTCCGCTCCGTTTGATATCGTTTCAGCTGCTCGTCATATCGCGCCTGCTTTTCACGCACATAAAAGCTGTAGTTCCCGGAATAGAATTCAGCCCGTCCGTTTTTAAGCTCAATTATTCGCTTGACTACCCTGTCGAGAAAATAGCGGTCGTGAGAAATCACAATCACTGTGCCGCGGAACCTGTCCAGATAATCCTCGAGCCACTCCACGGCGTTCATGTCCAGATGGTTCGTAGGTTCGTCCAGAAGCAGAATATCGGTGTCCTCAAGTATAAGGCGGGCAAGGTTGACGCGCGTCTGCTCGCCGCCTGAAAGCGCTTTGAACGGCTGATTGTACTGGCTTTGCGGGATGGAAAGCCCGTTTGCCACGCGCACTAACTCAAGCTCGGTATCGTATCCGCCCGCGGCCTCAAAAGCCGCGGACAAATCGCCGTAGGCTTTCAGGTCGGAATCGTTAGCCGCGCCGTCCGCCATACGCTTTTCAAGCTCGGTCATTTTCTCGCGCATTGATGTCAGACGCCTGAAAGCGGTGCGGAGCACGTCAATAACCGTATAGTCCTCCGGGTAGCTTGGTATTTGCGAAATAAGCCCGACGCTTCGGCCCGTGCCTATTATTATACTGCCCTCGTCCTCTGTCAATTCCCCGGCTATCAGCTTAAAGAGCGTGGTCTTCCCCGCGCCGTTTCTGCCCAGCAGGCCGACACGTTCGCCGGCGTTAACGTCAAAGCTCAGCCCGTCCAGAATGTTTTTATCGGCTTCGAAGGCTTTTTTCAAACCTATAACGGAAATGTCTATCATGTGTTGAAGTTTTCCTCAATAGCTTTTACTATTTCCTCAAAGCGCATGCCCCGGCTGGCTTTGACAAGAACGGCAGTACCAGGCGACAGTTCCGGGAGGAGAGCGGAAATAAGCGAGCGCTTATCCGGAAAGTGGCGGGAATTCGGTCCTGTCTCGGATATGAGCGAGCCGAGATCTCCGGTTGTAAACACGCAATCAATGCCCGATTCCAGGCAGAATTTTCCTATCTCTCTGTGCGCCGCTGGCCCTCTGTCGCCCAGTTCAAGCATGTCTCCCAGCACCGCGATGCGCCGCGCTGCGTTTATATTTGAAAGAGTCATAATGCCGGAGCGCATTGACTGGGGGTTGGCGTTATACGCGTCGTCCAGCAGGATTACGCCGTTTTTCAGGCTTTTTATATCCATGCGCATTTTGGACGGAATGAAGTTCTCAATCCCGGCCTTTATCTGGCTCTCCGTAAGGCCCAGGGACTTGCCTAAAACAAGTGAAAACAGCGCGGGATATACCATATGCCTCCCCGGAGACGGAATTGTCACGCGAAGCTGCGAGCCTTTATACCAGAGGGAGCAGCTCACGGACAGTCCCGAGCTTATATCAATGTCTTCCGCCCTCGCGTTGCATTCTCCCTCGCCGCAAAAAATCACGCAATTGCGGATAGTGCCGCGCAGATTGCGCAGAAGCGCGTCGTCGCCGTTTACGACAGCTATACCGTCCGGGTCGATATATTCGAATACCTCTGATTTTGCCCTGAGTATGCCTTCCCTGCTGCCGAGGTTCTCTATATGCGCGTCGCCTATATTAGTCATCACGACATAGAAAGGGCGCAGTATCCGAGCTAAATAGCGTATCTCGCCGAAATGGTTCATGCCTATCTCAACAACTGCGCACTCATGCGTCTCGTCGAGCGAAAGCAGCGTCAGCGGCATGCCGATATCATTATTCAGGTTGACTGCGGTTCTCAGCGTCTTATACTTCTGCCCCAGGACCGAGGCGATCATGTCCTTTGCCGTCGTTTTCCCGACGCTGCCCGTTACGGCTATTACGGGGATTGAGTAGCGCCCCCGCCACCAGGCGGCGAGCCTGCCCAGGGCTAGGCGCGTGTCGTCGACATGGACGGCGCCCTTCCCCGCCGGCACTTCGACATGTCTTTCCGTCAGGCAGGCTGAAGCGCCGCCGCTCAACGACATTGAAATATAGTCGTGCCCGTCGAAGTTTTCGCCCCGGAGTGGAATAAAAAGCGCACCGTTTACAATTTTTCGGCTGTCGGTGCATACGCCTTTGACTAGGATATTCGCGTCTCCGGATATTATGCTGCCTCCGGCAGCCGCGGCTATTTCACCGAGCGTCGCTTTCATCTCAGCGCGGCCTCCACAAGCGCCTCGCACAGCTCCCCATAGCTCATGCCAATTGCCGCGGCCTCCTGCGGGAGCAGGCTGGTCGGCGTCATGCCGGGCAGCGTGTTGGCTTCCAGGCAGTAGAATTTATCGTCGGGTGTCATGATAAACTCCATTCGGGAGTAACTGCCAAGGCGCAAAGCTTTATGTACTTTTACGGCAAGCTCGGACAAGCTGCGAAGCTGAAATTCCGTGATTTCCGCCGGACAAACCTCCAGCGTAAGGCCGGCCTGATACTTGTTCTTATAATCATAAAAACCGGAACCGGGAATTATCTCGACAGGCGGGAGGGCTCTGCCGTTTAAAACGCCGATCGTAAGCTCGCGGCCTTTTATGTAGTCCTCCGCTATTGCGTAATCGTCATATTTAGCGCACTCCTCAAGAGCCGCGGGCAGCTCCTCCCTGCTCGTGACTATCGAAACGCCTATGCTTGAGCCCCCGCTCACCGGCTTAATCACGCACGGCAGTTTAATTGACCTGCTAAGCTCATAAAAATCGGCGTTTCTAAGTTCTAAAGTTAAACCGGCGGGTACAGGCAAGCCCGCGGCTGAAAGCAGTTTTTTTGTAAGGTCCTTATCCATGGCAAGAGCGCTGCCGATATGCCCCGTGCCGGTATATTTAATTCCCATGAGATCGAGAGCGGCCTGGACCTGGCCGTTTTCCCCCTCGCCGCCGTGAAGCGCAATAAAAACGACGTCTGCATAGGAGCAGGCCTCCAGTACACGCTCTCCAAAATAGCCTCGGGCTCCTATTTTTCGGGACGCGCGAATCTTTGGTATATCAGGTACTTCAGTCGAAACGACGTGAAGCTCGGTTTCATAGTTTTTAAAATAATCCTCCATGGAGCCGGTATAGCCCTCCAGGCCCATAAAAGCGTCCACCACGGCGGCGTTGTGGCCGCGTTCGCGAAGCGCCCTGCAGACCAGCGAGCCCGAGGACAGAGATACGTTCCTCTCAGTGCTGATGCCGCCTGAAAGCACGGCAATATTCATTGTCTAACCTCCAAAAATATGCTACCGAATATACTACCACAATATGTTTCCAATAACAACAAGCAAGGCAAAATTTACGCGCAAATCAAAAAACAAGGGCGGAATCCCCGCCCTTTATTATACGAAATATAAATTACTTTGTTCCGAAAATCCTGTCTCCCGCGTCCCCAAGGCCGGGAACAATGTAGCCGTGGTCGTTAAGGCCCTTATCGACAGCGGCGCAGTATATCTCGACGTCGGGATGGTCTCCATGCACGCGCGCTATGCCTTCAGGCGCCGCTATGATGTTCATTAGCTTGATGCTTTTGCAGCCGTAGTTCTTGATGAAGCTGATAGCCGCTGAGGCGGACCCGCCTGTGGCCAGCATGGGATCGACGATTATCACTTCTCTCTCGGATATGTCCGCGGGCATTTTGCAGTAATACTCGACTGGCTCAAGCGTTTCGGGATCCCTGTAGAGGCCTATGTGTCCGACTTTGGCGTGGGGAACGAGGTTTATTATCCCGTCAACCATGCCGAGGCCGGCGCGAAGTATCGGAACTACCGCGAGCTTCTTGCCCGCAAGCATTTTTACCCGGGCGGGCGCCACCGGCGTTTCAATATCAACTTCCTCGACAGCCAGGCTGCGCGTTACCTCGTAGCACATGAGCGACGCTATTTCACACACGGTTTCGCGGAAATCCTTTACACCCGTTTCCTTTTTGCGGAGGACCGATACCTTATGCTGAAGCAGCGGGTGATCAAGCACAAACACGTTTTCCATCCTTTGACTCCTTATCCTCTATTTTATGTCAGACCCGGCGAGCCTCTCCCTCTCAGCCTGAGAGAGGCGGAGGTAATTGGGAAGAAGGGCGTCGGCAGTGACCGTCTCGCCTCGCTTGAGCTTTCTTTCAGCGACGCGGAGGACCCCGGCTGCCGACTGCATTTTCAGGTGCGCAGGCGCGGGGGAAAGATCTATACCCGAATCCTGCAGGATATTATAACACAAATCGGTTCCGTCTCCAACAAGTAATATGGGTTTTTTGATTTTTTTGAGTTTTTCACGCAGCTCATCGGCGGAAATAGCGCAATCGGGCAAAAGACGACGCAGCCCGTCATCCGTCGGTTCGAAAATCGCTGTATAGAACTGTTTTCTCCTTGCGTCCATAACGGCACATATTGTTTTGCCGGCGAAGGCCGCCTGCTCCGCCAGCGCCTCCAGCGTCGATACCGCGCAGCACGGCAGGTCAAGGGCCCACGCAAAGCCTTTTGCCGCCGCGACTCCTATGCGCAGGCCGGTGAACGAGCCGGGGCCCACTGCAACAGCGGCACATCCGATATCCTCCTTTTTTACTTCGCTGTTTTTAAGCATGCTTTCGACCATGGGCATAAGAGTCCTGCTGTGAGTCAGGCCGCAGTCCTGGTAATACTGAGATATGAGTTTGCCGTTTTCTCCGACTGCGCAGGAGGCCGCCTTAGCCGAGGTTTCCAGCGCCAGAATAATCAAATATCCTCCGCCCCTTCTATGATAATTTCACGCTCATTCTCGTCCCGCAGCGCTATCTTAACTCTTACATTCGCTATATTTTCAAGCTCGGGCGCGTTTTCGCTCCACTCAACCGCGCAGACGCCGCGCTCTGTATATTCGTCCCAGCCGATATCGACAAGCTCGGCAAATGAGTTTATCCTGTACAGGTCGAAGTGAAAAAGCCTGTCCTGATACTCGTTGACTATGGTAAATGTGGGGCTTGTGACACGGGCGTTAAGTCCCATGCCGCGCGCAATTCCGCGGACAAAAGCCGTTTTCCCGGCCCCAAGGCCGCCGTAAAGAGCCACAACAGACCCTTTTTTCAGCCTGCCCGCAAGTTTTTCGCCCAGAGCTTCGGTTTCCTCCGGGCTGACGGTAGTGTGTTTCATTACAGTCCCCCAACGGATTATTATCCCGCTGATTCTATCACGATTTTTTGCATTGCACAAGACGTTGAAAGATGCTAAAATAGTCCGCATGAAAGAGATTATGAGGGAACTTAAGGATTTTTTCAGGCAGGCGGACTTGCTCCTGCTGCTTTTGTGCTGCCTTGCTTCTATATACGGCCTGATTCTGATTTCCAGCGCTGTGCGCAGCTTTGGCAATACGAGCGATTTCATACTGGTCCAGTCCGTAGCCATAATTCTTGGCATAGGCGTTTACATAGGCTTATCGCTTATTGATATAGAGCTGATTACGCGGCAGTGGAAGTGGCTTCTGCTTTTCAACATACTTTTTATTATGTCTTTGACTGTGTTCGGCGTTACAGGCGATACGGGCAACAGGAGCTGGATTCGTTTCGGGTTTATTCCGGGCGGCGTGCAGCCGGCCGAGGTGGTTAAAATCACCTTCGTCGTCCTTCTTGCAAAGCAGCTGTCTCATAACAGCGAAAAAGGAGTCAGCCGTATTTCGTCGGTGCTATCGCTGGCTCTTCATCTTGTCTTTATGGTCGGGCTTATTGTTGCCGTATCCTCGGACCTGGGCGTCGCGCTCATATATGTTTTTATTTTCCTGTGCATGCTCTTTGCCGCGGGGGTTCGATTACACTGGTTTGTCATCGCGGGAGTGCTCGTATACCTTATATGGCCTTACATATGGGACAACCTGCTGAGAAGCGACCAGAGGGACAGGATAATGATCGTATTTGACCCGAGCATTGACCCGGATAACATAGGAGTCGGCTGGCAGGCCGCGCAGAGTAAGATTGCCATAGGCGCCGGCCGCATATTCGGCATGGGGCTGTATAAGGGAACGCAGATACAGTACAACGACTACCTGCCGGCCAAGCATACGGACTTTATTTTCGCCGTCGCCGGAGAGGAGCTGGGGCTGATAGGCTGCTCCGTCATCGTTCTCCTTCTTAGCGCTATCATTATACGCTGCATCTGGGTCGGTTTAAAATCCAAGGACTCGACGTCGACGCTTATATGCATCGGCTTTGCCGGTATGCTTGTTTTCCAGACCTTTGAAAACATCGGGATGTGCCTCGGGCTGACGCCTATAATAGGCCTGACCCTCCCTTTTTTCAGCTACGGAGGCACCTCTATCATTACTCTGTTTGCGGCTATGGGGCTTGTTTCGAGCGTAAAAATGCACCCTCTTCCTCCCTGGCGCAAATACAGAACATAGGAATCCAAACGGGGCAGGAATCTGCCCTTTTTTTATTAATTTTCTGCTATCAGCGCTGTAAAGTAATTCGGCGTTTTTTCTAAATTTTACAAACAATGAATATTTTCCCACAGTATGTAAAAAATACTTCCAAATCTATTTTGGAGGTTTTTTTAAATGAAACGCAAGTTGCTGCGAATTACGGCTCTTGCCTTAGCGGTGATTGTGCTTGCCGGCACGACGGCCTATGCCATGCGCCCGATAAATGCGGAAAACGACCAGAATGCGGCGACAAACAAAAGAGCGCCGATAGCAAGGAACCTGTCTCTCAAAACCTACCGCAATATACCCATTACCGGCCGCTTTGAGGCAGTCGACCCCGAAGGCAAAGACCTGACTTTCAGCATTGTTTCAAAACCCGAAAAAGGCACGGTAACGACTTTTGACGATTCTACGTATTTCGTCTACACCCCCGCCGAAAACAAGACCGGAACCGACAGCTTCACTTACACCGCAACTGATCCCGAAGGGAACGTATCCGAGCCGGCGACCGTAACGGTGGAAATAAGCAAGCCCTCGACAAAGGTAATATACTCGGATATGAGGGGAAACCCGGCGCATTACGCGGCGATCCGCCTTGCTGAGGCGGGAATATTCACAGGGGAACAAATAGGCTCCGATTACTGCTTTTTCCCGGACGCGACCGTGTCCCGCGGCGAGTTTATAGCTATGATTATGAAGCTTTTGGACACAGAATGCAGCGATGCTGAAACCGTGACTGCTTTTGCGGATGACGAGGACATCGAGCCGTGGCTGCGGCCTTACGTCAACGCGGCTATCGAGGCGGGCATACTCCGCAGCGGTAGCGCAAAAAACCCTATAAGGCTTGTACCTGATAAGGCTATGACACGCGCGGAAGCCGCGGTTGTTATAAACTGCGCGCTCTCCCTGACTGACGCTCCGGGCAGCGATAAGATTCTGGGAAGCGGCAATATACCGGCCTGGGCCTATCAGGCCGCGTTAAATGTCGCCTCCTGCGGTATCGTGGAAGACGCTTCTTTCTGTTCAAATGAGCCTCTCACGCGCGCTGCCGCCGCGGAGATGCTCTTAGGCGCTCTCAATATACTTGAGCAGCGTTACGCGCGTACAGGCGGCCTCCTGAGCTGGGCAAGATAATCGATTAACGCAAAATGGCTGCCCTGATACGGGGCAGCCATAATTCTTTATCCAATATTATTATTAAGCTTTTCCGTCGCAGCCTAAAACGTTCACTATCTTGTCCTTTACAATTTCTTTTATATAAGCTCTTCCGACCTTCAGATATCCGCGCGGGTCGAAGCCCGCTTGGTCCTTTGCCAGCGTCTCTCTGATTCCCGCCGTCATGGCAAGGCGCAGGTCTGAATCAATATTTATCTTGCATACGGCCATACGCGCCGCCTGCCGAAGCATATCCTCGGGCACGCCGACAGCGTCCGGCATATTGCCGCCGTATTTGTTTATCAATTCAACATATTTTGGTATCACCGAGGAAGCGCCGTGGAGCACAATAGGGAAACCTGGCAGAAGCTCCTGAATCTTTTGGAGTATGTCGAAGCGGAGCTGCGGCTTCTGGCCGGGCTTGAACTTATATGCCCCGTGGCTTGTTCCTATAGCAATAGCCAGAGAGTCGACGCCGGTTCTCTTAACAAATTCCTCGACCTGGCCCGGATCGGTATATGAAGAATCCTCAGGCTTTACATTTACGTCGTCTTCAATACCCGCGAGCTTTCCAAGCTCGCCCTCGACGACTACTCCCCTTTCGTGCGCGTAGTCAACTACCTGTTTCGTCAGCCGGATATTCTCCTCGAAGTCGTATTTAGACCCGTCTATCATTACCGAGGTAAAGCCCCCGTCAATACAGCTTTTGCATATCTCAAAGCTTTCGCCGTGGTCAAGATGCACGCAGATGGGCAGGCCGGTGTCCTCTACGGCCGCTTCTATAAGCTTCATCAGATAAATGTGCTTCGCGTATTTTCGAGCGCCCGCGGAAACCTGAAGTATAAGCGGGGCGCGCACCTCGGCCGCGGCCTCGGTAATGCCCTGAATAATCTCCATGTTGTTTACGTTGAAGGCCCCGATTGCGTATCCGCCTTCGTAGGCTTTTTTAAACATTTCGGCAGAAGTTACTATTGCCATCTACAAACATCTCCTTTAGAATATCACTGTTGAAGATTGTAGCACATATTCTCAGAATTATCCAGCAAATCTTAATATGGGGGATTTGGCTTATGGGAAAAGAATTGACAGGCGCGTGTATAATCGCGCAGTCCGGAGGGCCGACGGCGGTAATAAACGCCAGCGCGCTGGGTGTAATCAAAACGGCGCTCTCCTTCGGCTGCATAACGAAGGTTTACGGCGCGGCTCACGGCATTAAGGGCGTTATAAACGACGTCATATACGACATGGGCGCGGAAGATGAACGGGAACTGGAGCTGCTGCTTCACACACCCTCCTCGGCTCTGGGCTCCTGCCGGTATAAGCTGAAGGATTATAATAAGGACACGGCGGATTATGAACGAATACTTGAGGTTTTCAAAAAATACGACGTGCGCTATTTCTTCTATAACGGCGGCAACGACTCGATGGACACCTGCAATAAAATCAGCAAATATATGCAGAGGTCTGGTTACGAGTGCCGCATAATAGGCATACCGAAGACCATAGACAACGACCTTTACGGAACCGACTTCTGCCCCGGTTACGGAAGCGCAGCAAAATACATAGCCTCCACTTTCTGCGAGTTGTATCAGGACGCCTCGGTTTACGATACCGGAGCAATCACTATTGTCGAAGTCATGGGGCGCAACGCCGGCTGGCTCACGGCTGCCGCTTCTCTGGCTAATCTTTGCGGCACCGGCCCCGATTATGTATATCTGCCGGAGATAAGCTTCGACTTTGAAAAATTCATTGCCGACATTGAGCGCGCTTTTAATACACGTGGAAATGCACTTGTGGCCGTTTCGGAAGGCGTAAAAGACAGGGATGGCAAACTCATCTCCGAATACGGCTCCTTCGCCCCCCGTACGACGGACAGTTTTGGGCATATACAACTGGGCGGGCTTGCGGCTGTTTTGGCCGCCGCCGTCAAGGAACGGACCGGGAAGAAGGTCCGCGGCCTGGAGCTTAGCCTGCTCCAGCGCTGCGCTAACCATCTCGCGTCAAAGGTTGATTCGGATTGCGCATACCTTTCCGGCAAGGCCGCGGTAGAGGCCGCGGTTTCCGGCGAAACCGATATGATGGTTGCTCTGGAAAGAACGGGTGGCGGCTTTACTGCCAAGCTCATTGCCCTCAGCTCCGTGGCGAATATTGAAAAAACAGTGCCGCTCGGGTGGATTAACGTTACAGGCAACGGGATAGAGAAGGAATTCTATGATTACGCCCTGCCGCTTATTCAGGGTGAACTGGAATACATTACTGAAAACGGCCTCCCCCGTCACGCCAGGCTGAAAAAAGTCAGGGCATAGAAAATGACGGCCATTTTATAAGGCCATCATTTATATATAAGAATTATCTCAAAGCTCCTCCTGAACTATCAGGGCAGGAGCTTTATTTTGTTTCTTAACAGCCTTCTCGAGCGCCGCGGAAATCTGATCGGGGCAGGAAGTCGGTTTAGTTCCGCAGCTTATACCCTTAAGCCGCTTTATCGCCTCGGCCGCGTCCATACCGATTAGCAACGCGATAACGGCCTGAGAAAAGCCGGGGCAGCCTCCTTCAATATTGATATCCTTTATCATACTTCCGTCCAGTGTGACGTCAATATATCGGGAGCAGACTCCCTGGGGCCTATACTTCATTTACGTTACCTTCTTCTCCCAGTTTTGAGGATACATATAACGTCATTGCGGCAATATAGGCGGAATTGCTTGGAGGTTCGGCGTCGTCATGGCCGAAAATATCAAATTTAACCGAAGGCGGGCACTGCGACCAGCTGGTTGTAATCGCGTGGCGCAGATTTCTTTCAACGCAGGCGGGGGTGGTAATAGAACTTTTGGCAAGCGCCGGGTAGAGGCGCTTTGTAACCGCCGTGAGGCAGTCCGGGTTTTGCAGGGCCATTGAGACAGCCTCAAACATAAGCCTGAAACCCTTCAGCTCGGCCGAAAATCTCGCCTGAAGCAGGACCGAAATTATGTATTTGCTGATAGATGACTTTTTTTGAATCGGTCCCCCGAGAAGTGCAAATGAACCTGTGTCTCGGAATCTTATTAACCTTGCGCGGAGCACCTCCCGGTTAACCGGTTTGGGCAGGAAATACGAGACTCCGAGGCTAATCGCCTCATAGCCTATCGCATCGTTATAAAACGTAGGCGTAAGCAGTACCGACGGCAAAGATTTGAGCCCGAGCGAAGGGGTGCGTCTAAGCATTGTGAGCCCGTCTATCCCCGGCAGCGTATTGTCGACTATCAAAAGCTGGGGATCGGTTTTTCGAATCAGGTTAAGTCCTGATTCACCGTCGCTTGCGGAGCCGACACAATCAAAACCCTTGATTGTGTTTAACAGGTTATTTAAAAAAGACACAAATTGAATACTTCCGTCTATGATCGCAACCCTTATTCGACTCATTAACTATCTCCTAATACTTGTTTGTTATAGGTTACTGTGCTTTAGAATAGGGCTTTACCACATCCTAAAAAACCTTTTTGACTGCCTATAATATGACTCAAGTACAGGGGAACGCAAATCCCAATAATCGCAGCAAGCTCAGCCCGTTTTCGAGTATGGGATAAAACGGTTGGTCGTCATTATCAAGTGCTTAAGCTTTTTGGCCGGCTTATATCTAACCTCATTGTGTAAAGGCGGCTGTTCACCCCACTTTTTATGCCTACACGCTCAAATCCATAATATTCATAGAATCCAAGCGCCCGCTTATTCTTTTCTGATACCGTCAGCGTCACAAAATCGCAACCGCGCTTACGGAAATAGCTTACAGCGTATCCGACAGGCTGAATTCCAAGGCTCATTCCCCTGAATTTTTCCCGCATGTAAAGCAGGCTGATATTCCCTGATTTTTCCTCTTCGCCGGATTTCGGATCGAGCTGTACTAATCCCGCAATTTCATCCTTAAGCAGAACAAGAGCCAGGCAGTCAGGATCAGTTTCGGCGGCCTTTATGGCTTTGCTAAGGTATTCGTCTGTATCAAAGCCCTTAAACGAGCCGTAAACCCCGAGCCAGGAATCTGAAATAAAGCCAAGGAAAATATCCCTCTCCTTATTGAGATCAAGCGGGCGGTATCGGGTATTGGCATTATATCGCTGTTCAATGGGCAGATGCTTATGCCGCTCTATGGTGCTCAGTTCGCCCAGGTGGCTGCTGTCATATTCATACTGCACTGTCAGCCTGCCGCCATCGTAAACAATATGTGTGACAGCGGTATTGTCGCAATAACCGGCTTCTTTGCACTTTGCCCCGGGAGAAGCGGAATAGACCAGCTTAAGAAACATCCTTATCACTGAACCGTGCGCGAATATCGCGACAGTCTGCCCTTCATGGCGCGACGCCACGTCGATTACCGCGTTATAAAAACGAAGCCCGGCCTCTAGCGCGGGTTCGCAACCCTCAACACTCCAGCGTTCGGTGTCGCTTTCAAACAGTTTATACTGTTCCCAATCTTTGTAAATTATTTCTCCCCAGGGCCTGTCCTCCCAGACCCCCAGGCCTATTTCTGAGAATTCACGCTTCGGTATAACCGGGATGCCCCTCGCTTTCAAGACAGCTTCGCCAGTCATGCGTGCGCGAATCAGATCGCTGCTGTAAGCCGCGTCTATCGTAATGCCCTCAAAGCGGGCCGCGAGAGCTTTAAGCTGGCGCTTTCCGGTTGCCGTTAAGAGGCCGTCATAACGGCCGTGCGCCCTTCTGTAAAGATTGCCCTCTGCCTCGGCGTGTCTTACGATATACAAGTTTACTGCCATTTTTCACCCTACAAAATGATTATTTTCTTACGGCATTCCTCTGCCAGGCTTTTGGCGTGCGCTGAAATGTCGCCGCCAATAAGCCAGGTATCCAAAAGCTTATCGTACTCTATGGCTGCGCCTCGCCCGTATCTGTCAAATGCGACGTCTGCGTCGTCAAGCGTTTTGCTCCCTTCAAACGCCGATGTCAGATAAAGAAACGTGTGCTCAAAACGGCGGCGCAGCTCCCGGACGTCCGAAGGGAAGGCACCGCCGAAGCTCAGGCAGACGCGGGAATAGCCGTATTCTCCCCTTTCGCGGCCGCCGGCATGCACCGCCAGATCCGCCATAACCTTATATACGACACGGTCACCCGCAATAAGATCCTGCAGCTCTATTGAAGAGCGGCTGCAGCGCCGGACAGTGACAAAAGCAGACTTATCATATTCCCTGCAAACCTCCAGGACCGGAATTATTGCGTCTGAGCCGAAGTAGGCGTTTATTGTTATTGCATCGGACGGATAATGCGCCTTGTCTGACAAAAAAGACGATGCCAGGGCCTGCGCCTCCGCACCTGTTTCCGAAATCAATATGTCTGCAATAACGTATAGGCCGCTGTCCATGGCGCGCTTCAGGATTTCAGAGTATTTTTTTATCCCTTCCGTACCGTATGCAAAAAATGGCGACGCAGATATACTGACAGCGGGAAATACTCCTTTGATGCCTTCTATTATATCAAGTGAGGATAAAAAAGCGCCGTCCGGATTTCTTCTATCTGCCGGTAGCTTTGAAGGCACGGGTGAAATTCGGGCGCAATACGGACAACGTGTTTTACATATCAGGTTTTGCAGCTTGTCCGTAGACAAATTTCAACACATTCTTTCAGTTACATAGTTTACATTGAATTAGTATAACTTATGTATATAGTTTTTTCAAGTAAAACCCAAAAATAACCTATCTAATATTAATACAAGCAGCAAATACTATATGCGAATAACGAAAGAGGTGGTTGGCAGTTGAATAAGCGCGATATGATGAAATGGGCCGCCATAGCAGTGCTGGTCGGAACCGGTGCAGGAGTTTTTGCCGCGGCAGCCCCGAAGAAGAAGAGTATACGCTACTCCGGAGTAAAAGCGGCGAGGGCTTTGGCCGGATTTATTGATTCCATTGGCAGCGCGATGGGCTTCTGAATTTGACGGATCCAAACAAAAGGGGGACATCGAAGAGGATGTCTCCCTTTAGACTGCCGATTATATCTGTCATTTGCCGTACTCAATATCGCTCAGTGAGAACGGCTGCGATATGTCGAAAGTCATATCCTCACGCACCGAGCCGTTTATCAATACCTGAACAGAATTGACATTTTCCGTAGCTGTCAGAGAAGCTGTAAGCGCATAAACACAGAAGCGGAGCTGTTCTGACGACGCGTTTAAAAACCCCTCGCTGAAGCTCACGTAACACACGTCGCTTCTAACCGCTATTGAAAGAAGCTCGGCGCCTCCCGCAAAAAGCGGCTCATATCCGATAGGAGGCTCAAAATCCATAAGCGCTTCCGTTATTGTCTGAACTTCGCCGGAATATTCAGCCGGTTTATACAGGATTTCAAGAGGAGAAACATAGTTTTCGTCCCTGCGGCGGACATAAATTGTCACCTCAGTAAACGCATAGGCTTCCTTGTCAGGATAGTTCAGGTATTTATTTGCGCCGAGAGGCATATCAAGGTTCAGATTCAGTTTTTTCCCGCAGGTCTCGCCTTCTACCAGAATCTGCACCTTTTTTATATTGCTTAGCGACGTCAGCGAGTTAACGATGGAATAGACGGCCAAGAGCTCATTCCTCGCGTCATTTGGGTATCGCTCCAGGAAATCGGAGGACAGGTCTACGTAGCAGATTCCTTTTTCAGTCGTGATTGAACGAAGGCCGGTCCCTTCCGGAACGGCGCTTTTCAGCTTTCCGCTTTTCGGCCCCTTAAGCAGTTCCTCTATAACATAGCGTTCGACCGAATCGGATTGGGCCGCGACAAGCGTCTGCCTTTCGGCCGCGAGATAATCATTGTCGGCCATTGCGAAATAAAGCGTTATCACTCTTTCGGAGGCGCTGCCGTTTCTCTCAAGAAGCTCAAAGCTGCTGCCGTTCATAACGCCGGAAAATTCACCGTCGGAACCGATCCTGATAGCTGCGCCGATAATGTTTTCAAACTGCAAAAGCGTCATTGTTATGCAGGCGTCTGCTATAGTCCTGTCTATCCCCTCAAGCTGTGAATATTCCCTGGACAGGGTCAGCAATGCGTTGCCCCCGTCCAGCTCCCAGAACAGAAGGCTCAGTCCCTCCGGAAACGGCGATATAAGCCCGCTGTCAGAGCCGGGCCCTGAAAAAAGGCTCTCCATCACGTTTTCGAGATTAATATCCGCTATGCTGTTATCGAGAGGCCGGGAGCCTATTATCCTGTCTGAGGAAGAACCGTTGTCCGCGGTCCTGTAGTACAGGCGAAAGCCGGTCTCGGATGAGGTTTCGACTGAAGCACAGGCAGATATGAAAAGCATCGAAAATGCTATAAACAGCAGCACAAACCTTTTCATGCCTCCGCCTCCTTTTCTGTGCAGCGCGGAAACTTTACGGAGAAGCTCGTTCCGCCTATCGCGCTGCGGCCGGCGGTAACGGTTCCGTTGTACTTAGTCACGGCGTCCCAAACGATAGAAAGCCCGAGGCCTGCGCCTCCGGACTCCCGTGAACGGGCCTTTTCCACCCTGTAAAACCTCTCGAATATCCTCGGCAAATCCTCGCTGGGTATGCCTATGCCGTTGTCGTCCACAAGCAGCTCGACGATGCTTCCGTAGACCAGTATACGCACCTGGACCTCCCCGCCCGGGTGATTGTATTTAATGCCGTTTTCAATCAGGTTGAAAACAATCTGATAGATATCGTCCGGGTCGGCCATAATATAAGCTTCCGGCTCCTCGCGGATAACTAAAACGACATGGCAGCTGTCGGCAAGCGGCTTAAGCATATGAGCGGCGCTGTGAACTATGTCGCTCAGGTTGGTTTTTTCAACCCTTGTCTCAGGTGCGTCTGACATGCGCGTCAGGCTGAGGAGCTTTGCAGTCATTCGGGAAAGGCGGTCCGCTTCCTCGCCTATATCCGAGACGAATTCGCGCACGGTTTCAGGCGGCATGGATTCAGTCTGCAGTATTGAGTCGGTGAGGAGCCTTATTGAGGCCAGCGGTGTTTTCAGCTCATGCGAAGCGTCGGAGACAAAACGCCGCCTCATTTCCTCGGTTTTTTCCAGCCTGTCGGTAAGGCGGTTAAATTCGGAGCCGAGCTCTGCAAGCTCGTCGTGCCCTCTTATCCTCATCCTGTGGCTGTATTCCCCTTCGTGGACTATTTTTATCGCCGCAAGAATCCTGCTTATGCGCCTTGTCAGGATGCGGGACAACAGCGCGCTGACGAAGAGTATGGACGCAGCGACAATAAGCGAGATACTTCTCAGCGTAGACTGAACGTCAATAAGAACGGCTGCCTGAGTGGTGTCATATTCGTACAGATATACGCAGCCTATTGTCTCCGACCTGTACATAACAGGCATCGCGACGCTTGATTGAAACGCGCCGTCTGAAAAAGACGACCTGAAAACGTCATTCCCTTCAAGCGCAGTCACAATACCGGGGAAAAGCGCAAAAAGGCCCTGGCCCACGTCCATATTCTCCGTGTCATACAGGACGAGGCCGGCCGTATCCGTTACTATGCACCTTGACAGATTGCCGATGTCCAGCAGTTCCATTACCTTTCCGACATTTTCCGCGTCCAGTTTTTCAAGGCCCGATAAGGTCGATGAAATCACGGTTCCCTGGCTCTGCAGGGTGTTGTGCTTGCTCTTGAACGCCAGATCCTCCGCTATAAAAAGCGGATAAGTGTTCATCAGGACGAGTATGCCGAAAATAACAAAGATATATGTTATGGCAAATTTGAACTGGACGCTCCGGATAAGCGGGATCTTATTGCGCTTTGAAATAATAGCCCACTCCCCATTTCGTCATTATATGCTCCGGTTCCGCGGGATTGATTTCAAGTTTTTCGCGAAGCCGTCTGATATGGACGTCTACTGTCCGGATATCGCTCTGGTACTCGTAGCCCCAGACGATATTAAGAAGGTTTTCGCGGCTGTATACCCGCCCGGGATTGCGAATAAGCAGCTCTATAAGGTCAAATTCCTTAGCCGTCAGGTCAACCGGCGTGTCGCCGCATTTGGCGGAGCGTGTCGCCGGGTCTATTGTAATGTTTCCCGCCGTAATTGCCGAGGTGTTGTTCAGGCCGCCAATTGCCGAGCGTTTAAGAAGAGCTCTGATGCGCGCGCGAAGCTCCAAAATATTGAAGGGCTTTGTGATATAGTCGTCGGCCCCGTACTCAAAGCCGATGAGCTTGTCCGTATCTTCGCCGCGGGCGGTGAGCATTATTACAGGCACGTTGGAAAACTCGCGTATCCTCTTGCATGCCTCCAGCCCGTCCAGCTTGGGCATCATAAGGTCGAGTATAATAAGGTCAAAGTTTCCGGAGCGTGCCAGGTTGACGGCCGCTTCCCCGTCGTAGCCGACCTCCACCTGATATCCCTCGTTCTCAAGGTTGAATTTGATCCCCTTGACAAGCAGCTTCTCATCGTCCACAACCAGTATTTTCATTATTATCACCTCACACGCATATTAGCGACATAATGCTTTCAAATTTCTTTTCGCCTATGCCCTCTACGTCCATTATTTCGTCAATGTATTCAAACGGGCCGTTTTGCTCCCTGTATTGTATTATTCGCAAGGCTAAAGCCTCGCCTATTCCGGGCAGCTCCTGCAGAGTTTCGTAATCCGCTAAGTTAATATTTATTAGACCGCCTTCATACTTGCCTCCCGGGCCTGAATTAGAAGCGTCTGAGGCTTCCGGCGCGGTTTCGTGATCCTGCGACGCGGGCAGGGCGAGCTTATTTGAAGGCGCGATTGTCTCTGTACCGGGCGATGCTTCGGCGATATCTGTATTTGAAGAGAAAAGATTAATTCCGCCGCCGGCTTTTACCGTATATACGTCTCCCCTGCTTCTGGTTCCGACGAACAGACCAACTGTGAAGCCGATAAAAAGCAGCGTTAGGCACAGCGCGGCTCCTGCAAGCGTTCTGCCCTGCATCTGCTTCCCTCCCGGAATAAAAAGTTGAAATGTGCCGAAGTTCTGGTATAATAAATTGCACAGCAATTATTATACCAGTTATGTCACGACCGCCTCGCCCCTTCCGGGGCAACCGGCGGCGATGACACATTATACCAAGCCGCGCAGCGGCTATGGTATAATAAATTGCACAGCAATTATTATACCTGTTATGTCGCGACCGCCTCGCCCCTTTAGGGGCAACCGTTTGAAAATGCAATCACAATGCAATCATAATGTTTCCAGCGTCTTTTTTATTGTACCACATCCCACAGGAGATTGTCATGATAAAAATCAGATTTATACACAGTTTATTAGCTTTAATTGTCGTAGTTTTGATGTTTTCAGTGATTCCTTTAGCTTCGGCCGCCGAAGAGATAAATGTCGACGCACCGATTGCTTTGCTGATTGAACCGGAATCGGGATTTATACTGTACGAAAAGAATGCTGGTGAAAAAGCCTACCCGGCCAGCCTGACAAAAATAACCACCGCGCTCATTGCGATTGAGGCCATAGAAGCCGGCGAGCTCTCGCTCGACGATGTTGTGACAGCCTCGGATAATTTTGATTTCGACATGGTGCCGGACGGCAGCAGCCAGAATATTAAGCACGGCGAGCAGATGACGGTTCGCGACCTGCTCTACTGCATTATGGTCGCTTCCGCCAACGACGCCTGCAACATAATAGCGCAGGAGATAAGCGGCGACGTTGATTCTTTTGTTCAAAGGATGAACGACAGAGTCGCCGAACTTGGCTGCAGCGGAACACATTACATGAATACGCACGGCCTCCCCGACGACGACCACTATACTACTGCGCGCGACGTTTCCATTATTGCGAGAGAGGCGTTCAAACACCAACTGTTTGACGAAATAGTATCCACCTGCGCATATACGACCATGGAGACAAACATGTCCCCTTCACGCCAGCTCAGCAGCACAAATATGCTCATTTCACACAACCTCGACGGCGCGTATTATTACGAGTATTGCAGAGGCGGAAAAACAGGGTTCACGTCAAAAGCCGGCCACTGCCTTGTCTCGCTCAGTGAAAAGAACCAGATCCAGCTTCTGTGTGTCGTAATGGGAGCTGAGGAGGAGCAGCTTACAGAGGAGCTTATAGGAGCCAAAAGCTTTTCGCAGAGCCGCGCGCTTTTCGAGTGGGCGTATGCTAATTTTTCAATGCGAACAGTCGTCAGTACAACGGACATGATTGCAGAGGCTCCGGTGCTCAACGGAGAGGACGCCGACTATGTCGTTTTACATACTGACAGCGATCTTGTGGCTTTGCTTGACAATGATTTGGACCTGAATTCAATTGAACGTGTAATCAAGCTCGACACAGACGCGAATCTTACGGCGCCTATTGAGCGCGGCCAGCATGTGGGAACCGTCGAATTCCTCTATGACGGAAAATCCTTGGGAAGCTTAAACCTGGTTACGCTTTCGGCTGTTGCGGGCAAGAGCAGTATCATCATAGAGCCTTCGCCCTCGCTGGAAGCTTCCGGCACAGCAAAGCATGCCAAAAGCGGCTTTACATTGCTTAAGATACTGATTGTTGTAATTATCGTTTTAATCGTCGGATATCTTCTTCTGCTGATTAACTATACTGTAAAAAGAAAACGCTATAAAAAGCGCAAGGCCGAAGCGGCCAAACGAATAAGAAAAGAATGAATAATAAGCCAGACGTTTCCGTCTGGCTTATTATTCGGTTAAGCGCCGGGTGCTATTATAACTCCCTCTGACGAAGGAGGTGCCCGTCTCGGCGGCGGAGAGAGTTCACCTCCTCCAACATCCCCCCGCAGCGGCGTAGGGGTCGGCGTCCTCGACGACCCGCGCCTTTGTCCACCGTCCAGTTGCGCCGTATCTTGCTCCCGCTGCTTTTAGCCCGGCTGTTCCGACGGACGCTGGACGGCGATTGAATAGTTTGCGGATTCCTGCCCCTCATACAGGCGAAGACGGAGACAATAGTCGCCGCCGAGGTCTGTGACCCACTGGTCCGGACCGCTGCCGATGCCCTCGATGTCGCCGATAAACTTATAACTTATTGTCGGCACGACATACCAGTAGGTGAAGGGCGAATCCGCAGGCTCTTCCTCCAGACAACTCCGGTATTTTTCCGGCAGCTCGTCTTCGGTGTACACATCAATTTTCTCTTTCATCGTTATAATACATCCTTCTTTATAATATATCATTTATCTAACTACTAGTGATTTCCATCTTTCTCAGCATTACTCCCTCAATCTCTTTTTTTGTAATATAAGCATTTTCTTCGAGGCTCGTTTATATGGCATAATCAAAACCGCCGGCTTAACCGGCGGTTTTGATTATGCTTCGGAATTAGTGTCGATTGTTATCTTGTCCTTCCACAACCATTCACGGCTTAGAGGGCTTCCGTTAAGTGCCTTCTCAATCTTAGGCACGCACCGTTCGACGGTGAGGACGCCGCCGGACAAGGCATAGATATTGGCAAGGTCCTCGCCTTTTTCAGTCGCCCAGTCGGAAGTCAGGTCAGTTACTGCGTATATACTGTCATCATCCGGTGAGTTTTTCCTAATGTCGCTGCCCAGTTTTCCGCTGTAATCCTCCGAATACTTCATTTCGGAAATAACGAAGTTCATTATTTCTCCGTCTGAATATGTGATAAACATACGGGTATAAAGGTCCTGCATCGCGTAAGAGCCTCCGCCCTGGGGAGAGAATTCAAAGAATTCAAGAAGCGTATTTCCGCTGCCGGAATCGGTATCATAAAGAAAATATTTGAAGCTGCCGGAAGCGTTGTCGAATTGGGCCTCGATCCGTCTTGAGTGAAGCTCGCCGTCCTCTCCCGGCGCTGTGAAATCTATATCATAAGCTTCGCCCTTGTGTTCAAACTTCGATACGTAATAACCTGACTCCTGAAAAAGATTTTTAACGTCGGATTCCTCAGAATCGGGATAAACGTAAGCCATAAGCGGCCGGTAATCGCTGAGGAAATTGATATACATCGGAAGGAAATATGCATCGCTCTGATAATAGTCCGGGTTTTCCGATTCCAGTTTCTTAAGGTAACCGTCAACTATATCGCGAAGTCTGTCTATGGCGGATTTATAGATTTGCTCGGCTTGAGCTGCGGCCTCTGCAAAACTCTCGGCCGTGCGGTTTTTTTCATCTGAAGCCTCATCTGAGCAGGCTGCGAGGGACAAAAATATAGAAAGCGCCAATAAAAGCGCGAAAATTCTTTTCATAGGGTTTACCTCCGGGATGTGACGTAAATAATAGCACGGCGGTTGCTAAAATCCAAGAGTTAATATTAGCCAAAAATCTGCCGCGGCAAATTCCACCGCGGCAGATTTTTATAACATATAACAACACTTTATTATATATATACACGGTTATAAGTCTTTTTGCCCTTTTTTATAATTACACCTTTTGTTTTCAGCTTATCATAGTCCAGAGTCTCGGAAATTGATTTTATTTTTACACCGTCCGCTTCGACGCCCCCCTGGTCGATTAGCCTCCTGGCTTCACCACGCGTGGAGGCGAGCCCCGATGCTATAAGAATGTCTACTATAGTCATGTCTGCGCTAGAAAGCTCCGTCGAGGGCATACTGCTTATATCGCCGCCGGAGCTGAAAAGTGCGCGCGCGGCTTCCTGGGCTTTCTTCGCCTCCTCCTCGGAGTGCACAATTTTCGTAAGCTCGAAAGCAAGAATCTCCTTCGCGCGGTTTAAGTCGCTTCCCTCCCATTTTGCCATGCTCTCAATCTCATCAAGCGGGAGGAAGGTCAGTTTGCGCAGGCAGTTAATCACATCGGCGTCCTCAACGTTGCGCCAATACTGGTAGAAATCATAGGAGCTTGTCTTTTCAGCGTCCAGCCAGACCGCTCCGCCCTGTGTTTTTCCCATTTTTTTGCCTTCGCTCGTAAGCAGCAGCGGTATTGTCATACCGTAGGCATTTTTGCCGAGCTTGCGCCTTATAAGCTCGGTGCCGCCGAGAATATTGGACCACTGATCGTCGCCCCCGCACTGCATCTGGCATCCGTAGTGCTTGAACATATGGTAGAAATCATAGCTCTGCATAATCATATAATTAAACTCGAGAAAACTCAGGCCTCTTTCCATGCGCTGCTTATAGCACTCGGCGCGCAGCATATTGTTTATGGAAAAATGGGGGCCTACGTCCCTGAGGAGCTCGACATAGTTGAGCTTGAGCAGCCAGTCGGCGTTGTTCAGCATAAGAGCCTTGCCTTCCGAGAAGTCAAGGAATTTTGCCATCTGCTTTTTAAAGCACTCCGAATTGCGCTGGATTGTCTCCAATGTCATCATCTGGCGCATATCGTCGCGTCCCGACGGATCGCCTATCATAGTAGTTCCGCCGCCAATAAGGGCAATTGGGCGGTTTCCGGCCATCTGAAGGCGTTTCATCAGGCACAGAGCCATATAGTGGCCCACGTGCAAACTGTCCGCTGTAGCGTCAAAACCTATATAAAAAGTGGCTTTGCCGTTATTTATAAGCTCTCTTATCTCGTCCTCGTCCGTTGTCTGGGCAATAAGGCCCCGTGCTTTTAATTCTTCATACACTGTCATTTTTGCTTCTCCCTTTTGTCAAGCGCCGATGCCGCTCTTGTATTTTTCGGCTGCACGGAGCATTTCATCCGCTCCGCGCAGCATTGTATCGGTAATATTTTCGCCGCCTGTCAGCCTCGCAAGCTCCTGCCTTCGGCCTTCCCGGTCCAGCCTTATAACATCCGTATACGTCCTCCCGCCGCGTTCGGACTTTTCAACCAGAAACTGCGTATCAGCCATAGCCGCTATCTGGGCGAGGTGCGTAACGCAGAAAACCTGCCTGGTGCGCGCCAGCTGCGACATTTTTTCTGCTACACGCTGTGCCGCTCGGCCGGAAACGCCGGAATCCACCTCGTCAAAAACCATCGTGTCGATGCCGTCCTTGTCGGACAGCACGTTTTTCATTGCCAGCATAATCCTGGCCAGTTCCCCGCCGGACGCAATCCTGCTCAGCGGCTTGAGATCCTCTCCTGCATTGGCTGAGAGAAGGAAGCGTACGGAGTCTATCCCCTCCGGGTCCATAGGCTTGTCCTCAAACTCTACCGAAAAACGGACGTTCGCCATATCAAGCTGTTTAAGCTCAGATAATATCCTCCCAGTCAGTTCTCCGGCTTTTTCGCGCCTGAGCGCGGAAAGCTCCGCAGCAAGCCTCTCTGCCTCGCCTGAAACAATCTCCAGCTTCTTATTGAGCTTAATTAACGTATCGTCCGATTCCTCAATAGCGTCCAGCTCTTTCATACGGGCATCAAGGTATGTAAGCATCTCCTCAATTGTCTCCCCGTACTTCCTTTTCAGGCGGTGCAGCGTATCGAGCCTGCCTTCGACCTCATCCAGTTCGTCCGGCGCAAAATCCAAAGATCCCAGCTTGTCGCGAAGAATTTCCGCTATATCCTCCGCGGTATACCTCAGCTCCTCAATTCTTTGCGCCAGCTCATCAAATTCTGGTGAATAAGACGCAATCGCCGACATTTCCCTTGCGGCCGTATATAAAAGCGAAGCTGCCCCGTCTGAATCCTCGTCGCCTGAAACAGCCGCATGTGCAGCTGAAAGCGCGTCGCGGAGTTTTCCGGCGTTGCGCAGAAGATTGCGCCTTTCGGCAAGCTGCCTGTCCTCTCCCGGAACCAGCTTTGCTCTTTTCAGTTCGTCTATCTGGTTTGTGAGAATCTCTATCCGACGGTTTTTTTCAGCCTCGTCAATCGTCAGACTGCTGATTTCGCGCTTTAAGCTCTGAAGCTCCGAATACTTTTCGGCATAGGCCCGCTTAGACTCGCCGCATTCGCCGAAAAGGTCCAGATAGTAGAGGTGATAGGCGTCGTTTAATAGCTGCTGGCTGTCGTGCTGGCCGTGAATGTTTACAAGCAAGCGCCCCTTTTCGCGAAGCTCCGCCAAAGTGGCGGGCTCGCCATTAATGCGGCAGATGTTTCTGCCGTCCGCGGTCATACGCCTGTAAAGCGTAAGCTCTTCCCCGTTAATGGAAAACAGCGCGGTTACGGAGGCGGAGTCAGCTCCGGTCCTGAGTATGTCGCGCGAGGTGCGCTCGCCCAGAACGGCGCTCAGAGCGTCAATAACTATGCTCTTTCCGGCGCCTGTTTCTCCTGTGAGCACGTTGAAACCGGGGTCAAATTCAATGTCCGCTTCCTCTATTACCGCAATGTTTTCTATTTTCAGAAGTGACAGCACAGATATCTCCCCTTTTCAGGAAAGCATGGCGCGTATCTCGCTGCAAAAAGCGGCGGCCGAAGCATTGTCCTTCATAGCCAGAAAAGCCGTGTCGTCCCCCGCGAGCGTTCCGACAAGCTCGCTTATTTCCATGCCGTCAAGCGCGGAGCACGCCCCGTTTGCAAGTCCGGGCAGCGTCTTAAGTACTATAAGGTTCTGCGCGCACTCAACGCTTGTAACGCTTTCACGGAATATCATGCGAAGCTTGTTCTTATGATTTGAAAAGCTCTCGGCCGTGGAGACGGTATATTTATAAGCGCCGCTCGCGCCCAGCTCCTTAACAAGGTGCATATCCTTGATATCCCGGGAAACAGTCGCCTGGGTTGTATGAAAACCGCGGCTTTCCAGTTCTTTAAGCAGCTGATGCTGTGTTTCAATATCTTTACTGCTTATAATTTCAAGTATTATCTTCTGACGCTTGCTTTTCACGGTTTTTCACCTCTCGATCTTTCGAGCTTTTCTCCGACGTCGTCAAAAAAGCTCTTATTCTTTAGATGAAGCAGCTTGACCCGGTGGCTTGAACGCACGGCTCTGATAACGTCGCCCGAAAGAAGCTCAAAAGGTGTTCGCCCGTCGCATGAGATATACGCGGCTTTTCCGGAAAGCTCTCCGACCCTCACGGTTACAATACGCTCGGGCGCAAGGACGAAGGAGCGCGCCTGAACCGAATGTGTGCATATCGGCGTTATCAGCATGCAGTCAAGCTTCGGTTCGATTACGGGGCCGCCTGCGGACATCGAATACGCGGTCGAACCTGTAGGCGTAGAGATTATGACCCCGTCTCCGCACAGGGATGAAATAAGCTGATCGTCCGAATACACGCTGAGGTCGACAACTCTTGAGACGAAGCCCTTCCCTATTATCGCGTCGTTAAGGGCCAGCTCGGAGTAGATATCCTCTCCTTCGCGCACAACCGTTGCAGAAAGCATCATACGTTCGTCTATTGTGTAATCTCCGTTAAGCGCGTGAGGGAAAAGGTGAACCTCATCGGGGCTTATTTCCGCCATAAACCCGCACTGACCAAGATTGACGCCGAGTATCGGGATTTGGCGCAGGGCCGCCTCGCGCGCCGCGTGCAGTATTGTGCCGTCGCCGCCGAAACAGATCATAAGCTCCGCCCCTGAAAGTGCCTCCGGTATTGAGCTGAGCTTAATGCCCGCGGGCTTATCGAAAGGCTCAAAGTGCATATCCGGCACACAGACGGATACTTCTATACCCAACGATATTAAATCATTGTACGCGTTTTTTGTAAGACGCCAGCCTATGTCTTTGAAGGGATTTGTACATAAGGTGATTTTTTTCATCAGGCCCTCCGTCTATTCTGAAAGCGAGAGGTGCGATTCGGCGACCAGAGCTTCCGTGTCAAAGGTTTCGGATAGATTAGGTTCATTCAGAAGGTACGCTAGGTATTCGATATTACCTTCGGGGCCCCTGACTGGGGAATATGTCAGGCCGAGAACTGAAAAACCAAGTTCAACTGCTGTTTTAAGAAAAGTCTCAATGACCTGAGCATGTACGGCCGGATCGCGGACTACGCCTTTTTTGCCTACTTGCTCACGCCCCGCCTCAAACTGAGGCTTTATTAGGCAGATTACCTTGCCTCCCGGCGATAAAAAAGCCTTTACTGCGGGCAAAACCAGCCTGAGCGATATGAACGATACGTCAATCGTGCATATATCAATATTTTCGCCTATGTCCTCGGGCGTCACATAGCGTATATTCGTCCGCTCAAGGCAGATTACGCGCTCGTCGCTCCTGAGCTTCCAGGCAAGCTGGCCGTAGCCTACATCTATCGCATAGACCTTTTTCGCGCCGTTTTGTAAAAGGCAGTCCGTAAACCCGCCTGTCGAAGCTCCGACGTCCGCCGCCACAAGGCCGCCCGGGTCGATACCGAACTGCGCTAAAGCCTTTTCAAGCTTAAGACCGCCCCGGCTCACATAGCGCAGGACCTCGCCCCGAATTTCTATCTCCGCGTCCGGATCCGTGGGCGTGCCGGGCTTGTCCGCCCTTTGGCCGTTGACAAACACGGTTCCGGACATTATTACGCTTTTTGCCTTATCACGGCCCGTAAATAATCCTCGCTCGCAGAGTATGACGTCCAGCCTCTGCTTTTTCATAGTATTTTCCTCACGGCATCCGCCACGGAAGAGGCGTCGAGCTCCAATTCGCGCATAAGCTCCGGTACCGTTCCGTGATGTATAAAACGCATGCCGCAGTTCTTCAGCAAAATCTCTCTTGGTATTACGCCGCGTTTAAGCAGTCCGGCTGCGATTTTCTGCCCGATGCAGCCCTCGGCGACGCAGTCTTCAAGCACAAGAAGCTTTCCGGTTCTTTTAACCGAAGAGGCGATGGAATCAAGATCAAGAGGCGCTATGCTGCCCAGCTTTAGTATTTCCGCGCTGATACTGCTCTTGACAAGCATTTCCGCCGCCTCAATAAGCACGTTTATTAAAACTCCGTATGTGACAAGCGTTACGTCATAACCCTCCCTGATAATTGCAGTGCTGTCCCAGGAATGGTTATCGGTATAGGCTCCCTCGCTCCCGCGCGGGTAGCGGATGGCGACAGGCCCTTTAATTTCGTATAGAGCGGCGCGCAGCATCGACCGCAGTTCTTTATAGCCGGACGGGCAGAGAACGGTCATATTCGGAATCTGCGTAAGAAAGGCTACATCGAATATTCCCTGATGCGTCTCGCCGTCGTTTCCGGTTATACCGGCGCGGTCTACTCCGAAAACCACGTGCAGGTTCGGGAGCGAGACGTCATGTATCAGCATATCATAAGCGCGCTGCAGAAAAGTAGAATAAATAGCGGCAACCGGAAGCATTCCCTGCTTTGCCATGCCGGCGGACATGGTTACAGCATGCTCTTCCGCTATGCCGACGTCGAATGAGCGCATCGGCAGCTCTTTAAAAAAATCGTCAAGCCCCGTACCCGAGCTCATGGCCGCTGTCACTGCGCAGATACGCCTGTCGCTTCTGGCCAGCTTGAGAAGTTCCTGACCAAAAACGTTAGAAAAATCGCCGTTGCTTGCGCCGTTTGAATGGCCGCTTACAAGATCGAACGACGAAACTCCGTGGAAAACATCGGGGCTTTCCTCAGAAAACTGATATCCTTTGCCCTTGATTGTGGAAACGTGCAGGAGCACAGGGCTTTTCAGCTCGTCGGCATATCTGAGCGAATAGGTAAGCCGTTCAATGTCGTGCCCGTCCACAGGCCCCAGGTAAGTAAAGCCCATTTCCTCAAACATGCTGCACGGCAGTATAACGCTTTTTAACGCCGTCTTTATCCTGTGGTTGAAGCGGTATAACGATTTCCCGCCCGGAATCTTATATAAAACTTTCCGGTAAAGCTTTTTAAACCGGTAGTAGCTGGGCTTTGTTCTCTGGCGTCTGAGATATTTGGATATGCCGCCGACATTTTCGGCTATCGACATACCGTTGTCGTTGAGTATGACGATAAGCGGTTCTCCGCTCTGGCCGGCGTCGTTAAGCGCTTCGTACGCAAGGCCGCCCGTAAGAGCGCCGTCGCCAAGCAGTGCAATAACGCTGTAGTTTTCGCCAGACAGAGTTCTGGCGCGAGCCATTCCCGTCGCGATCGAAACCGAGGTTGACGCATGCCCGGCTATAAAAGCGTCGTCGTCGCTTTCGCATGGCTTTGGGAAGCCCGAAATGCCTCCAAGCTGCCTGAGCGTGTCAAAGCCGCCGGCGCGGCCGGTGAGTATTTTGTGGACATAGCACTGATGGCCGACATCAAAAACGAGCCTGTCGCGGCTCGTATCAAAGACCCGGTGTATAGCTACCGTCAGTTCAACTACGCCAAGATTTGATGCGAGGTGGCCGCCGGTACGCGAAACTGTCTGTATTAAAAAATCGCGTATCTCGTTGCACAGAGGTGCCAGCTCTTCCCTATTTAGCGCCTTAACATCGGCGGATGAATTCAATTTCTCAATATATATCTCAAAACGCCCCCCATAACAGCCGGAGTAATTTCCATAAAATCCAGCCGCTCCGGGCTCCGCTCTAACGGAGCTTATTCCGGCTTGAGAACACTCCCAGTACTCTGCCGGCGAAGTGGACAATCTTCGTGCTGTTATTCATCGCTATGCCTTTTCCAACAGCCTTTCCGCCTACTGTAATTCCCGCGACAAGGCCGGAGACAAAAAGCGTAACTATTACGCTTTTCCACGAAAATTTCTCAACCAGCCTGGCTACAATAACCGCCGCGGTCGTGCCTGAAACTATACCGCATATATCTCCCACAACGTCGTTGCAGAAGCTTGAGGCCCTTTCCGCGTTCCTGATCAGGCGCAGAGACTGCAAGGCGCCTTTTTCCTTGTGAGCCGCCATGGAGTGAAACGGGCGCTCATCAGCCGTAGCAATCGCAAGGCCGAGAATATCAAAGAAAATGCCAATGAAAATAAATACAAGCAATATCAGTATCGCGACGGCAATATTCGCGCCCGAAAGCGCGCTTTGCGATATAAAAGACAAGCCTATGGATATTGCTATCGTCAGCAGAAAAACTCTTATTATCCATCCGGCGCTGCTTTTCTTTGTGTTCTTATTATTCCTGTTTTTATTACCAGGGCTTTCAGCCATGACAATCTCCGATAAAAATTAAACATAACGAGCGGCGACGGCTGAAGTAAATCTTGCGGCTTAGGTACGGGTTGGCTTTCCCCGTGCGCTGCCCCCTGTTGCCAAAGAGGTGGTTTCCCTTTAAAGCGCACGCTGCTTCGTTGCCGCAGGCAGGACCCGACTGCCACTTAGACCGCACTGCAATCCTCCGGCCGCCCACATATTCCGCCAAAGCGGAATGACAGCCTAGGTGTTTTCCACAGCAAAACCTTCCGGCTCTTATCCTCTTTTGCAGACACGGTTTCAAGGGAATATCGCCGTCCAGCCTGGCCGGGCTGGCGGCGCGTAGCTCCCCTTTCCTCCGTTACCACTCAAGGCAGGCTACACTGCACACAGCTTTTTTACCGCAATGCAGGTTTTATCCTGTTTCGTACCGGTCCGCTTACCGCAAAGGGAGTACGGCCTGGCACAACAACAGGTCTCCGCGGAAACAGGGTCGTTGACTCCATGCCATTGGAGCTCGCCCTGAATCCTTAACCCCCAGCACCCACCCTGATCTGGGCGAAAAAAGCAGGCACCAGAGACTTCATCGATATGCCCTTCAAAGGATTTTTAGGCCCTTCTTGGGAGCCGGCAGCTCTGACTAGGATACTGCGCCGCTGTTATGTATCGATAATATAGCATATTTCACTTCGGTATTCAAGTATATATATATAAAATATACTGTATATGCAGTATATTCGCACCAAGTTTATTTGTTCCTTCCCGCCAGCATGTCAGCCAGATATGAAGCGGCCGACGGATCGGAAAACACAGAAAGCGCCGCTTTCGCTTCGTCCGTCAGGCGGGATATTTCGCTCAGACACATGTCATGCCCATAGAGGCTGTAAAATGTCTGTTTGTCGCTCTTTTTATCGGAACCGACAGGCTTGCCTAATTCAGACTCGTCGCCCTCTGCGTCAAGCAGGTCGTCGCGTATCTGGAAGGCAAGGCCGACGCTGCGCGCGTATTTCTGCGCGGCGCCGCATTGATGATCGCCCGCGCCGGCCAGCAGGCAGCCCATCACGCACGCGGCCTCAATCAGGGCGGCAGTCTTGCGTGAATGGATTTCCATTACCGTTATAAAACGGGTCTCAGCCTCCATATCAAGCTGCTGCCCGCCTGCCATTCCGTCCGGTCCTATCGCCTTTGCGAGCGTATACGCCGCGTTTATAGCTTCGCTGCAGCCGGCGGAAGAGACGGTTTCCGGGCACAGCATCAGTTCAAATGCCGCGGATTGCAGGGCGTCGCCCGCAAGCAATGCGCCCGCTTCGCCGAATACGGTATGGTTTGTGGGCTTTCCCCGGCGAAGACCGTCGTCATCCATACACGGAAGGTCGTCATGAATCAGCGAATACGTATGCACCATTTCGACAGCCGCTGCAAAAGGCAGGGCTTTATTGACGTCCCCGCCGCACATATCGCAGAAAACAAGAAGCATTACGGGGCGGATCCTTTTACCGCCGGCAAGC
This sequence comes from Oscillospiraceae bacterium, assembly GCA_050944055.1. Taxonomy (GTDB): domain Bacteria; phylum Bacillota; class Clostridia; order Oscillospirales; family Oscillospiraceae; genus JBMNQI01. Next base: position 22,680 of record JBMNQI010000004.1, on the reverse strand, counting down.
AGGCTGTAACGCATTGCTTCGTATAAGTTTTTCTGTAATGCGCCGCAGCAGTCAAGGCAAGTCAACAGGTAGTTTTCAACAAGGTCGCGAAGGGATTTTATTTTTTCCTGAGGCTTCATCACTGTTCCTCAGCATCAAAAGGCGCGGCTACAGGCTCGCCGTCAGGCCCTTTGGACAGTACCATGACCTTCTGCTGGGCCTCGTCCAACAGCTTATTGCACAGCTTTATGAGGTTCGCGCCCTCCTCAAAAAGCTTCAGTGATTCCTCAAGCGTAGCGTCGCCTTTTTCCATCTGGCGGACTATCGCGTCCAGGCGCGTAACGGCTTCCTCAAATGTTATTTTCCTTGCGGGCATTTTGCCGCCTCCTTTGCTGACTTAGAAACGACCTCGCAGTCCAGAACGCCGTTTTGCATTATTACGTCGACACGTTCTCCTGCCTCGACGTCGTCGGTTCTCTTAATAATCATGCCGCTGCGGCTGCGCACGATGGAATAGCCGCGTGTAAGAACTTTTAATGGGCTTAAAGCGTCCAGAGTGGCCGCAAGATGTATAAAACGCTGCCTGTTTACGGCGATTTCCCGCTCATACGCCGCGCACAGCCTGTTTTTTACGCTATCCAAAGCAATGCGGCGCTGAATAATGTAACTGTCGGGACTTTGCAGAACGGGCCTTTCAGAGAAAAAAACTATGCGCGCCCTGAGAAGCTCCAGGCGCTTTTGGAAATTGTGCGTGAGATTAAACTCGGCCGTGTCCAGCCTCTGAAGTATCTCGTTAATATCCGGCACGACTATCTCGGCGGCGTTTGAAGGCGTTGAAGCCCGCACGTCGGCGACATAGTCGGAAATAGTCACGTCCGGCTCATGACCCACGGCTGAAATAACGGGAATCGAGCATGACGCGATCGCCCGGGCGACGCGCTCGTCATTGAAGGCCCACAAATCCTCCAGGCTGCCTCCTCCCCTGCCCGTTATAATGACATCCGCGACACGGTGACGGTCCGCGTAGGCTATAGCCCCGGCTATCTCGGCGGGAGCCTCCGCCCCCTGAACGCGAACAGGCAGCAATACGACCTCGGCAAGCGGCCAGCGGGCTCCCAGAATCCGTATCATATCACGGACTGCGGCGCCCGCCGAGGATGTGACAAGCGCGATTCTGCCAGGGTACTGCGGCAGCGGCTTTTTACGCGCCCTGTCAAAAAGGCCCTCGGCTTCAAGCTTTGCTCTGACCTGCTCGAAAGCCGCCTGGAGGTCGCCAAGACCCTCGGGGCTTATCGTATTGCAGTAAAGCTGATAAGCGCCGTCGCGCGGATAAACAGTTATTCGCCCGGACACTATGACGCTCATGCCGTTTTCCGGTTTGAACCTCAGCTTTCCCGCCGCGGTTCTGAACATGACGCAGCGCAGTGTGGAATCCTTATCCTTGAGCGTAAAATAATGATGCCCCGACGGGTAGATTTTATAATTGGACAGCTCGCCTCTGACCGCGAGGCTGCTAAGCCAGGGCTCGGAGTCAATCAATGCTTTGATGCTGTTATTCAGTTCGGTGACGGTAAATACCTGCAAAAAGCCACCTCCTTTATATATGCGAATTGCCGGTTGTGCTCCGGCACTGTCTTTATAATCCTAAAAATCCTCCCTTTTCACAGGGAGGGGCTGATCCGCGGCGCCTCATCTCAACATGCGGAATGCCGCCGTGGCGTTTGTGTGTTTTTCCATAAGTTCCGGAGCGCAAGCGTGTTTAATACTGTCGCATACGCGCTTGAAAACCGGCTATGCTTGAATTTCGTTTTTAATGAACGAGCCCAGGATGCCGTTTATGAACGCGGCCGTCTCTTCTGTCTCGTATTTTTTTGCGATTTCAACAGCTTCATTTGCGGCGGCCCCGCTCGGCACATCCTGCACATACAGGATTTCAAACATCGCCACTCGCATTATGGCAGCGGCTATTCTTGAAATTCTGTCAAATTTCCATCCGCGCGCGTATTTTTCGATATAGGAATCCAGCTCCAGGGCATGTTCATAAACACCCGTGACTATATTCTTCAGATACGCCATGCTTCTCACGTCCGGCATTTCGGAGTAAATCTCGTATTCGCCTTTAAGCGTAGAGAAATAATCAGGGTCGTCAAATAACCTGCTCATTGCTTCCTCCGCGCCGCTGCCGCCGAAAATAAGTTCGTATGAAAAATGGACTGCAAGCTCGCGGGCAGTGCTTCTGGTCATATTTCCTCCGCAGATCAACGGTTATTAAAATGGCAAAACTGCAAAATAAACCCCTGATAATAAGGGGTTTATTTTGCCTCTTTACTGCTGCTTTTCAGGCTCAAATGCCACGCCCGTAACATTCACGTTAACGGAAACAGCGTCAAGCCCCGTCATGTTTTTTAGCGCTTCGGATATATTCGTCTGTATCTTACGGGCAATATCCGGTATCGAAACCCCGAATTTAACAAGCACCGAAGCGGATATCTTTAAACCTTCCTCAAGCTTTTCGACCTTTATGCCCTTTGAGAGGCTTTTCTTTCCCAGGAGTTCCGCGACATTCGCGCTCAGGTTTGCGGACATCCCGGCTACTCCCTCAACCTCCATTACCGCGACGGCCGCTATGGCTGCAATAACATCCTCGCTTATATTAATGCTGCCGGAGTCAACCGCTTCGGCTATATAATCCTTATTGTCGTTCATTTGTGCTCTCCTTATTCGGATGCTGCAAAGCATTGGTAATTATCTTATTTCGGACGCTGATTTTATGCGTTATTATATTGTACCATATTTTTGTCAAAATTCAAGTATTAACTCCCACGATCTTGATCATTGAAGCTGTGTAATTGGGAAATTCAGATGTAACGATATCGGTTATCTTCGCTATGTCGCTGACAGTGAGCCCGTCCTCAGGCTCGGAAACCACCAAACTGATCTCATCGTCCGACGCGAAAGCCACACAATCCTCAAAGCCTTTTGCAATAATCAGGCTCTCTATTTTCGCTTCGGATACCGTCAGGGCGGCCAGCTTTTCGAGCCCCTCGGAGGTAGCCGCGACTGTTTCGTCCGTAATATTCTGCACGTTCAGCGCTTCCTCAAGAAGAGATGCGGCGGCGTCCCGGGATTTCTGGCGCGAAAGCCTCGCCGCTGAGAAATAATTGTTCTCATCGCTGATAAATAAGGCGTCTCCGGCCTCTCCCTCGCCCGTCAGCACGCTGTCCGCCGTAAGCCCGTTCGTGCCCTCGTTGACAAGCGTCGATTCGCCCAGCAGCTTCCCGGAATCCTCATACTCAATGTAGTCTTCGTTAGAGACTTTATTATACCTCCAGTTTAAAAAGACCGCCACGCAAACAAAGATCAAAAGCGCCGCAATTACCGCGTTCCTTTTCCAATACTTTTTCATCATGACCAAAATCCTCCTTATCTCATTTTTGTGACTTTGATTTTGTCGCTGCCGAGCCCTGTAAGTGCAGAAACCGCTTCCGTTACCGTCAGGCATACAGTGGAATTTCCCCCGCCGCGGCATACAATCAGAGCGCCCTGGTACTCCGGATACAGTGTTTTCACTACAACCGCCTCCTGAATTCCGGAGCCGCTCGAAATGACGACCGTGCTTTCATCTGTGTCATATTCGCTCACCTCCCCCGTATCTCCAGCCTTATAGCTCGAACTCCGATCCGTAGCCAATATTCTTTCAGTACCGGTTTTCAGCGTCAATATCACCTTCACATCTCCGACGCCGTCAATCCTGCTCAGCGCCTCTTCAAGCCGCGCTTCAATTTCCGACAATTCATAAGCATATATATCCGCGTCGTCCGCATTTTTTGAATTTTCACCGGTGCCCTTCCCGCCTATCGGCAGGGCAATCAGGAGAATACCGACAAAAATTACTATCAGCAGATATTTGTATTTATCAACTGCCTTAAAGATTTTTTTTGCATTCTCGCCGAAAATATCCTTTTTAATCATCCGTTATCCTCCGCCACCCAACTCTGCCGGTCACGCGGTATCGCCAGATCGTTTTCGATAACCTGCGTAAGCTTTTCTTTTTGATCCTCCGTGAAGCTCCCGGCTATCTCCACCGAATATGGATACCAGTTTTCGTCCTCGAAAAATCTACAGGTTACGGTGACTCGCACGTCCATATCTGCGGCTTTGTCCAATATATATGCGGCCGTTTCTTCCTCTATGATAACCCTGGCCAGCCTTTTATCGACCTCGTTTATATTGGCCGCGTATTCTTCGTTTACATTGCGCCACTGAACCTTATACTCAGCCAGCGCCTCCCCGTCTAGGCTCAGCACGGGTTTGACGACCGCGAGCAGAATAATAAGGCCGCAAATAAGCTTCGATGCTTTTTTAACAGGGCCGGCAGGCATTAACGTTCCGGCGACAGAAGCCAAAAGCGCCGCCGCCGTAACCCCTAGAAGCCAGTTTCTGAATACCTCCGTCATATTTTCACCGCCGAGACAGTTGATATCACAGATACGAACAGCAGCAGGGCCGAGGCGGCCGTCATTCCGAGTATTATACCGAACGCGCCCCCTATGCCGTCTATTAGCTTAACCATCCTGTCGTCGCCCACAGTCGCTGATACCGCGGCCGAAAGCTTATATAGAATGTAGTGAACGCCCAGGCTTAAAAACGGCACTATGCAGATAGCTATAATCGCCACCGCCCCGAATATGCCTATCGCGTTTCTGAGCACTTTTGCGCCGGCAAGTATAGTCTCCGCGGCATCCGAGATCATGCTGCCGACGACGGGTACTGCTGAAATTGTGGTTTTAGCCGCTTTGACCGCTACTTCGTCAGCTGATCCCGAGATGACGCCGGATAAGCTGATATACGCTACAAAAGCACCCAGAATAATCGTAAGCGTCCATGTAATTACGTATTTGAGAAAGCTTGCGATTCTGGATAAAGTCCCCCCGCCGACGACCGCGTCGGCGGCTACGGCGGCTATGTAAGCGTAGACTACGGGGAGAAGGAAGTTATGTATCGTGCTCATAAGCACGTCGGAAAATAAAGCCGTCGCGAGGTACTTTGCCGATGAAGAAGCCGGAGCGCCCCCGGCCGCGGCGGCTGCCGCTAGAGTCGGCAGCAGAGCTTTGGAAAAGCTGTCCATGCTGTCTATTGTGGCGCTTCCAAGGCCTATCAGAGCTTTTATATCGCCCACGGCAATCGCCGTTATCGCAAGCGCGCCCGCCAGCGGTACATAATTAGTAGCCTGGCTGTTAGTCCCCTCGAATACATTCTGGGCTATCCCGCAAAGAAGTACGGCGGCAAGCAGCATCACGGCGCTTTTTGCGCCGCTTTTTACGAGCGACGGGATTTTTTCGGCGGCTTCCGATATTATTTTTCCGAGGCTCTTGCCAAGATTTGAGCTGTTGGTGACATCGACGTCATCCATAAACTCGTCGGCCCCGTCCGGAACAGCCTTCTTCAGCCCGTCTATATCAAGCGCTTCGGCCTGCTCGGCAATAACGTCGGTTGCGGCGCGCGCCGGGCATGCAAATACCGGCAGGATAAAAACAAGACAGACTAATACTTTGATTTTTTTCATGCCTTCTCCTTTGTATCTATAAAAGCGAGCTCACAAGACCCAGCGCGCTGTTAATAAGCGGGATTGATAAAAATACCACCGTAACGGCACCGGCTATTTCCACGGCGGAGGCCAGGGCCTGCTGAGACGCGTCTTTGCACATGTCCGAGGCTAACCGGCAGATAATAGAAACGCCGACAGTTTTAAGAAGCGGAGAGACTACGGCTTGATCCACTCCCGCAGTCTCTCTGAGAGTGCCGATTAGGTCTATAATGGTTTTAAACGCCGAGTAAAGAGGACCGATGCACATTGCAGCCAAAGCGGCCGCGAGCAGCAGCGCAGTCTCCGGCGCGCTTTTTTTCAGCGTTATTGACAGCGCGGCGCCAATAATTGCAACCGCCGCTATTTTCAAAAACGTATCCATCTCAGAATCCGAACAGCGATCTTATCAGAGTAAACAGCTTGCTGATCTCCTGCAGTATGATCACAAGCACGATTATAAGGCCCGCAATCGTCGTCATTACTGCCTGCTCCTCACGCCCGGATTTTGAAAGAAGCAGGTTAAGCACGGAAACAACGATGCCAACAGCAGCAATTTTGAAAATCAGGTCAATTTCCATCCTGTCCTCCATTATATGAGGATAACGACCGCCGCCGCTCCGGAGAGCAATCCCATAGCGCCGTAGAGGTGTCCAAGGCGTTCTTTTTCCTCTTCAGCGGATTCAAGAAAACGCGCCGCTCTGCGTATGCATGTTTCGAGGCTTTCGGACTGCTGCTCGCAGCCGTATCTGCCAAGCGTGCTCCCCAGGGTGCGCATTGTCTCCATCTCTTCTTCACGCAGCAACCGTCCCAGCGTCACGGTCAAAGCGGCGTTCCAAATATCCGAAAACGGCATTCGCCCAATATCCTCAAGCCTGTTTTCGCACTCAACAAAAAAATCCCTGATTGGAGCCTGTGTGTTTTCCGAAAGACGGCTTATCAAATTTGGAAGAGGCGCGAGCGTGAACGAAATCTCGCTTTTCATATACCTCAGAGCGTTGAGGAGCTGCCTCAGCAGACGCGCGCGCAGCGTAAGCGTGTTGACTGCGGCAAGCCCCGCCATGGCGGCTCCGCCGGCTATCATGATAATGCCGAGAATTCTGAACATTGTTCTCCGCCTTTCATGTCTGCAGCGGCACGACGCGGTACTCGCGCCTGCCCGCGTGGTTTGAAATGATTACGCAGTTTTTGAATACTCCGCTTTCAATCGGTTTCTTATAAGCCGTTCGTTTTAAGAGCTCCTCGTAACCGCCCGCGTGAGCGGTCGCGATAAGCCCTACTCCGCAGTTTGCGGCTGAGAGCACAGCCCGGGAATCCTCATCCGAGGTAATCTCGTCCACGGCAATAAACTCGGGATTCATCGACCGAAGCATGCATAATATGCCGTCGGCCTTGGGGCAGCCTTCTATTACATCCGTATAACGCCCTATGTCGAACTGCGGGTGCGAGCCGCTCATAGCGGCTATCTCCGAGCGCTCGTCGACAATCGAAACGCGCATGCCGCTGTCGGAGATGCAGCGGCAGAGGTCTCTGAGAAAAGTCGTTTTGCCGCCTCCGGGAGGCGACACAATAAGAGTTCCCCCTTTCCGAAGCGCCGCCATATACGGCTCGGCTATTCCGCGTATCTCACGGCAAATCCTGAGGGCTGCGGAGGATATGCTCCGAAAGCTAGAAATCGCCCCGTCTTTCATAACCGCCGATCCGGCAAGCCCCAGGCGATGCCCGCCGTCAAGTGGAAGAAAACCCGAACGCAGATTATTAAGCGCAGTATGCGCGGACGCGCCTGTCGCAATCTGCAACAGCAGGAAAAGATCCTCGCCGCTTACGGGCGCGGTCCCAATCGGCACCTCCCTGCCCCCGGCGAGCACGGTCGGGGCAAATCCGCAGCGCAGCCTGAACTCTTCCGCGGCCCGCATTTTGGACGCCTCTAGCGAAAGCGCTCCTTCGCGTATTCCGGGAGGCAGGAATTGAGCGGCTTTTCGATAGCTTGTCACGCCCGTCCCTTCCTTTCTAGAGCATTGTATGACGGCGGCAATAAAAAAAGACCCGTCATAAGACAAGTCGTTAAGCGCGCAAAGCCTATCTGGGATTTCAGGCGGACAAAGCCGGCGGAAAAAATGCCATCCCGCTTCATTATGACGAAGGATGGCATATCTAGCTTATTGAGTTTTCATGCAGCACAAGCTTACTCGGTTTCAGCTTCTTCTTCGTTATTCTGCGGGAGCGAGTAGTTGCCGGGGCCGGCGCTTCCGCCGCCCAGCTGCATTTCCTGCCACTGAGCCTTAGTAATGAGAAGCTGGCGCGGTTTCGAGCCTTCGAAAGGCCCTACTATGCCGCGAGCCTCCATCTGGTCGACAAGCCTGGCCGCGCGGGAGTAGCCAAGCTTCAGACGGCGCTGGAGCATTGAAACCGAAGCCTGTCCCGTCTCTACGACTACCTCGATTGCGGCGGGCAGGAGCTCGTCCCCCTCGTCTGCCTGTGAAGCAGAATTCCCGTCCCCCGTCTTTTCCTGGCCATGGTTTTCGATATGCTCCAAAATCTCGTCGCTGTATTCGGGTTCTGCGTTCTTTTTTATAAAATTGACGACGGCGTCTACCTCGTCGGAGAAAACCATCGTGCCCTGAATTCGCAAAGGCTTGGCGGCGCCCAGCGGATAATAGAGCATATCGCCTTTTCCTACAAGCTTTTCAGCTCCGGCCGTATCCAGAATTATTCGCGATTCCATCTGGGAGGCAACCGCGAAGGCGATGCGCGAGGGTATGTTTGCTTTCATTATTCCCGTAATAATATTCGCCGAGGGCCTCTGTGTAGCTATAACAAGGTGCATGCCCGCCGCCCGCGCCATCTGCGCAATTCGGCAGATATACTCCTCGACCTCTTTCGCCGCCACAAGCATCAGGTCGGCAAGCTCGTCTATTACGACCACAATCCTGTACAGCCTTTTTCGTTCCGGATCGCGCTGCGCGTGTTCATTGTAGCTGTCCAGATCCTTCGCCCCAACCTCGGCAAACAGGCGATAACGCTTCATCATCTCGTTTACAGCCCACTGAAGCGCGCCGGCGGCCTTCTTGGGATCTGTCACGACCGGTATCAGCAGGTGGGGTATGCCGTTATAGTTTGCAAGCTCGATCATTTTCGGGTCTATCATAATGAACCTGACATCGTCAGGAGACGCGTTATATAGGAGGCTTATAATAAGAGAGTTCATGCATACTGATTTGCCTGAGCCTGTTGTACCCGCTATAAGCAAGTGAGGAAGCTTTGCGATATCGCCTATAATGCACGCGCCAGCTATATCCTTTCCGACGGCAAAGGCCAGCTTTGACTTATGCGAGCAAAACTCCCTTGAAGCGATGAGTTCGCGCAGATATACTGTGCTGACGAGTTTGTTCGGCACCTCGATGCCTACGATTGATATTTTATTCGGTATAGGAGCAATACGCACGCTCGTAACGCCGAGAGCCAGCGCGAGATCGTTCGACAGTCCGGTGAGCTTCTGCAGCTTGACTCCCTGTTCCAGCTCGACTTCGTATCTTGTGACTGTCGGCCCGCGTGTAAAGCTCTTGATTTGTGCGTCTATGCCGAAGCTCTGTATCGTGTCCGAAAGGCGGCGGGCGTTCAGCCTGAGTTCCTCCGAACCGTCCGCAACGCTTCCGGGCGCCGCCAGTCCGAGCAGTTCAATAGGTGGATGTATGTAAGCGGGGCGGCTTGAAGAGTCGGATTCAATTGTCCTGCGCACTTCCTCGGCCGCCTTCTCAACTTCGACGGATTTCGCCTTATCCGCAACCTGTCCTGAATTAACTGTTACCTCAGGCTCTGCCGAAGCCGCCGGCGCTTCTGACGGCTTCGGATTGAACGGCACTGGCGGCGCGTTATTGGCGGCGGCGGCGTTTTGAAGCATTTCCGCTGTTGATGCCGTCTTTTTATCAATGCTGACCGGATCGCCGAAAACAAACGGAATAGGCGAAGAATCCGTCTTTAAGCCCGCGCGCTCCTGCGCCGGGGGCTCTTTTTCCTCAACGTACCTGGTTGAGGGCTCGTCCACCGGAAGATCTATTACTCGGCGGCTTCTGCCCTTTCTAACAGGGTCAGGGCCATATTTGGGCATCTCCTGCGCCTCAGGGAATTCATAAGCGGGTCGTTCACGGCGGCGGAATAAATTCCTTATAGCGGAGACTGAAATATTGAATGATACAAAAACAAGAAACAGAGTCAATACGATAAAGACAATTACAGCCCCGATTTTGCTGAAAACTACCTTGAAAGACATTCCGAGGATTCCGGTTATCGCGCCCGCGTTGCCCGGCACGGCGCCAGCTTTCCACAGTTCCGGGAAAATTCGCCAGCTCCACGCGTAGTCGGTTTTATTAAACAACAGGAAGAGCAGCGTGCCCAGCGAGACAGGCGCAAGCAGGGCGCATATAAGCCTTAAAGTAACCGGCCTGCCGCGGTGCGTGGCCAGTATCCACGCTCCAACAAGCAGCATGGGCGGGAACATGTAATACCCCCAGCCCAAAAGCCCGCCCAGCAGAATGCGGAAAAGATTGATAAAAATGGCGTCTATCCCGAAGAATCCCAGTATCCCGAAAACCGCAAGAAAAAAGGAAACAAGAGCTCCGACCTCTCTTCTGACCGGTCTGGAGGCAGAAGACTTTCCCGTCGGGCTGCTCTTTCTCTTTTTCTTTGTTGTTGTCCGGGTGGATTGTGCCATGTAATTCACCTCACAGGGCTTATTTTTTTATAAACGGTTTAAGCAATTAAATTATAAAGCTTACAATCACCGTAATCGCGCCTATAATCCAGCAATAATAAGCGAAGCCGCCGAAACGGTTTTTCTTCACAATATACTGCACGAGCTTTATAGCCGCAAATCCGAACACGGCTGCTGTAATTATCCCGGCTAAATAAATCCCCGGCTCGATCTTTTCGGCGCCCGACGCCAGAGCTTTAATCAAGGTGTATGCGTTAGCCCCGATTATTGCGGGTATCGACATGAGGAAAGAAAAACGGACCGCAAACTCCCTGTCGAAACCGCAGAACATTCCTGCGGAAATAGTAATGCCGGATCGCGATATGCCGGGAACTACGCCTATAAGCTGGCATAAGCCTACTATAAGCGCGTCCCAGACGGAGGCGTTGCGCTCGGTTTTCTTTCCGCGCCTTATCGTGTCTGCAAGGAACAATATGCACCCGGTTATTAAAAGCGCAAAACCGACGGATATAAGGCTGTTAAACAGTTTTTCAAAAATATTATTCAGGAAAACTGCAAAAACAAGCGGCAAAGTCGCTATTATAACAAGCAGAAGAAGCCGCCTCTTCGGCGAAACCTGCTCCTGCTTTAATGCCGGGTCGCGCAGCTCTCTGAAAAAGCCAACAAATTCAAGTATCATCGCTTTGATGTCGCGGTAATAGACGATGACGACGGCTATAAGAGTGCCCAGGTGCAATAGCGCATCGAACAGCATATAGTTTGCCTCAATGTCTTCAAACCCGAATACAGTCTGAAGTATAACAAGGTGGCCGGAGCTGGATATCGGAAGAAACTCTGCGACTCCCTGCACTATGCCGAGTAAAATTGACTTAAATACTGTCAATTGAACGCCCCCCTATAACCTTTACTTTTCCATATTATCATAATCGCTCACAGTTTTCCAGTGTATTTTGACGCTCGTCCTTCCGCGCAAAAAAGCGATGACAAAACAAAGAATTTTGTCATCGCTAAGCCTGCTTATTAGTGCTACTTAGTCTCTGAAAAGTACCCTATTCCGATAAGCCCCGGGCCGGTGTGCGTGCCGATAACGCTTCCTATTTCGCTCTTATATATATGCGCTTTGCCAAGCAGCGGGCGAAGTTCAGATATAAACTTCTCCATTCTTTCGGGAGCCGCGGAGTTTCCGAAGGCGATTTCCGAATCAGGCGCAGGCGGATACTTTTTCAGCATCTGAGCGAGCATCCTGACAGATCCGGAATCGCCCCGCGCCTTGCCAAGCAGCTCCAGCCTCCCGTCCCTGAGCGTGATTACCGGGAGTATGCCCAGAAAACCGCCTATGGCCGCCGCGCCTGAGGACATTCGGCCACCCATTTTAAGGTATTTCAAAGTGTCTACAACCCCGAACATTTTTAGATTCAGCGACATCAGCTGAATCCGTTTTGCAATCTCGGCGGCGCTTGTTCTTCCCTCATCCCTCAGGCGCACCGCCTCGCGCAGCAGAAGAGCAAGCCCAAACGTCGTAGAGCGGGAATCAACGACAAAAATGCGTTCCGGCCGGACGGCGTTTGCGGCTATGTGCGCCGACTGCACTGTACCGCTCAGCTCCGACGAAATAAAAATTCCTACTATTTCGTCCCCGTCCTCGACAAATTTTGAAAACGTCTCCTCAAATTCTCCCGGATTTATCTGCGAGGTGGTAGGCAGTTTCTGCGCGGAAGCGAGCATATCGTAGAACTCGGCGTTTGTCAGATCATAACCGTCCTTATAAATATGGTTGTTAAAGTTTATTGTAAGAGGCACAACTGTGATGCCCATTTCTTTTCTCTCGTTGCGCGAGATGTCGCATGTGCTGTCGGTAATTATCCTTATCATTTATAAACACCCTTTCATTTGTCGCTATGGACTTTAATGCCCGGCCAATAATGCACTAAGAGAATTATATGCAGAATGCTTCCGGCGATTACAAAAAGCTGCAGCATCATTTCTTCCGGCTGTTATTCGGCATAGGCATGACGCGCCTTGCGTTTTTCCCGAAAACACAACACCGCCGATGAGCCGCCGACGGCGCCACGACGATGTGTGAATACTATGTTATACTCTTTCCGGAGGAATAATCGGGCGGCGCCAATCCAGATGTTTAAAACCCGTTTCCCTTGCATAATACCTGATGCATGCGTTTCGTATCCGGCGTCTGAAAACTCAGATATAGCCTTCTTTTAATAAGAGGCATAAATACTACTATGCCCTCGGATGCGCCTTGTTGTATACGTTCTTGAGCTTCTGGTTGACTAGCTGCGTATATATCTGTGTCGACGAGATATCGGCGTGTCCAAGCATTTCGCGAAGCGACTGGAGGTCCGCGCCGTTTTCAAGCAAATGCGCGGCGAAGGAGTGGCGGAGCGTATGCGGAGTTATGTCTTTTTCGATCTTTGCAGTCGATTGATAATGCTTCACGATCTTCCAAAAGCCCTGGCGGGACATGCGGGTCCCTCCCGTGTTTACGAAAAAAGCCGTCTCATACGGGTTGCTGATCATCTTCGGCCGAATATTTTCTGCATATTCCCGAAGCGCTTTTACTGCGGCCGGGTACATGGGAATAGTTCTGTTTTTCGAGCCTGAACGGCAGGTAATAAACCCTGTAGTAAGATTCACATCAGAAACGTCAAGTGAAATAAGCTCTGTAACGCGTATGCCGGTGGCATAGAGCAGCTCAAGCATGGCCCGGTCTCTGTAGCCCTTCATATCGGTGCACTGAGGCTGTTCAAGAAAGAGCTCGACTTCCTTGCCCGTAAGTATCTGCGGAAGCTTGCGCTTTACCTTAACCGTTGTTACGGATTTCGCTGGATTGTCTTCGACATAACCGGATATAACCATATAGTTATAAAAGCTCTTCAAGGAAGCGACGCAGCGCGTAACTGTGGAGGGCGATTTGCGCCTGCCGGTCAGCCGCCTTACATATTCCTGTGCGACCTGAGGCGTAACCTCGTTTAGCGCGAGGGCCGGCTCGCTCTCTGAAAGATAAGCTTCAAACTGCCGCACGTCGCGCAGGTATGAGGAAAGAGTATTTGCGGAAGCGCCCTTTTCAGTTTTTAAGTAGGTTTCATAACCGCTTATATAATCCTTCATAATTACCCCCGTGACAACGCTGTTGAAATAAGTGCCGGAGTTACATATATGTCAATGACGGACCCAGCTATTAAAACAAGAGTCGATATAACAAAAATCAGAAGCTGTCTCTTTGAAAAAAGCTCAGCCGGCGATGTGCGCATGCCGGTGGAAACGCGGCGGAGCAGACCGATTGATGTGAAGAACGACACTGAAGAGGCAGCAAAAAAAGCGGGAATCGAAAAAATAATCGGCACACAGAAAACAGCCATCGAAACATATGACGATCCAAAAGCCTTTATTACAGCCGTAAAAGAATATGCGAGCATAAAAGAGCGGAATACCATAAGCAGCGGTATAAGGAATGCACCTAAAAAAGAGAATCCGAGCAGAATCGCTGCAAACTGATACTTCAGCAAATTCATAGCCCCGAGGAAATATTCCCTGAAGCTAGATGGAGGCTTGGCTGTGGAAAGAACGTATGTAAGATGAATTTGCAGCTGAACGCTTTCAGGTTCGATAAACGACGCTGCATAGACTCCGGCGAGTAATCCGATCGAAAATAAAAAAGCTAAAAACGCCAGATTAATATTTGATTCCTGTTCGAACATAATATCACCCGGAATAAGCTTATGTTATCCTCGGATGATAAATAACCTGTATCGAGTAGGACTACTATAAAGCAATTTTCCTTAATAATCAACAAAAAAACGTATTTATCAGAATTTTTGGTAATTATGACAATATATTATGTAAATTGCATTATGTAAACCGTGTAAACTAAAATAGAGGCCGCGGCTTTTGCCACGGCCTCTATTTTAGCATATATTGTATTTTAATTAAATAGATGGACTAAATGTGGTGTTTATGCCGTTTTGTAATCTTATGTGCAGCGATAATACGGCAGGTAATCAAGCTATACGGATTTTAGCGCCTTAAGCGCGATCGCGCACTCAATCCTCTTTCTCTCCATCTGACACGCTATGTGGTTAGGCTTTTTTATATTTCCTTCGGCCATTAGGTTTGAGGCGCTGCAGCCGCCGCTGCAGTAAAACTTTGCCCAGCACTTTTCGCAGCCTTCTCTTGAGTAGAGATTATATCCGGAAAATCTTTCTGACTTTTTTAGGTCAAAAGAGCCGTCATGGACGCTGCCCATTTTATATTCCTCTTTGCCTACAAACTGGTGGCATGGGTAAATATCGCCTTCCGGCGTTACGGCCACGTATTCGCATCCCGCGCCGCAGCCGCGTATGCGTTTTATTACGCACGGGCCCTGCTCCAGGTCAATATTAAAATGAAAGAAGCTGAAACTGTCGTCTTCAGCCATCACCTGCGCCAGCTTATCATATTCCTCAAAGATAAGCGGAAGGTCGCTCTCACGTATTGAATATGGGCTGTCCGGAGACGCAATAACAGGTTCAACCGAGATGCTGTTAAATCCTTCCGAAACTATATGAAGCACGTCGGCGCAAAAATCCAGGTTCTCGCGCGTAAATGTCCCACGGATATAATAGTCTTTTCCATCGCGGTCGGATAAGAGCTTCTTGAATTTCGGCACAATAAGCTCATAGCTTCCCCCACCGGCTGCGGTTTTTCGGTTTCGGTCGTTAACCTCCGGGCGCCCGTCCAGGGACATTACGACGTTGTCCATCTCACGGTTTATATAATCAATATTTTCATCTGACAGCAGCACACCGTTTGTCGTTATCGTAAACCGGAAGTTTTTGCCGTGCAGCCTCCCCTGCTCCCTTGCATAGTCTACCGTCTTTTTTATCGTGTCCATAGCCATTAGCGGCTCCCCGCCGAAGAAATCGATTTCTATATTTCTTCGGTCTCCGGACTTGGATACGACAAAATCAACAGCTTTTTTCGCCATCTCGAAATCCATCCTCCTTCGCCCGGTGCCGAAATCCCCGGTCGACGCAAAGCAGTATTTGCAGCGCAGATTGCAGTCGTGGGCCACGTGCAGGCATAGCGCCTTGACAGGCGGATCATACGGCAGCGAAGCGTCATACTCCTGCGCGGGAGCGAAAAGCTCGCCTTTATCACGGAGCTCCGAAATCTCGTTCCATGCCTCTTCAAATTCGGAGTCGCTGATATGCGAAAGCGACGAGCGCACCTCCTGCCTGCTCCTGTCCCCGTTTTCGCCAAGAGCTTTAATTACACTGAGCATAAGTTCGTCCAACACGTGCACGGCGCCGGACTCAACGTCAACGGCTATATTAACTCCCAGAGCGGAGTATGCGTGTACCATAGTAACCTCCAATGCGCGCTGGCGCATAAGTATGGGGCGGCTTGCGCCGCCCCGCGTTAATCCGATGTATATGGCCGAAAGCGGCCTGGCGCGAAACTATCTCGCGCGATTCTTATTTTCGCATTTTTGATTAGCGACAGTGCAGGATGTTTTGCAGGCCGACTGGCAGGACGTCTGGCACTCGCCGCAGCCTCCCTTTGCCGCGCTGCACTTAAGCGTCGCTCCGGAGAGAGTTTTGACATGCTTCATATATTTATCCTCCAAGATTTTTTCAACATATTACCATAACTCACAACAGATTTCAACGACTTTTTATGCCGCTGCCCGCAATTGCTCCGGCAACGCCGCCGCAAAGCGAACAAATCGCGACTCCTATTCCGCCCCCTTTACCGGCTACGTTCAGGGAAAAAAGGATCCCGATAAGCACAATAAACAGATACAAGGCCACTCCGCAGACAAGCCCCGTGACGAGGATCTGGCTCTTTGTTTGTTTTACTGCAATAAACGCTCCAATAAGAGCGCCGAGGAGAGATGTTACCATTACCGCCGTATGCATCATGGATTCCGGCAAAACACCGGATACAAAAAGCGCCGATGCAATAAGCAGCAACAGAAGGCAGCTGAGCAGAGCAATCGCCGCGCCTATTATTATCCCCCTCATGTATTTTGCAATTTTTATGCCGCTTTCTTCTTTAATTGCCCGCATAGAAAAACCCCCTCAGACAAGTATGATTTGTTAAATCATATTGTCCGGGGGGCTTAAACATGTCTACTTTTTATTTAGAGCCTGCATTCCCGAGCTGGAAATAGCGGCGCGGTCCAGCTGGATACGAACTCTGTCCTCTCCTGTTTCTATGGTTATCAGGTCGTCGTCTATAGCGCAAATTTCCCCGACAATACCTCCCAGCGTCATCACCTTGTCGCCCACCTTAAGAGCTGAGCGCATTTCGGCAATTGTTTTTTTGCGTTTGTTTTCCGGGCGGATCATCAGAAAATAAAAAACCACAATTATTAGCAGGAAGGGCCAAAGCTGCGATACTGCTGACCATACATTTTCCATAAGGGGATATCCTCCAAACGTTTTGAATCAATTTCCTGTTAATTATATCCATAATAAAATGATAATGCAAGTGTTTAGATAAAAATTCAATACTATTTTGCCCAAAATGAAAGTATTCCGCGCCAGTTTTGCGTTTTGGGCTTTCTCGTATTATTTAGTTTTATCCTTTTGTAAAAGAAATCGCCGCCTTGATTGGCGGCGGTTTCTTTTACTTTCTGATCAGATCGTTAACGCAGTTCTGACACACGATCTTCCCTTTATAATTAATAACGTTTTTGGCGTTATCACAGAAGATGCAGGCCGGCTGATATTTTCGAAGTATAATAGCATTGCCGTCTACGTATATTTCGAGTGAATCTTTTGCCGAGATGTCCAGTGTGTGGCGGAGCTCGATTGGCAGAACTATGCGTCCCAGTTCGTCTACTTTTCTTACAATTCCGGTGGATTTCATCAATTTTGTGTCCTTCCTAGACGGAAAATAAAACCGTCTTTCACTCTGTAATTTTATGGAATAATTATATCACCGGGAAAAATAAAGTCAATCGCATTTGTCGAAAATACTTAAAAACGGCAGAAAAGCAAAAATTTCCCGAAAACTTTGTGAAAATTAGCAGAAGGTAATAATTGGCAATTGCTCAAAATACTATTTCTACATATTAATAACGGACGTGATTTGCGTGATATTATCCAGGATATGGACATTAATGGTGGTTGTTTCTATCGTGTTCTCTCTTATTAACGGAACCTCACATGAACTTGGAAGCGCGGTCCTCGAGGGGGCTTCTTCCGCGGTTTCGCTGACTTTAGCTATGGCGGCCGCGATATGCCTGTGGTCCGGCGTGCTGGAAATACTGCAAAGAACCGGGGCGGTGACTGTTCTTGCGCGCATACTCAGGCCCGTTCTGCGTTTAATTTTACCGGGTACGGGCGGTAAAGCTATGGAGGCGGTCGCCGAAAACGTTACTGCAAACCTCCTGGGCCTGGGCAACGCCGCGACGCCGGCCGGAATCCGGGCAATCGGCCTTATGGCAAATGGCGATACGGCTTCGGACGATATGTGCACATTTATTGTTCTGAACACAGCTTCAATCCAGATTATACCGGCGACTGTTGCGGGCGTAAGAGCGTCGGCGGGGGCAATAGCGCCTTTCGACATACTGCCAGCCGTCTGGGTAACCTCGGCTTCTGCGCTGATTGCGGGATTAACGGTTGCAGGAATACTTAAAAAAAGGACGGGCAGGCATGACGGAGCTAATCGTACCGGCTCTAATCGCCTTCGCGGCGGTGACGGCTAATATTAGGCGTGTCGACGCTTTTGACGCGATGACCACCGGCGCGGCCGCCGGGCTTAGAACTCTTCTTCGCATTTTCCCTTCGCTGCTGGCGCTGTTAACCGGAGTTTACATGCTGCGCTCCTCCGGCGCTCTCGATTCCATGGCAGATCTGCTCTCGCCGTTATTCGGTATTTTCGGGATTCCGCCCGAATGCGCGCCGCTTATCATGATAAGGCCGATAAGCGGGAGCGGCGCTCTCGCCGTGGGCGCGGAGATAATACATAAATACGGCGCCGATTCGCTTATAGGGCGAACCTGCGCCGTTATGCTCGGCTCAACCGAGACGACGTTTTATGCAATAGCGGTCTATTTCGGAGCCGCCGGCGTAAAGAAGACCCGCTGGACGGTTCCCGCCGCAATCACAGCCGACGCCGTGGGTTTTTTTATGGCCGCGCTGACTGCCAGACTTTTTTAGACGCACAGAGGTACCCCGTTATACAGAAGCTTAGCACGCTCCACCAGTTCCGGTTTGCCGCGAAGCACGAGAGGCGCCTTTATCACATGTAAAGCATCGGCGAATTCCTTAAGCCCATCCTCGTCGTCAATGCTTATCCTGACAGCCTTTTCTTCTTCCTGTAAATCGAGTATATCGTCCTGGAGGTCTACGGAACACCTGATAAAATCGCCCTCGCC
The DNA here is from genome assembly GCA_050944055.1 of Oscillospiraceae bacterium. GTDB lineage: Bacteria > Bacillota > Clostridia > Oscillospirales > Oscillospiraceae > JBMNQI01. Next base: position 4,020 of record JBMNQI010000004.1, on the reverse strand, counting down.
GAGATCGGGCGTAATTTCAAATACCTCGCGCTCGGAGGCAAGGTATTCAGTCCCGGTTCCCGCGGGCGGTGCAAAATCGGAGGCATTCAGATTTGATACGGCTTCGGCAAGCGCCGCTATGTGCTCTTCGTCCGTACCGCAGCAGCCGCCGAAAACTGATACGCCCGCGGCGGCCATTTCCGGTACGCGCATGCAGAAAGCCTCGGGCGCCATGTCAAATACTGTGCGGCCGTTTAAAAGCTTGGGAAGCCCGGCATTTGGCTTTGCGATCAGCGGCAGCTTCGCGTACGGCGTCAGCCTGCGAATATTGTCAAGCATTGTATCCGGGCCTGATGAGCAGTTTAGCCCGAAAGCGTCGACGCCCATGCTCTGCATGGTGATTAACGCCGCCTCGACTGCCCCGCCAGTCAGAATCCGCCCGTTTTCGTCGCATGTAAATGTCACAAAAACCGGCTTCTCGCTAATCTGCTTAACGGCCATTACCGCCGCGCGGGCATCGGCCAGCGACATCATGGTTTCAATTATAAACAAATCGACGCCCGCCTTCTCCAGCCCCTCGGCCTGCACGAGATATGCCGAAATAAGGCTGTCCATGGAAGCGTCGCCGTAGGGATAGGGCAGCCTCCCGGTAGGCGCGATATCGCCGGCCACCAGCACGCCGCCATCCGCCGCCTCTTTTGTTATCATCGCAAGGCGGTAATTGTAGTCAATGTATTGCGAATCGGGAATTCCCCTGTCGCGGAGCTTATAGGCGTTTGCCCCGAAAGTTGGCGTAAGCAAAACCTGCGAGCCGGCGCGAACGTAAGACCGCTGAATTTCGGCCAGGACTTCCGGATGCTCCAGAACCCATTCTTCCGTACCGGCGCCGTCGGGCATTCCGGCCTTTTGAAGCCTTGTACCGGTTGCACCGTCCAAAATCAGAGGCAGCTGCATAATCTACATCCTTTCGGGCGCGGAAACTCCAATTATGCTGAGCCCGTTCTTTATTGTCTCCCTCACGGCATCGCATAGAACGAGGCGCGCAAGAAGCACGGGAATTTCCGCTCCGCGTATCTTATTGCTGTTGTAGAACTTGTGAAACCGGGATGCAAGCTCAATCAGCCAGCGGTTGATGCGCGAGGGGTCGTAATCGCGCGAAGCCAGACGAACTTCCTCCGGAAGCATGGAAAGCTGCTTGATAAGCTCCTTTTCCGCATCCGTGTCCAGAAGTGAAATGTCAACATCCGCCGCTTTGGGGACACGAAAACCGTCCCCCGCGAGGGTCTCAATCAGGCGGCAGATGCGTGCGTGCGCATACTGCACATAGTAAACGGGGTTGTCGCTGTCCTGCCTCACGGCAAGGTCCATATCAAACTCAAGATGCGTGTCGGGCTTGGCGTTGAAGAAAAAGCGCGCCGCGTCGACGCTTATCTCGTCTAGCAAATCGTTAAGCGTTATTGCCTTGCCCGTACGCTTAGATACCTTGACCGTCTCCCCGTCGCGAACAAGGCGCACAAGCTGCATTATGATGAAATCAAGCCTGTCCGGGTCAATATTGAGAGCCGGGAGGGCTTTTTTAAACCGGATAGCATGCCCGTGATGGTCGGCGCCCCAGACGTTAATTACCTTATCGAAGCCGCGCTCTATAAATTTATTGCGGTGATACGCCATATCCACGGCGAAATATGTGTAATACCCGTTTGAGCGGCGGAGAACCTCGTCCTTGTCGGCGCCCAGCGCCGTGTTTTTAAGCCAGAGAGCGCCGTCCTTCTCGTAGGTATAGCCGCTGCGTGTGAGTATATCCACGGTCTGTTCGACGTACCCGCTTTTGTGCAGCTCGGTTTCGGGGAACCATACGTCGTATTTGATTCCGTAGCGCTCAAGGTGCTCGTGCATAAGGCCGATATTCCTGTTCAGGCCGTAGTTAATAATAAATTTAAGCCGTTCTTCATCCGGCATATTGAGAACTCTTTCTCCATGCTCGGAGAGAAGATCTGCGGCCAGTTCCTTAATATCTTCGCCGTGGTACCCGTTTTCGGGGAATTCCACCGCGTCTTCGCCGCGCGCAAGCTGTATTAGTCGGGCTTCAACCGAGCGCCCGAAAAGCTCTACCTGATTGCCGGCGTCGTTAATATAGAATTCGCGCGTAACGTCATAGCCGGCCTTTTCGAGCACCGAGGCCATCGCGTCTCCCAGTACCCCGCCCCGCGCGTTGCCGATTGTCATAGGCCCCGTGGGGTTCGCGGAAACGAATTCCACCATGACGCGCTTTCCGTGGCCCTCGTCCACGCTTCCGTAGCTTTCTCCCTCGTCCTCAATATTTCTCAGGACGTCGCCGTACCATTTAGGCGAGAGCCTGAAATTGATAAAGCCCGCCCCGGCTACGGAGGCGGAGGAAAAGTAGCTGCCGGATAATTTCAGGCGGACCGCTATTGCTTCGGCTATCTTTCTCGGAGGCATTTTCAGGCTTCGCGCGGCTGACATCGAAAAGCCGGAAGCGTAATCCCCGAACGAAGCGTCCTTAGGGATTTCCACAGTGCCCTGCCCTTGTGCGCCTGCCGGCAGTTCCCCCGCCAGAACGCATTCCTCATAGGCTTTGAGTATAAGCTCCTGTATTTGTTTTTTTGCTGCTTCAATTAAATTCATACTTAACTCCAGGAAAAATTCATCAGCACTTTATATTAATGCGGAAGCTGTTCGACCCCTTGAGCGCGTGGTCGATTTCCACATCGTAGTCTATAGAGATGTCGCCTCCGCGCTCGTTAAAGCTGTAGTCAATGTGGCTGGAGGCTATACCGATTGTCAGCGCCCCGAAAGGCGTCTCGTAAAGCGAAAAATGCTTGCGGCCCTTCTCGAAAATCATCTGCGAGTTTACCTGGCCGGTCCTGGTCATCGTAACTATGCCGCCTTCTATATCAAAAGTCGTCGTCGTTCCTTCAAGCCCTGTAAGGCTGCTTTCGTCATATGTGAAGGAACAGCCGGACGGAGTTGTTTTAAAAGTGCCCTCGGTAACCAGTTCAATGACGTTTCCCTCGCTGTCGTCTGTCTCCTGAATACCCCGTATGGAAATAAGAGCGTTGTTTACCATATTTTCACCTCGGATAAATTGAAAATGAATTATATACTATAAACAGGATAGGGTCAAGTGTTCCGTTTCACAAAAAATAGGGCTGCAAAAGCTCGGATGATTCGACACATACAGGATTAGCTTATTCTGATTATACTATTCGCAGACGCTGACAAGCTCGGCTTTGCCGTCCAGATCCCGGCGCAGGAAAGCGGAAGCGAGCGCTTCAAACCCGTGCACGTTATCGCTTACGCAGCAGCGCAGCACGCCGTCGCCGCCGTCAACGGTGCTGCCTTCAAGAAGCGAGCAAAGCGCTTTGGCACAGGCGGCCCCGGAATTTACAAGCGTTACGCCGGGCCCCATGAAATCGCTTATTATGTCCGACAGCAGCGGATAATGAGTGCAGGCCAGCACGAGAGTGTCGATATCCTTTTCACGCAGAGGCGCCAGGTATTCAGCCGCCACGGTCTCAATAACTATGTCTCCCCTTTTTATGCGCCCGTTCTCTACAAGCGGCACAAACAGCGGGCAGGCCAGCGGAAAGACCTGCGCGCCGGGTGCGTACTGTCTTATCTTGCGCTCGATAACGCCGCTTGCTATAGTCGCCTGTGTCGCTATAAGCCCTATCCGGCCGTTTTTTGTCGCTCCGGCCGCTTCCAGGGCGGTTGGCTCGACAATGCCAACGGCGGGCACAGGGAGCATAGGCATCAGCTTTTCAAGCGCGACGGAGCTCGCGGTGCCGCACGCTACAAGAATTGCCTTTACGTTCTGCGACATCAGAAACCTCATTGCTTCCCCGGTATACTTGATAATAGTAGCGTCCGAACGGCCCCCGTAGGGAACGCGCCCCGTGTCGCCGAAATAGACTATATCCTCTCCGGGAAGCAGCTTCATAAGCTCATGAACCGCTGTAAGCCCGCCTAATCCGGAGTCAAAGACTCCGATCGGTCTTGTATCCATATGTAACCTCGCAA
>JBMNQI010000003.1:0-64048 GCA_050944055.1 Oscillospiraceae bacterium | reverse complement strand
TCATCAGCATAAGGGCATCTGGGGTGAAACCGGCATCCTTGCGGCAGGTTTGTCGGATCAGGCATTAGCCCCTTTATCGGCTTGAGCCTGCGGACCGTCTTCTCCAAAACCGGCAGCGAGCCGAAGAGGCCTTCCGTATACGGATGGGCTGTAGACTCGAAAATGAAATCGATTTTACCGTATTCCACGATCTCTCCGGCATACACAATTGCCACTTTATCGCAGGTCTCCGCCACAACTCCCAGATCGTGCGTAATCAGAATCATAGAGGAGCCCAGCTGTTCTTTGAGCTGCGTCATCATATCCAGTACCTGAGCTTGAATCGTCACGTCCAGCGCCGTGGTCGGCTCGTCTGCGATGAGAAGCCTCGGAGAGCAGGCCAACGCAATGGCTATGACCACCCGCTGCTTCATGCCGCCTGAAAACTGGTGGGGATACTCCCGGCCCCTGTTTGCGGGAATACCGACCATCTCAAGGGTTTGGCGCGCTTTTTTCAGTGCCTCGCTTTTTGACAGCTGTTCATGTATGCTTATGACCTCGGCTATTTGATCCTCCACGTTGAATATGGGGTTTAAGGCGGTCATGGGATCCTGAAATATCATGGAAATCTGTTTTCCCCTGATGCTGCGCAGCATGTTATCGTTCATTTTCAGAATATCCGCGCCGTCGAATACTATCTCTCCGCCTCTTATTTCGGCAGGCGGCTTTGGCAGCAGATTGAGTATGCTCCGGGCAATAGTAGTCTTTCCCGCTCCGGTTTCGCCCACAAGCCCCAGCGTCTCTCCGTTGTCCAGAGACAGGCTGACATCGGATACGGCATGGACCGTGCCGTCCATGGTCACATATTCCACTGTCAGGTTTTTTATTTCCAGGAGTTTTCCGTTCATATGTACACCCCCAGTCAGCGTTTGAGTTTTGGGTCAAGTGCGTCCCGGAGCCCGTCCCCCATGACGTTGAACCCGAACATCGTCAGCATTATCGCAATTCCGGGAAAAGTGATTATCGGCCAGAACGAACTGATATAATCGCGCCCCGAATTGAGGATCGACCCCCATTCCGGCGTGGGCGGCTGAACGCCCAGCCCGATAAAACTCAGTCCTGAAATCATCATTATATTGCCGCCTATGCGGAGCGTTGCGTCAACGATAATCGGCGAGAGCGTGTTGGGGAGTATCTGCCGGAATATGATCCGCACGTTCCTTGACCCCCGGGCCCTCGCCGCCTCAATATACTCCTGCTCTCTTATCGTCAAAACGACGGCCCTGAGCATTCTTGCGCTGGGTGCAATCCCCCCCACAGAAACGGCAATCGCCGTATTAAGCATGCCGGTGCCTAACAACGCCGATATGGAGACAGCCATAAGCATGCCGGGAATTGCCATGATAATATCCATAAGCCTCATTATTGTACTTTCATACAAGCCGCCGAAATAGCCGGCGGTGGCCCCCAGAATGCCTCCGATAACAAGAGATATTACAAGCCCAAGCAGAGACACAAGCAGGGATATTCTCCCTCCGTACATGACACGGCTTAAAAGGTCCCTGCCGTAATTGTCGGTTCCGAAGGGATGCTCCCAGCTTGGGAACAGGAAACGGCTATTGTAATCCTGCGCCGAATAGTCATAAGGCGTCAGAAATTCCGCAAAAACAGCCGAGAGGACAATCAAAATCACTATTACCATTCCCGCCATTGCGAGCTTATTGCTTCTGAACCTTATCCAGATGTCCTTCGTTTGGCTCCGCTTGCGCAGGATAACATCGTCCTGCGAAGCTCCGGCAGCGGGCTTCGACACCACCTTCTTCATACGCGCAACCCTTCTTTCCCGGCTTCGTTCCGGGCCACTGTCTCCTCATTCTTTTTTGTGGCCACGTACTGGGCCTTAATGCGCGGGTCGGCAAAAGCATAGGCGATATCCACCAGCAGGTTTATAACGCACACGGTGATGGACAGGACCAAGACTATACCCTGCACCGCTATATAATCCCTTCCGTTTATTGCCGCCAGCAGCATCATGCCCATACCCGGTATGGAAAATATAGTCTCTATAATTACCGAACCGCCGAAAATCATGCTAAGCTGCATTCCTATTACAGTGATGACGGGTATCAGCGCATTGCGCAGGGCGTGCTTGTATATCACCACGCGTTCCTTGGCGCCTTTTGCCCGGGCGGTACAAACGTAGTCCTGCCTTATTACGTCAAGCATGCTGGTTCTGGTAATACGGACCACCAGCGCGATAGGCCCTAGCCCCAGACAAACAACCGGCAGTATCCAGTGCTGCCAGGTGGCCAGTCCCCAGGCAGGCAGCAGCTTCAGCTTCTGGGAGAAAATTATTATGGCCATCAGCGCCATCCAAAAGTTTGGCATGGAGGCAAAAAAAGTGGCAAAGAACGTTGTGGCATAATCCATCGCCGAGTATTGCTTCACGGCGGAAAGTATGCCTATTAGCATACCGAATATGATGGTTATCAGGCTTCCTAGTATACCAAGCAGGAGAGTCACCCCTAAACGCTCCTTAATCATAGCGCTCACAGAGCGCAGCGTGGCATACGAGGTGCCCAAATCGAACCTGGTCACAAAATCCTTCACATAGCGCACATACCTCAATATATATGGGTCATTCAAACCCATAGCCTCGCGTTTCGCCTCATACTGCTCCTGGGTGAAATTGGTGCCGAGCGCGTTCATGGCGGGGTCTCCGGGCATCAGCTCGTTGATTGTAAAGATGATTAACAAAACGCCAAGAACCGTCGGTATCATCCAAAGAATGCGTTTTACTATAAATCTAATCATATACTCTTACCTCAATCGTCCGGCAGCCTTCTATGTATTAAATCTCATTATCCCGCAATCGGCATATCCGCTTTACGGGGTACTGGCAATACCTGTTTCCTCCAAGCTTTATTCCGGTATAGTATGACAAGCGGCCCGGCATGCAACCGAACCGTTTGCCAAAGCGTGATTTTCATGTGCCTTTCGTTTACGTTTAGTTGAATGTAATATCACCGAGGCATTCATAACCGATATTATTGATGTTTATTGATTTAATCCGGCTGTTGAAACACAAGGCCTCCTGAGGCTGGGCGATGGGGAACAGCCAGTAGTTTTCATATAGCCACTTGTCGACTTTTTTGTAAGCCTCCATGCGGGCGTCGTAGTCATGTGTGGACAGTCCTTCCTGTAACAGGGCCACATATTCCGGATGTGTCATCATACGGTCGACAAAAATTCCGTTGTTGGTAGCGCTTAGCAGGGTCCACGGTTCTCTCTGGTAGTTTGCTCCCTTAGCCGTCAGAAGGGCAAGGTCGTTGCCGCCGCCGAAATAATACTGCAGGGCGGAGTTCAGGTCCAGGCTGTTACACTCAACGTTTATGCCCACAGCGCTTAAATAGCCCTGAATCGCCTCCATAACGGCAACCTCGTCGGCAAAGTTCACCGCCACATATGACAGGGTTATTTCGCCCTCGTCATAACCCGCTTCCTTAAGAATCCGTTTTGCCTCCTCAGGGTCATAGGTGTAGTAACCGGAATGATCGGTATAGCAGCCCAGCGTATCGGCAAAATGGGACGTGGCGGGAGCTTGCAGGGATCCCCAGGCCATATCCGATACGGCGGCGAAATCAATTGCGTATGATATAGCTTTGCGGACGTTGTTGTCCGAAAAGTAACTGTTGCCCTCGTACATGACAAGACAGGGAACGTTATGCGTATTCTTTTTAACCAGATTTCCTTTAACCTGGCCGCTTTCAAGCGCCTTAACCTGCTCGTCGTTGATGTCCAGCGCTACGTCTATGACGCCGTTTTGGTAATCGACCCACATCGTGGTGGAATCAGAGTAATAACGAACCGTCAGCTCCTCGCATGCATAGGTTTTGCTTTTGTCCCAGTAGTCGTCCCTAAGCTCGTATGTAATATAAGAGCCGTTGACCAGGTCCTTGACCTTATAGGGACCGGAGCCTACGGGCTCTTCCCACCAGACGTCGTCCCCGTCCGGGTGCTTGGCTACGAAATCGGCACTGAGCAGCTCTATGCACAGCTCCGACAAAGCCGCCCCGTAGACCTCATAATACTTAATGTAGATTGTCATGCCGTCTTCACTGACATAAGTGGAGTCAAAATCGATTACGCCGTTCCAGAACGCCGCCCTCTTAGAGCCGCATTCCTGGGCGAACCTCATGGTTGCCAGCACGTCGTTGGCGGTCATTTTGGTTCCGTCGCTGAAGTATATGCCATCCTTGAGGCTTATACGCAGGGTAATGTCGTTTTCCCAGCCCCAGTCGTCGGAAACAGGAGAATAGTACTGACCGTTCTCGTCTATCTGAAACAGTGAGCTGTAGAGCATACCGTTGCCAATGGAATCGAATTCGCTTCCGCCCAGCGGATTAAAATAATAATAATTGGAAACTATGCCGACAGATACGGCTCTGTCTCCGCCGGCGTCCTTTCCGGAATCATCGGAACCGCAGGCCGCTAAAACAATCAGAATTGAAATTGCCAGAAAAAGCACAGAAAGCCGACTGAGTTTTTTCATAATTATTCCTCCTCATAATTTTATTGGCTCAATTTTTTACTTCATCCGGTAATTCAGGAAAAAACATGACGCATGCTATACAATATGCCCGCTCATATGCGTGCCTGTCCAAGAATCGGAAGCCTGGTTTTAAATGCAATTAAACGGCATAAAATCTTTCAGGACGGATAAAGAACGATTTTGCCGGCGTATTTTCCGGGGGCGATTGGCGTTTTAATGCCGTCAACCGTCATTGTCAATACCTTTCCCCCGGCAGCTGTAAGCCTGGTGCCTTCCTCAATTGACAAAGCTGTTATATAGGAGACGCCGGTTACGACCCAGCTGCTTTTGCCGTCTAAACTCACCACGACGCCGTTATTGACGGGCTCGGCAGCCTTCTGCGTGATGTTCGACAGCTCCTGCCAGTTTTCGGGGGTTATCTCCGTGACCCCATCCCGGTAAGACTGTGAAGCCGCGCTGATGACGCCCGTAACCCTCGCGTTTTTCAGGTTTACGCCCAGGTTCTTCGGACCGCGCAATTCCTCCGGGTCATGTCCGCGAAGGAAGGGATTCTCTCCGTCGCCGGTCGGCCCGCTGAACCCCACAGGACCTATGACTGTGTCATGGAACCTGCCCATGCCGCCGTGCTCGGATTTCCGGTATGCCCTGATATTGCTGGTGGAATTGAAAATATTTCCCTCGACGCCCATATTTGAAAGATTCAATATGACGTCGTCCCGTTCAGAAACGCGTGTAAGCTCTCTTCCTTCAACAGGCGTATCCTGCACGCCTGCCGGCACATAATACTTCACAATATCCATGCCGCTTTCTTCGGTGTCCATAAGCTGGAGCAGCACGCCATCCTTAGACTTCATTGTGCAGTTATCGATGTCTATAATCGTTGCGGAGCCTTTGACTACAATATTGGCCCGCTCGGTATCAAACAGCGAATCCCGGATTGTAAATACGCTGTTGTCGTCGGACACCACCATAGCGCCGAACCTGCGCCCTCTGATTACGCTGCCGTTAATAATGCTGGCGCGGCCCTTTCCCTCCATACCCATAAGCATCACCGGGTAGCCGTAAACATCTACGACGGAATTGTCGATTATCACCTCGTTGGGGCCTATGCAAAAGGCTCCGTAGCCATGGGCGCGGGGGCCAGTGAGGGTAAGGCGGCTGTTTTTTATCGTCATACTGACAAATTCGTCGCTGCCGTCGATGGAGCTTATGCCCCAGCCGTTGGTTTTCATGCGGCAGTTTTCGTAGACTACACGTGCATTGTCTGTAAGCTGGCAGAGACGGTTTGACCCTCTGAGCCCTATCTGCCAGCTGAAGCGTCCAAGCCAATCGGTATCGGGGCTGATATTCTGAATATCGCAGTTTCTTACGGTCACAAAACTGTTGCCGCCGGCATGTATGGCACAGCGCGTTACGCCGGAGAAATTAAACTCGCTGTTCGATATTGTAACCTTGCTGTTGCCCAGCGCTGTAACCCCTGTCCCCACGCCGGCAAAATCGTTTCCGCCGAAGCCTTCAAAATCAATGCGGGCATTCTCTATTTCATATTCCGAGTTGTCCACCAGAATACCGTTGAAAGCCTCGGCCGAAGCGCCTATGTAAATACCCTCCGCCTTTTTCTCAGTCACGCTGCCGCCCCACACAGCCTCCCGAACACACTTATTCTCCGATAATTTCCCGTCTTCAACGCAGACGGCGGCGGAAAGCCTGCAGGATATGTTATTATAAAACATCAGTCCCGCAGGCTTAGTAATATAGCTGTCTGAGATAAAAAGCACTATCTTTCCCATATATACGCCGGGCTTAATATCCTTTACTATTCCGTTTACAATAAGCGTCACCGACTTGCCTTCGGGGGCGAGCACCACGGCGTGCTCACATATGACAAGCTCCCGAAAAGCGACTGTCTTTTTAATCAGCCATTTGCTTTGATACAGCATTTTTGACTCTTCGCTTCTGTCCACAATCTTCACATTTTCCATATTTTTCATACTCCTGTGCTGTTATAATATTCTGTCATATACAATACAGCATACTTTTTTGAAACGGTTTTCCGGGAGGCGGGCTTTAATCCTGTAACGATTAATTGAAGACGGTGATTAGGCCCGGATGTATAAATTATACATTTTAACCATTTTATCACAATGTCGAAAAAAGAAAAGAATATAATATTTATTAATTGATAAAACAATTATATATCAGCAATTGATCTTCCGGACCTACTGCAAGAGAAAAGATTTCCGCTTTGAAGGAACCGAAAACAGCCGATTAATATGATTTTTTTATAAGTATAGCAGTTTCTTGTGTTTCAAATTGTGCCAAAAAACTGCTATAATTGTTTGATTTCTAAAATTGGAGGCTGTATGAAAATGAGTCAAGCGAAATATCCGTATTTATCAACGCCGATGAAAATTGGAAAAACAGTTTTCAGAAACCGCCTTCTGGCCGGCCCGGCGGTTCCTGTATTTGGCCAGAGCGCGGAAATCTGGCCAAGCGACGCCTGGGTCGATGTTTTTGCAGCCAGGGCAAGAAGCGGAGCCGCCGCGGTCGTCTGCTGCGGGATTGCGGCTGAGATTCATCCGAGCGACGACCCGGTGCAGGGACACATGGACAAGATCGACGGCCACAATCCTAACGTACAGCACAGATTTGCCGAAATTGCCGAGATTGTTAAAGCCGAAGGCGCCGTTCCTTTTATGCAGTGCATGCCCCCGATGACTAAGCTGATGGGGTATGATGTTTCCAGCGGCATTCTTTCCGAATACGTGGAGGGCGACGGCAGCGAACCCGTGACCGGTAAGGAAATACCTGAAAGCCTGCTTTATGAGATTGCAGAGGATTACGGCGAAGTGGCAGCGCTGGCTAAAACACTTGGCTTCCAGGGCGTACAGCTGCATATGGCCTATAGGCACATGCTGCTCGGCCGCTTCCTATCTCCCAGCACAAATAAGAGAACTGACAAATTCGGGGGCTGTCTTGAAAACCGCGCCCGTTTTCCCCTGCTGGTCTTTGAGAAGATCAAAAAAGCCGCCGGCCCCGATATGCTGATACACATCGCCATGACTGCGGAAGAGCCGTTTGAGGACGGGCTTCAGATTGAAGACACGCTGGAATTTCTGAAGATGGCGGAGGGAAAGATAGATCTGGTTTCCCTGCGCGGTTATCAGATAGACATAGCTCAGGGGCCGCATTTTGTACAGGAGGTCCTTCCAAATCGGGAAAGCTATAAAAAGGTATCCAGATTCCTGCATGAAAACAACGTGAACATTAAGCTTGCATACGTATGCGGCGGCGACGACCTTGACGCGTGTGAAGACCTGCTCGCCGGCGGCGAGGCCGACTGCATCCTGGCCTCCCGCGCATTCGTCTCGGATCCCGATTATGCAAAGAAAATGCTGGAAGGCCGCGGAGATGACGTGATACCGTGCCTCCGCTGTAATAAATGTCATCAATACAAGCCGAATTTCTGGTCTAACCTGTGTTCTGTCAACCCTGAATACGCGCTGTCGTATCGGCGCGGCTCTCTGGTTCGCGAACCGGGCGCTCATAAAAACATCGCCGTTATCGGAGGCGGCTGCGCCGGCATGAAAGCGGCGATTGACCTTTTTGACCGCGGTCACACGGTGACAATTTATGAAAAGGAAGCGCGGCTTGGCGGGCAGCTCAATCTTGCCGGCATTCCAAAGTCCAAATGGACTTTGGCCCGTTTCAGGGATTATCTGGTTCATCAGGTTGAAAAGCGCGGCATCAAGGTTGAGCTGAATAAAAAAATTGCGCCCGGCGAACCGGGCGACCGGCACGAGCTTGTTTTCGTGGCCATCGGCGCTGTCCCGGCCCGCCCGCCTATCCCGGGGGCAGAAAAGCTGTTGACTTTTAAAGAGGCTTTCGAATGTCCGGATCAGGTAACGGGTAAAGTCGTTGTTATCGGCGGAGGCGAGATCGGGCTTGAGCTAAGCCTATACCTTGTACAGGAAAAAGGACTGGAGGTTTGCTGCATTGAGATGCTGGATAAGCTTGCGCCGGAAATGGCTCCCGTCCATTTCCGCAGGCCGTATCGGGAAATGTGGGAATCGCAGGCCGGCTTCAGCTGGCTGCTGAATTCACGTGTTACCAGGATAGAACCGGGGAAGGTCTTTTTCGTCGGCGCCGGCGGAGAGGAGAAGTCGATATCCGCCGATACAGTCATACTCGCTGCAGGTACAAAATCATTATGCGACGAAGCAATGCAGTTTGGAGCTGACGGCAAGTATCGATTGATCGGCGACTGCTTCAGGCTCGGCAATATCGCCACCGCAATGCGCAGCGCTCACTTTGAAGCCTGCAAGATCTAAACCGTTTAGTTCCGGCGTTCATACTTAATCAGATTAAACCGCTATAGCATAACAATAAAAACAGAGCGGCTGCGGCAGTATTCGTTTTGCCACAGCCGCTTTTTACAAAGACAGACAACTATTTTTATGAGCGCATCCGGATAAAACAGGAGCGGCGCCGCCTGCGCCGCTCCGCTTGAAGCTGTTCGTCTTTTTGCACTGCCTGTTAATCGTATTGATTGGCGCCGGGCAGCCGGCAAAGACCGGCCTTTGCCGGAGCCAGCTTTTTTCCCGGCTTAAGCAACAGATATACTAGTCTGCTTTTTTAACGTCACCCGGCTTTTTTTCAGGCTGCTTGGGGTCTATTAAAACTTCCTTGAGGGAGGTGGCTAGGCCGGCAAGTCCCTGTATCTCGGACGGGATAATAATCTTTGTCGCGCGCCCGTTTGCCGCTGCCTGAAACGCTTCCAGGGCCTTTATCCTTATAACCGGGTCGGACGGGGCGGCTTCGTTTAATAGCTTAATCGATTCGGCCAGCGCCTTTTGCACCAGCAGGATGGCCTGCGCCTCGCCGTCGGCCTGCAGGATCTTCGACTGCTTATCGCCGTCGGCGCGCAGTATCGTGCTCTGCTTTTCACCCTCGGCGACAAGAATCTTGGACGCCTTCTCGCCCTCGGCCTGGAGTATGGCCTCGCGGCGTTCGCGCTCGGCCTTCATCTGCTTTTCCATCGCGTCCTGTATCTGCTTCGGCGGAAGTATGTTCTTCAGCTCGACTCTGTTGACCTTGATTCCCCACGGGTCTGTCGCCTCGTCGAGAATAATGCGCATCTTGGAGTTTATTGTATCGCGGGAGGTGAGCGTCTCGTCCAGCTCCAGGTCGCCTATCAAATTTCTCAGCGTCGTGGCCGTCAGGTTCTCGATTGCTAAGAGCGGCTGCTCAATGCCGTAGGTATAAAGCTTGGGGTCGGTAATCTGGAAATAAACTACGGTGTCTATCTGCATCGTGACGTTATCTTTGGTTATGACGGGCTGGGGCTGGAAGTCAGCCACCTGCTCCTTAAGCGAGACTTTTTTAACGACGCGCTCAATAAAAGGAATCTTAAAATGCAGGCCGACGTCCCAGGTTGTGGAGTACGCGCCGAGGCGCTCGACGACGAAAGCCTGCGCCTGCTGGACAATGAGAATATTCTTAATAATAATGACGATAATTAGGAGTGCTGCAAGACCGATAATAACAGATGTGTAAATGTCCATAAACCCAATCCTTTCATTTAATGGCGGCTTCCTGTGCCGGGCAGACAATGAGCTTGACTCCCTCTATTCTCTCGATTCTTACTCTTTCGCCTTCCGGGATGACTTCGCCTTCCAGTGAACGCGCTGTCCACAGCTTGCCCTGTATTCTGACCGCTCCCGAACCGGCAAGGTTGTCTATCGTTTCGGTGACGATGCCTGTTTCTCCGAGGACTGAATCCGCGTTAAAATGTTTTTTCCCCTGAGCCATCAGCCTCCGGGCAAGCGGACGCGTCGCGGCAAGGGACACAGCCGTAACGGCGAGGAAAATGAGGACCTGAAGCCACAGCGGGGCCTTAAGCGCGGCTGCAATCAAAGCTGCAAGCGCCCCGGCGGCAAACCAGATCGATGTAAGCGCGTATGTGGCGGCTTCGATTATAACAAATATTACTAAAACCGCAAGCCAGATGATTATTGGAGACATAGAAATCACCTCGTGTTTTCATTATAACATTAAAACACTTAAATATAAAGTATAATTAAGCCGGAACATTAATTTTTAGCACTGATAATTATTCCGCGCTTGCTTATTCCGCCCAACTGGGGTAAAATGTAGCGGAATGTCGAAATAAGGTGTAAATTATGGATAGGTTTGAGCTTTGCGCTCCCTGCCTTTTCGGGATAGAGGGAATACTGGGCGATGAATTGCGGCGGCTTGGTATGGAGAACGTGCGTGCCGAAACCGGCCGCGTATTTTTTTCCGGGGGCTATGATGCTTTGGCCGCGGCAAATCAGGCGCTTTCCACAGCCGAGAGGGTCATGATATCTGTCGGCTCTTTTGAGGCTGCTACGTTTGAAGAGCTATTTGAGGGCGTGCGCGCGCTTCCGTGGGACCGCTATATTCCCCGCGGCTGCGCGTTTCCGGTCAAGGGCTCTTCGCTCGATTCGCGGCTTGGATCTGTTCCGGCCTGCCAGAGTATCATAAAAAAAGCCGTAGCCGAAAAGCTCGGCGGCGGGCTGGTCCCGGAGACGGGACCAAGGCACCAGATACGCTTCACACTGATGAGGGATAAGGCGGCTCTGTATATAGACACAAGCGGCGAAGGTTTGCATAAGCGCGGCTACCGCGCGGTCGGGAACGCCGCCCCGCTCCGGGAGACGCTTGCCGCGGCAATGGTAAAGCTCGCGCGCTTCCGCGGCAAAGGCGCTTTTTTAGACCCTTTCTGCGGCAGCGGCACGATACCGATAGAGGCGGCGTTCGCCGCCCTGAACAGGGCTCCGGGCCTGTTCAGGCGCTTCGACGCTATGGACTGGCCGGAATTCCCCAGGAAGATTTGGACAGAATCGGCCGACCGCCTGCGCGCCGGCGAATACCGCGGCGAATATTATATAATGGGAAGCGATATCGACCCGAGAAGCATTTCGATCGCCGAGGGCAACGCGCTCAAAGCCGGAGTATCCGAATTTATAAATTTTGAAGTAAAAGACGCCGGAGAAATACGGGTCCCGGAGGGAGCGACAGTCGTTACAAACCCGCCCTACGGCGAGCGGATTATGGAAAAGCGCGAGGCGGAGGAAGTGTACAGGAGCTTCGGGCAGGCGGCCGCGGCTTCGGATAAAGCAAAATACTTCGTTCTGTCGTCCCATACGGAGTTTGAAAGAGCTTTCGGCCGCAGGGCGGACAAAAAGCGCAAGCTGTATAACGGAATGATAAAATGCGACCTCTTCATGTATTTTGAGAACCGCTAAGCAAAGGCGGCCCGGCCGGCGGCGTCGGCACGCGCTTTCACCCGCGGGCTTCTTGCTATCTTAATAAAAGGAATGGACATCAAAATGAAGCATGTTTTCATTCTCAACCCGGCCGCGGGCCAAAATGACAAAACGGGACAGATAAGAGATAAAATCAAATCCGCAATGTCAGGCCGCCGGGAGGAGTACGAGATACATACGACTAATGGGCCGATGCACGCTATTGAGCTTTCAATGCAGGCCGCCCAAAGCGGAGACGAGGTTCGCATCTATGCCTGCGGAGGCGACGGGACGCTCAACGAGGCTGTATGCGGCGCCGCCGGCTATAAAAACGCCTCCGTTACGCACATACCCGCGGGGAGCGGAAACGATTTCATCAAAATTTTCGGGGCGGACGCATATCGCTTTCTGGACATTAACGAGCTGATAGACGGCGAAACCCATGAGTTTGACCTCATAGAATGCGGGGACCGCCAGGCCATAAACATCTGCTCGGTCGGTTTCGACGCCAGAATCGGGACGGAGGTGCACCGTTATAAGAACCTGCCGTTAATCAGCGGCAAAGGCGCGTATAATATGTCTGTACTTGTCAATTTTATTAAAGGGATACATCTCCCCTACGAGGTGGAGGCGGACGGCGTACGCTTCGACGGCCGTTATACGATGCTCGTCGTGTGCAACGGCCGGTATTACGGCGGAGGCTACTGCCCGGTGCCCGAAGCCGAGCCGGACGACCGCCTGCTCGACTTTCTGCTCGTGGGCCCCGTATCCCGATTTACGGTGGCCCGACTGATAAGCAGCTTTTCAAAAGGGCGCTGGAGAGAATACCCGGAAATATTCAAGCATATGCGGGGGCGCGAGCTCAGGGTGCGGGCAGACCGAATAAGTCCGGTCAACCTTGACGGCGAAAGGCTGAACTTACGTGAGATGTGCTTCCGAATTTCGGAAAAAAAGCTTGTATTTGCTTTTCCACGCGGCGCAAGCTGGAAAAATGGCCAGAATACAGCCGATTGACTGAGCAGGTTTGACGTGATTGAGAAATTCTGGCGTTTTTAAGAGATTTCAGTCCTTATTGCTATTTGCACATTATTTGACGTTAGACTATTATTATACATGTGTTAGCACTCGACTCTGTCGAGTGCTAACACTGAGACGGTGATATCGCAGGGCTCGCCGCGGATGATGCAACATCGGGAGGCCGGTCCTGCAGTCAATATTAAATATTCAAAGATTTAAGGAGGCATACACATGAAGATCATCCCCGTGGAAGACAAAGTTGTCCTTAAAATGGCTAAGGCCGAGGAGAAGACTCAGAGCGGCATCATCCTCACAGGCTCAGCCAAGGAAGATACGAAGCTCGGTGAAGTCATTGCGGTCGGCCCCGGCGGCAACTGCGACGGGAAGGACATCGTCATGACGGTCAAGGTTGGCCAGAAAGTTCTCATAAGCGGCGGATTCGGATCGACTCAGGTCAAGGTCGAGGGTGAGGAATATACAATAGTCCGCATGTCCGATATCCTCGCCGTAGTTGAATAATCAGGGGAATTAGGAGGAAGAAAGAATGGCAAAGGAAATCATTTTCGGCGAAGAAGCCAGGCGCGCGCTGGAGCGCGGCGTTAATCAGCTTGCAAATACAGTTAAAATAACTCTCGGTCCCAAGGGCCGCAACGTCGTCCTCGGAAAGCGCTACGGTTCCCCGCTCATCACAAACGACGGCGTTACGATAGCCAAGGAGATTGAGCTTGAGAACGCGTTTGAGAACATGGGCGCGGCGCTTGTAAAGGAAGTCGCGACTAAGACCAACGACGTAGCGGGAGACGGCACCACCACGGCGACGCTGCTCGCGCAGGCAATAATACGCGAAGGACTTAAGAACGTTGCCGCGGGAGCCAACCCGATGATACTCAAAAAAGGTATAGCCAAGGCGACAGAGACGGCAGTCGACGCAATAAAGGCCGTCGCCAAGCCCGTTAACGGCACACAGGATATTGCCCGCGTCGGCACCATTTCCTCCAGCGACGAGTTTATTGGAAATCTCATCGCCGAGGCCATGGAAAAGACCTCCAAGCACGGCGTTATCACCGTCGAGGAAAGTAAGACTGCGGAGACCTACTCCGAGGTCGTCGAAGGTATGCAGTTTGACCGCGGCTACCTGTCCCCCTATATGGTAACCGACACTGAGAAGATGGAGGCCGTCATGGACGACCCCTACATTCTCATAACCGATAAAAAGATTAGCAACATTCAGGATGTTCTGCCTCTGCTGGAGCAGATAGTCAAGGCCGGCCGCAAGCTCGTCATCATTGCTGAGGACATCGAGGCCGAGGCCCTGGCGACTCTTATACTCAACAAGCTGCGCGGCACCTTCAACTGCGTCGCCGTCAAGGCGCCCGGCTACGGCGACCGCCGCAAGGAGATGCTCAGGGATATCGCCGTGCTGACAGGCGGCGAGGTCATAACGAGCGATCTCGGGATGGAGCTTTCCAGCGCAACTATCGAACAGCTCGGCCGCGCCCGCCTCGTCAAGGTCAATAAGGAGAACACCGTTATAATCGACGGCATGGGCCTCCCCGAGGAAATCGATAACCGCATCAACACCATACGCACTCAGATGGAAGAGACCACATCCGATTTCGACCGCGAGAAATTCCAGGAGCGCCTGGCTAAGCTCACGGGCGGCGTAGGCGTCATCAAGGTCGGCGCCGCGACGGAATCCGAGATGAAGGAGAAGAAGCTGCGCATCGAGGACGCGCTCAACGCCACACGCGCGGCGGTCGAGGAAGGTATTGTAGCCGGCGGCGGCACCGCCTATATTCCCGCTATACTTGCTGTGGAGAAGCTCATTCCGGAGCTCCACGGCGACGAGAAGACCGGCGCTCAAATGCTCGCTAAGGCACTTGCCGAGCCCATCAAGCAGATAGCCGCCAACGCGGGCATCGAAGGCTCTGTAGTCCTTGAAAAGATCAAGAGCGAGAACAAGCCCAACTACGGCTTTGACGCTTATAACGAGGTTTACTGCGATATGTTTGAGGCGGGCATAGTCGACCCGGTTAAGGTCACGCGCACCGCTCTTGAAAACGCCGCCTCAATCGCCGCCCTGGTCATAACGACCGAGTCCCTTGTTGCGGACAAGAAGGAAGAAGCTGTTCCGACACCGGCGGCCGACCCGGGCATGGGCGGCATGTATTAAACCGTTCAGTTCCAATCTCAAGAACCCTCTCTTTACGATTCCCGTAAAAATCCCGCGGGCACAGGCCCGCGGGATTTTGGCATATTAAACGCGCATATATGCTAAGGAAGGGCGCAGAGAGAACATATACCGCACAACGCTTTTATACGCTGTGCATCACGTTCTTATGATTACACTGAATACAGAAGCTCGCCGTAGGTCGGCCAGGGCATATACTTCCGCGGCATTATAGTCTCAAGCGCGTCGCCCGTCTCGCGCAGGCTCTGCATAGCGGGCAGGACTTTATTGCGGCAGAACCGCGCGCACTCCTCGGCGCTTGGCTGGTTATGTATCTCATGCGCGAGGCCTTCGAGCAGGCTGACCTGGGAATCCATCCTGCCGATAAGCGCCGTCACTTTCGCGCAGAGCGCTTTTTCCGCTTCGGAGTCGATGCCCAGGTCCCGCTTGCGCGAGACGCTGCCGGCCAGTTCGCTAGACCAGGTTACCGCGGCGGGTATGAGGTCCTGGCGGGCCATTTCGAGCATTGTCAAAGCCTCGATGCTTATGACCTTGCAGTAGTTGTCCAGGCGTATTTCGCAGCGGGATTCGATTTCGGCGCGCGTATATATGTGGTGCTTCGTAAAAAGCCGGACGTTTTTCTCGTCCTTATAGTGCGGCAGGGCTTCTGCCGTGGACTCGTAATTGGGCAGCCCGCGCCGCCCGGCCTCCTCCATCCATTCCTGCGAATAATTGTTCCCGTTGAAAACGATTCTCTTGTGCTCGCGGATTTTTCTGCGTATAAGCTCGTTGAGAGCCGCCTCAAAATCGTCCGCCTTTTCAAGCTCGTCGGCAAAGCTTGAAAGCGCCTCGGCGACGGCTGTGTTGAGCAGTATGTTCGGGCCGGAAATCGACTGCGAGGAGCCGATCATTCGGTATTCAAACTTATTCCCGGTGAAGGCAAAAGGCGAGGTGCGGTTTCTGTCCGACGTGTCCTTTGGTATATGGGGAATGACGGAAGCGCCCGCTTCCAGAGTCATGCTTTCACGGTCTCCGTATTCCGAGCCGTTGTCGATGGCGTCAAGAATGGCAGTCAGCTCGTCCCCGAGGTATACGGATACTATAGCGGGCGGGGCTTCCGAGGCTCCGAGGCGATGGTCGTTGCCCGCCGTAGCGGTTGTGATGCGCAGCATGTCCGCGTAATTGTCGACGGCCTCAAGCACAGCGACTACGAAGAGCAGGAAGCGCTTTTTGTCCGGGTCATCATGGGGGTCAAGAAGGTTGATGCCCGTATCTGTCGAGAGCGACCAGTTATTATGCTTCCCGCTGCCGTTTACTCCCGCAAAAGGCTTTTCATGCAGGAGGCAGGCAAGGCCGTGCCGGGCGGCGACCTTCTGCATCATTTCCATCGTAAGCTGGTTGTGGTCGGCCGCGGTGTTGGAGGAGGTATATATCGGCGCGAGCTCATGCTGTGAAGGCGCAGCCTCGTTGTGCTCGGTCCTGGCGAAGACTCCGAGCCTCCAGAGCTCCTCGTCCAGATCCCTCATGAAAGCGCGCACGCGGGGCTTGAGCATGCCGAAGTAGTGATCCTCCAGCTCCTGGCCCTTGGGCGGCTTCGCTCCGAAGAGCGTGCGCCCGCAGTAAACAAGGTCCCGCCGCCTTTCAAAAAGCTCCCTGTCTATTAAAAAATACTCCTGCTCGGCCCCGACGTTGGAAACTACCTTTTTAACGTCCGTCATGCCGAAAAGGCGCAGTATGCGCCTGGCCTGATTGCTCAGAACCTCCATGGAACGCAGCAGGGGCGTCTTTTTATCCAGAACTTCGCCGCCGTAGGAGATAAAAACCGACGGGATGCAGAGCGTATCGTCCTTTATAAACGCGTATGAGGTGGGATCCCACGCGGTATAGCCCCGGGCTTCAAATGTCGCGCGCAGGCCGCCTGACGGGAAGGAAGACGCGTCCGGTTCGCCGCGGACAAGCTCCCTGCCTGAAAACTCCATAATAGCGCGGCCTTCAGGCGCAGGGCGCAGAAAGCTGTCGTGCTTCTCGGCGGTTATGCCCGTCATGGGCTGGAACCAGTGCGTGAAGTGCGTAACGCCTTTTTCGCAGGCCCAGTCGCGCATTGCGGCGGCGACGCTGTTGGCGATGTCGAGTTCCAAATGCTTCCCGCGGTCTATAGTGCGGCGGAGCGCCCTGTATATGTCCTCCGGCAAGCGCTCACGCATCTCACGGTCGCCGAAAACCATCTCGCCGAAGATATCAGGCATACTGCTCATGTTCTTTCCTCCAAAACGGTTAAAACGAATTCTGTTTCCATTAAATTGCAAACGGCCATATCTCTCGCACAGCGCCGGCGCTTCCTTTGCGCCCCCCTCGCCGCGTTCGCGATATTCGCTTAGCGGATATTATATCAGAAATTGACCTGCGGTAAAGATGCTGTTTAAGATTTTTTCTTTCTCGGCGGTTTAATCGGCGCGAGAGTGTGGAAGATTGACGCAGCAGGTATAGTAATGGCGTTAACCTTTTAATAGTAGAGCGCGGCCTGCGCGCAGCGTATGCCGTCGACGGCCGCGGAGACTATGCCCCCGGCGTAGCCCGCCCCCTCCCCCGCGGGGTAGAGGCCATTAAAGCCCGGCGCGCAGAAATCTTCCCCGCGCGTTATCCTTACAGGTGAGGACGAGCGGCTTTCGACTCCGGTCAGTATAGCGCCCGAGGAATCGAAGCCGTTTATTTTGCGCCCCATCAGGAAGAGGCCTTCGCGCAGTGTTTCGAAGACGAAGCGGGGCAGGTAGAGGTCGGGAAGAGCCTCGCGCACTCCGGGAAGGAAGCTCGGCTCAACTGCCGGTGAGGATTTCCTCCTGCCCAGGAAAGCGCCGACGGTGCAGAAAGGCGCGTACATTTGCCCGCCACCCGCCCTGAAGGCAGCCGCCTCTATGCCGCGCTGGAATTCAACTCCCGCCAGCGGATGTGTCCCGACAAAATCGCCCGGGCCTACGTTGACGAGCAGCGCGGAGTTGGAGTTTTTATAGTCGCGCGCGTTGTCGCTCATGCCGTTTGTGACGATACCGCCTATTTCCGAGGCCGCCGATATGACTTTTCCGCCGGGGCACATGCAGAAGGTATAGAGGCTGCGCCCGCCCGAAGTTTTGACCGCGAGCTTGTAATCGGCCGCTCCCAGCGCCGGATGCCCGGCGAAACCGCCGTACATAGCTCTGTCGATGTCCTCACGCAAATGCTCTATGCGAACGCCGACTGAGAATACCTTCTGAGAAATGTGAAGGCCCTTGTCCAGAAGCAGCGAGAACACGTCGCGTGCGCTGTGGCCGACGGCGAGAATTATACTGTTTGTCTCCAGCCTGAAGCGCTCGCCGTCTTTTTCGTAGTACGCCGCAGTTATCTGCCCGTTTACGCAGTCAAAATCGCAAAAGCGGGCGCCAAAAACATAACGCCCGCCGAGTGACTCAATCCTGAAGCGGAGATTGCGCACAACCTTCCTCAGAAAGTCGGTGCCGATATGCGGCTTCGCGTCTGTCAGGATATCGGGCGGCGCGCCGCAATCGACGAACGTCTTAAATACCTTGCGCTGGCGGCAGTCGCTTGTGCCGGTATTCAGCTTGCCGTCGGAAAACGTGCCCGCCCCTCCCTCGCCGAACTGCACGTTGCACTCCGGGTCGAGCTGCTTGCCCTTCCAGAATGTCTCCACGGCCTTCGCGCGCTCGTCGACATTTTGGCCCCGCTCTAGTATGATTGGGTTTGCGCCCGCCTCTGCCAGAGTCAGAGCCGCAAACAGCCCCGCGGGCCCGGAGCCGACTACGACCGGGGAAAGAGGCATAGGCCGCCGCAGCCTAATTTCGGCTGCTTCTTCGCGCGCATCCTGTCCGTCTTCGGGGACTTCCACGGTAAGGACGAAGTGAACGTCTCTCTTACGGCGCGCGTCCACGGATTTGCGTACAAGCTTGACGCCGCTTACCTGCCTGCCGAGGCGCTTTTGGACCGCTTCTATTAAAAATTCCTCGTCGTAATCAAGCGGGGCGCGTATATCTCTTATAAGCATTGGGCAGCCTTCCCTCCCGCCACAGCGCCCGAGGCCCAGGCCCAGCGGAGATTATAGCCTCCGCAGGGGCCGTCGGCGTCTAAAACTTCGCCGCAAAAATAGAGGCCGTGTATGAGTTTTGACTCAAGATTCTCAGTCACTTCAGAACCGGGTATGCCGCCCGCCGTAACCTGGGCCTTGTCCCAGGAAGAGGGCTCCGTTACACTGAACCGCCAGTCTTTTATCAGCCGGGCAAGCTTAAAAACGTCGCCTCCGGACTCCCTCATAAGCGCCGCCGAGACGCGTTTTGGAAACAGGCCGCCGAGCGCGTCCTCCGACAGGCCGCGTATGTCAAACAGGATTTTTAAAAGAGAAGTGACGTCTTTGCTTTGTTCCGGAAGCAGATCTAAGGAGATTATGTCGGGAGAAAAACGCGCAAGGTCGAAAACGCAAATGCCTGAGAGAGAATCCTTCGTAAACTGCACTTCGCCCTTGCTGAAAGCCACCGGAATACTGTTTTTCAGGGCGGTTACAGCGGCGCGCACGCGCTGGCCTGCGAGCATTTTGAGGAACCTGTGCCCGCTCGGCAGCGGGCAGAGCGAGGGGAGCAGGTATGTCGAACTGTGGCCGAGGCTCTCCGCGAGGCGCAGGCCCAAGCCGTCCGTCCCGTAAGCGGGGGCGGCGCGCCCTCCGGCGGCTATTATCAGGCGGCGGCAGGAGGCGGATTTGCCTCCCTCCGAGCGCAGGATAAACTCCTCGCACCCAACTTCAATCTCCGATACGCAGAAAGAGCACTCCTCGCGCACTCCCAGCCGATTGCATTCCTGACGGAGCGCGTCGAGCACGGATGAAGCCTGATTGCTCATAGGATAGAGGCGACCCTCATTATCCGGGCGGCAGTAAAGGCCGACGGAACGGAAAAAGCCGACGGTGTCGAATCCGGCGACTATATTTCCCGCCTGCGAAACGCTCCCGTTGAGGCGCGGCTCCGGATCGAGATTTCCAAGATTGCAGCGGCCGGAGCCTGTAACGAGCAGCTTTTTGCCGACGCGCGGCAGCCGTTCGAGTATAGTGACGCCGGCTCCGAGCCGCGCCGCGTGTATCGCAGCGCAAAGTCCCGCCGCTCCTCCGCCTATTATACCGATATCCTGCATTGCTGCACCTCCGATGCGCCTACGCTCTTAGATAGTCTTCCGGCTTTATGCCAATATAGTCTGATAGCTCTGCATACCCGGCGATACGCTTCCCGGCCGCGCCGGGAAGCGTAAATATCAACAGCCTCCCGCGGGCGGGAGGTCATCAGGAAAAGTATAACATCAATTCCAGAAATATATTACAGTATGCGGCCCGGTAATTCAAGAAAAACGCGGCTTAAGCGCCATCCCGTATATTAAGCGGCCGCCGCTTCACGCGGCGGCCGAAATTCATTATAGATCACTTTTTGAAATGCTCCTGTAAAACTCCTCTTTGCTTGAAAAGCCCGCGGGCGCAACATCGAATTCCTTGGCCGGCTCCTTCCCGTCGAGAACGCGCAGCGCGCCGAGGGCCAGAGCCTCCATTTCGAGCTCGCCGGGTATAATCTCGACAGGGGCGATATACGAGACCCTCTCTATAACCGGGTCAAGCAGGCGCTTTGAGCGCGCGAGGCCGCCAGTGAATATTAGCCTGTCCACCTTGCCGCAAAGCACTGGCACGAGCGAGCCTATCAGCTTTGCGACGTTATAGCTCATAAGCTCGTACAGGAAGATAGATTTCTCGTCGCCCGCGTCGGCCATTTTTTCGACTTTGAGCGCGTCGGACGTGCCTATATATGATATAAAGCCCCCGCCGCCCATCATAATCTTCTGCAGCTCGTCGCGCGTGTATTTGCCGGAGAAGCAGAGGTCGATCAGCCCGTCGTTGGGCAGGTTGCCGGGGCGCTCCGGCGTGATTGTGCCCCTGTAATCGTTTATGTAGTCGACTATAAGACCGTCGCGCACCACGTTGAAAGAGCAGCCGCCGCCGAGGTGCGCAATTATGAAACGGCATTCCTCGAAAGGCTTATTTATCTTTTCAGCAATGCGCCGCGCGACCATACGCGCGTTTAATATATGCGTGCCTGAATTAAAATAGATGCCCGGATATCCCGAGTACCTGGCCAGCTCGTCCATCTCGTCGCTGGACACGGAATCGTATATGATATGGGGGAGATTGTATTTCCTTGCGAGCTTGTCTCCTATAAGCGCGGAAAGCGCGGAGGCGTGCTGTATGCGCGGCGCGTATGTAAGCACGTCGATCATATACTGGTTCACCGCGTACGCTCCCCCGGGACACATGGGAATCGGGCCGCCGCGCGAGGCGATTATCGAAAAAGAGCCGAGGTCAATCTTGTTGTCGGCCAGGAAGCTCTCGATGATCTCTGTGCGCGGTGCAAGCTGATCGACAACCCTGGTGCTGCCGGCGGTTATCTCGGTGGGTATATGGACGTTCTCCTTCAGGACGCATTCCTGCTCCTCGAAAACCGCGACTTTGATCGAGGTGGAGCCGCAGTTGATTACGAAAATTCTCCGCTTAGCCATATTAAACCTCCGTAAATGACCATCCGTGGCGGAAAGCCAGTGAAGCGCCGACTGCCGTGGCGAATTCGGCGTTGCGGGGTATGATGAAACTGACGCCGAGCAGCTTTGTAAGCTCTTCAAACTTTTTGCGGAAAAGTGGCTGCGTGACCAGCGTCCCGGTCAGAACTACCTGCTTAACTTCGCTGCCCCGGAGCGCAAATACGGACATCATGCCAATCGTTTCGCATACAAGGTTGATTATTCCGAGAGCCAGGTCGGCCTTCGTGGCTTTGTCCGAGACCTTGCCGAAGTTCGCTGCCGTCATAGTCAGGTCGAGAGTCGAATCTATGGAGCGGGAAATATCACCGATTGTAAGGTCGACATTGCTCAGGTCCCCTTCGCTCGCCGCCTCCATTATGTTCTCAAAGCTGTGCATATTGATCATCTGCCCGGAGAGCCCGAGCAGCGTGCCGCCCCCGACGCCGGTTCCGCCCAAATGGACGGCCTCGTGCTTGTTCGCGCTGACGAAGGCCGTGCCTGTACCGACGCTACAGACTATACCGTTTTCAAGCCCGGACAGGTACAGTCCGCCAAGCCCGGTGGCCGAAAACTCGGTTACAAGGCCCGTGGGCAGGCCGAACATTTTCTTTGTAATAAACGAAGAACCGACGCCCGTGACCATAATCCGCTCTATATCGGTCAGGTTTATCATGTTCGTCGAGGTGAATTTGCCGAAGGCGCCGTAAAGCGAGGCGACGGGATCCGTGGCGCTGACCTTAATGGCGTCGACCATGTCCCCGTTTCGAAATCCGACTATCTTGGTCGTTGTGCCGCCGACATCGATCCCCAAAATATACTTCATTCCGATTCTCCTCTTATTCTTATAAAAAGCCCAATAATGATAACAGACTTCCCGGTAAAAAACAATAGTTACGTCACAATTCTATCGAATAATCGGCGAAGTTTTTATCTTCCGGGTCATGTGAAATAAGAAGAACCGGCTTATCAGCCGAAATTTCCCGTATCCGCTCAAGCAGGGCGGTGTGCAGCGCGGCATCCAGCCCCTTAAAAGGTTCGTCCAGCGCCAGAAGCTCGCCCCCGTAGGCGAAAGCGCGCGCCAGCGCGACCCTCCGCCTCATGCCGCCGGAGAGGGCATCCGGCATTGAATCGCCTTCGCCCGGGAGCATGGCAAGCTCCAGGAAGCGGTCGGCTTCTGAATCGGGAGTCCCTCGGTCCATTACGGCAAGCACGTTGCGCCGGACCGTGAACCATGGCAGAAGGCGGTCTTCCTGAAAGACAATGGCGGCCTGGCCGAATTCAATGCCGGTTATTTGCCCGGTCTGCGGCTTAATAAGGCCGCAGATAAGGCGCATGAGCGTCGTCTTCCCGCTGCCCGAGGGGCCGGAAATTAAGGTTATACCGCTTCCTATCTCTGCTGAAAACCTGTCGAAAATCAGCTTATCGCCGTAGGAAAATTCAATATTCTCAATCTTTATCATGTTTTCCTCCCGATCAGCTTCACGAAGAGCTTTTCAAGAATCATGCTCAGTATTATGACGACTATTGTCCAGGCGAAAAGCTCGGGAGACTCAAAGTAGATGCGCGCGTAATAAAGCCCGGAGCCGATGGAGGGGCGCGGAAGGCAGAGGGCTTCGGCGGCTACGCCGGACTTCCAGGCAAGGCCGAGGGAGGTCAGGCACGCGGAGGTAAAATAAGGTTTGACAGACGGGATGTAGACATAGCGCCACCGCCGCATTTTAAAGGCGCGGGCCATTTCCAGCAGGTCCCTGTCCGTTTCGGCGATGCCCTTTGAGACGTCGCCCCAGACGACAGGCGCGACCATCAGCGAGGATATGAAGGCGGGGACGACAGAGGAGGGCAGCCACAGTAAAACGAGCAGTATGAAGCTCACGACCGGCGTCGCCCTGACTACGCTTATGACCGGAGAGAGCAGGAGGCTGCAAATACGCGATACGGAGGTAAGCACGGCAAGTACGCAGCCGAGCGCAAGCCCTGTAATGAAACCAACAAAAATGCGCAGCAGGGAAAGCCCCGCCGCGACCCAGAAGTCAGCCGTCCCGGACAGCGAATAGAGCGTGCGCGCGACCGCAAGAGGGGAGGGCACTATAAGC
Organism: Oscillospiraceae bacterium; assembly: GCA_050944055.1. GTDB lineage: Bacteria > Bacillota > Clostridia > Oscillospirales > Oscillospiraceae > JBMNQI01. Next base: position 40,360 of record JBMNQI010000003.1, on the reverse strand, counting down.
GCCTTCCCCACGCAAAGCGATGCTGCCTGCCAGACGGCAAGCCAGAATAAAAGCACGCCGGCTTTTATTATTATCCCGCCCCGCTTATCCGCCATAGTAGAAATCGTCGCCCGGGAGGGCTCCGCCTATCGAGGACGGGTCCGCGTCGAAGAGCACCTTATAATAAGGCTCTACGCTGGATCGCAGCTCGCTGCCCGTTATGCAGACGAGGTTGCAGTCGGGTATGGCGGCTCTGGCTATCTCGGCCGAGGCCGTCACGCCGAATTCCGCTACGAGCTTCGCGGCCTCGTCAGTTTCCGTAAGCGCGTAGGATACGGAAGCTTCATACTCCTCCAGGAAGGACTTGACGGCCTTTTCGTTTTCCTTAAGGTACTCGGTCCGGACAGCTATGCAGCCCATCGTGAGAACACCCTCGTCCGTAACGGCGTCCCACTCCTCGGTGAGGTCCAGGGCGACGCGCACATCCTCCGACTTCATCAGCACTGCGGTGAGCGCCGGGACGGGCAGCATGGCAAGCTCCACCTCGCCGCCTATCAGCTTTGCCGAAAGCTCGTCGTTCGCGGAGTAAAACTCAATCGTCACATCCTGCCCGGGAGTGAGCCCGTTTTGCTCGAGAATATAATTGAGGACGTACTCCGGGTTCGCTCCCTGCCCCGTCGCCGCTATGGTGCGACCGCGCAGGTCGGCGACAGAATGGACGGTGTCGCCGTTTTCGGCGATGTAAAGAACGCCGAGCGTATTGAGCGCGAGCAGTCTGATGCCGCCTTCTGTCTTGTTATAAAGGCTGGCGGCAAGATTTGTGGGCAGCGCGGCCACGTCCAGCTCCCCCGAGACAAGCTTGCCCGCCAGCTCCGTCGGCTCGGTGGCGAGGGTGAAGCTGTAGTCGTTCTTAGCGTTTCCGCTCTCAGCCTCGTCCATCAGCTTTGCCATGCCGACTCCCGTGGGACCAATCAGAGCGCCGACGTTCATATCGCTCCTCCCGCCCGCGCAGGAAGAGAATGAGGCGATGAGCGCAATTGCAAGAATTACCGTTAAAATCTTTTTCATTTCTATTCTCCTTTTTTGTTTTGCCTGGCGCAATCAGAGCGCCTCCAGGTCAGGGATTTTTATTTCGTATCCGTCGCGCTTTAGTACGTTTTTTTCTTCAAGAGCGTCCAGCGCGCGGTAAAGTGAAGCTCGGCTCAGGCCGACGGACGAGGCCAGAGAGGACCAGCTCTGCCCGACATCCACTATCCAGCCCTCGCCGTCGGGCTCGGCATGGGCGCGCAGCCAGGCGGACAGCTTCCCCGGGCCGTCCGGCGCCGCAAGGGAATCAATGCGCTCCGAAAGAAAGCGGATCCTTCCGGAAAGATAGCGCAGATAGTTCTCGGCCGCCACAGGCGAAAACAGCAGCAGCCGGCGCAGCAGCCTGTCTGGCAGAAAGAGCACTCGAGAGGGCCCTACAGACGTCAGCGTCGTCACATATGTCTCAGCCTCGCAGAAAAGCGCCGCCGCACCGAAAACGTCGCCGGGCCTGAGAACACTCATCAAAAGCCTTTTCCTCCCGCCCGTATCCTTTGTGACCGCAACCTTCCCGGACAGGACAAACGCGAGCGAGCGCCTGAAGTTCTGCGTGTCGAAAATAATTTCGCCGGGCTTGAAGCGCGAAATGGAACACAGCGGGTCCGTTACCGTCGGCAGCAGGTCGTCCTCCGCGTCCTTGAATAAAAACGTCTCGCTCAGAAGCAGAATATCGGCGGAGGTGAGCTCAAGCCTTTTCATGGCAGCCTCCAATCGTTTCGGCTCATTGTGCTGACAAATCGATTGTCTCAAATGATACAGTTAGTATATTGCTTCTAACTTTATTTGTCAACATGAAAATGAAAATACTGTCACTGAATTTTCCCGCAAAAACTACATGGTAAATTACCCCGTATTTGCATTGTTACCTAAAAGGTGGTATAATCGCACACATGAGAATAAGAGTATTTATTTCGCTTTTGGTATGCCGTTTTTCCGGCTTTCTGCTCCGGCTTGCAGGCCGGGGAGGGACGAATCTTCCGGGCAGGATTGCCCTGAAGCTCTGCCCCCGCGTCCTGGAGGCAATGTCCATCGGCGTAAGCGTCGTGATTGTAACCGGCACCAACGGCAAGACCACTACTTCAAGAATGCTTGAGGAATGCTTTAAGCGGGCCGGACTTAGCTGCTTTGCCAACAGGTCGGGCGCGAATCTCTTAAGCGGCATAGTCGCCGAATTTGCGCGCAACTGTTCGCTTTCGGGGAGATGCAAAAAGCCGTACGCGATAATCGAGTGCGACGAGGCCGCTTTCAGGCAGGTCAGCCGGCAGCTGAGCGCGAAGTGCATTCTGGTTACGAACGTGTTCCGCGACCAGCTCGACCGTTTCGGGGAGATCACGCATACGCTGGAGAGCATACGCGAGGCTGTGGAGAATAGCCCGCAGGCCGTTGTGTGCCTTAACGCCGACTGTTCCCTGACGGCCTCGCTGGCCGAAAACCTGCCGAACTGGATTGTCTGGTACGGGTTGGACGAGCCCGTCTATGGGGAAAGGGCGGAGGAGCTCTCGGACGCCGTATACTGCCTGCGCTGCAAGTCTCCCTATTCGTATGACTATAGGACGTACGGCCATCTCGGCGCTTGGAAATGTCCCGGCTGCGGGTGGGAAAGGCCGTCGCCCGATGTATCCGTTATGCATATCGCCGGGATGAACGAGGACGGTTCGGAGATTGACATAAAATATTCAGATAATGTTTACCACGCATCAGTCGCCCTGCCCGGAGGCTATAATATATATAACGCGGCCGCGGCTTTCTCGGCGGCAGTCACCATGGGCGTAGAGCCGGAAACAATTGTCGATTCGCTCGGAGGCTTTGAGTGCGGCTTTGGACGCGCGGAGAAATTCAAGGTCGGCGACGCCTCAGTCAGGATGATGCTCGTAAAGAACCCCGCCGGATTCAACCAGGTCCTGAGCTTCCTCATTAATACCGATGTGAAGGCCAAGCTGGTCTTCCTGCTTAACGACCGCTATGCCGACGGAACGGATATTAGCTGGATATGGGACGTCGACTTTGAGCGCCTCGCGGCGTGCAGGCATGCTTTTGGGGAGGTTTACGTCTCCGGCATTCGCGCATATGATATGGGCTTAAGGCTGAAATATGCCGGATTTCCGGTTGACGAAATTAACATAATACAGGATTATGACGAGCTGATACATCTTGCCATAAAAGACGGGGGCCAGGTTTACATGCTTCCGACCTATACGGCGATGTTTGATTTGCGCCTTGCCCTCGGCAAGCTGATAGACGTCAGGAATTTTTGGGAATAGGAGGCCGGTTTTAAGTTCAAACCGGATTGAAAACATGTATACGCTTAATATCTGCCACCTGTATCCCGATATTCTGAACCTCTATGGGGACAGGGGCAACATACTCACGATGGCGCGTCGGCTTAGCTGGCGCGGCATGGACGCGAATATTGACGAAATAAGCATCGGAGAGAAGCTCGACTGGGAAAAATACGACGTTTTTTTCATCGGCGGCGGACAGGATTTCGAGCAGGAAATACTTCTGCGGGACTTAGACGGCGGCAAGGCCGAAGCGATTAAGAACGCCGTGGAAAACGACAAGCTGTTTCTGGCGATATGCGGCGGCTATCAGCTTCTGGGCCACAGTTACACGACATGGGATGGAAAGACGTGCAGCTTCATAGGCGCCATAAATATTACTACCGTCGGCAGGAAGGAGCGCATGATCGGGAACTATATGTTCAGGCTCTCCGAGGAAGACGGCGGGACGATTGTAGTCGGATTTGAGAACCACAGCGGCCGGACCTATCTCGGCGAGGGAGTAAGGCCTTTGGGTACTGTCCTGTCCGGCTTCGGCAACAACGGCGAGGACGGGACTGAGGGCGCGCGATACAAAAACGTATTCTGCTCCTATTCTCACGGGTCCCTGCTGCCGAAAAACCCCGGCCTTTGCGACCTTATGCTGGAACTTGCGCTCAAGAGCAAGTACGGCGAGGATATATCACTCCCCCCCCTGGACGACGCTCTTGAAATCAGGGCGCACGATTATATGGAGAAACTGCTTTACGGGAAAGCCTGAGGATATTATGGAACAGAAATTCGACGTTACAGGCATGACCTGCGCCGCCTGCTCCGCCCGCATAGGCAAGGCATTAGGTAAGCTCGACGGAGTCTACTCCTGCGACGTGAACCTGCTTACAAACTCTATGCGCGTGAACTTCGACCCCTCGGTTACAGACATTAATAAGATAATAGCCGCGGTCGAGGCCGAAGGCTACGGGGCGTCTGTTGCACAGGGCGAACGCGCGGCCGTAAGCGACGAAAGCCGCCCTCTCAGAACGCGCTTTCTTATATCACTTATTTTTCTTGTTCCTCTTATGTACCTTTCGATGGGGCACATGCTGGGCCTCCACCCTCCCCTCTTCCTAAGAGGCACAAGGAACGCTGTCATACAGCTCGTACTCTGCCTCCCCGTAATTTATGTAAACCGAAAATACTTTATTGTCGGCTTTCGTACGCTGTTTAAAGGCGCGCCGAATATGGACAGCCTTATAGCCGTCGGCTCCGGCGCGGCCGTAGTTTACGGCATTATCTCTATAGCCCGCAGTACGGGCTCGACGGAGCTTTATTTTGAATCCGCCGTCATGATACTGACGCTTGTTACGCTCGGCAAGTACTTCGAGGCACGAAGCCGCGGCCGCACGGGCGAGGCGATATCCCGCCTAGTTGCGCTCAGGCCGGATACGGCGCAGCTGTTAAGAGACGGTAAGGAGGTCACCGTCCCGCTTTCCGAAGTTAAGGTCGGGGATCTGCTCGTTGTGCGCCCGGGCAGCCGCATACCGGTTGACGGAGTCGTCGTTTCCGGCAGTTCAGGTGTGGACGAGTCGGCGGTCACGGGAGAGAGCATACCGGTCGAAAAACACCAGGGCGATAAGCTCATTGCCGCGACTATGGTGAAGACCGGTTATTTTACTATGCGCGCCGAGCGAGTCGGCGACGACACGACTCTGTCGCAGATAATAAGGCTTGTGGAGGACGCAGCCTCCTCCAAAGCGCCAATTGCGCGCCTGGCGGATAAAATCGCGGGCATTTTTGTGCCCATCGTAATAGCTATAGCCGTTATTTCCGCGGCCGCATGGGCGATAGCCGGCGCGGGCGCGGGTTTCGCGCTCAATATCGCCATCGCGGTGCTTGTCATATCCTGCCCCTGCGCTCTGGGGCTGGCGACGCCTGTCGCGATTATGGTCGGCACGGGAAAAGGCGCCGAGCACGGGATTCTGGTCAAATCGGGAGAGGCTTTGGAGACGCTTCACGGGATTGACTGCGTGGTGCTGGACAAAACCGGAACTCTGACCGAGGGGAAGCCCCGCGTAACCGATATTGTGCCTCTTGATTCGTCCGAGCGGGAAGTTCTCGGCATCGCGGCCGCGCTTGAAAAAGGCAGCGAACACCCGCTGGCAGAGGCGATACTTGAGCGGGCGGAAAGCGAGGGCGTCGACATACCCGACTCTTCCGGTTTTAACGCTGTGCCGGGCCGCGGGGTCGAGGCGTTTGTCGAAGATAAACACTGCCTCGCGGGAAACCTGCGATTCCTAAGCGAGCGCGGGATCTCCGCCCACGGCGTTTCCGAAGTACTCGACAAGCTGGCGGCGGAAGGCAAGACGCCTATGCTCATAGCTGCCGGAGAAAAGCTTATAGGCCTCATCGCGGTGGCCGATACGCTAAAGCCGGGCAGCGCCGAGGCCGTGAGGGGCTTCGCCGAGCTGGGCATAGAAGTAGTTATGTTAACCGGGGACAACAGGCGCACGGCGGGGGCCATAGGCAAGGAGCTGGGCGTGAACTCGGTCATTTCCGAAGTTCTGCCCGCCGACAAGGAGCGCGAGATTGCCTCTCTGCAGGAAAAAGGGCGTAAGGTCGCCATGGTGGGCGACGGCATAAACGACGCGCCGGCGCTAACTAGGGCCGACGTCGGCATAGCCATCGGCGCGGGCACTGACGTGGCTATAGGCAGCGCGGACGTCGTGCTGCAGCGCAGCGACCTGCGCGACGCGGTAACGGCCGTGCGCCTGTCCCGCGCGGTGGTGCGCAACATCAAGCAGAACCTTTTCTGGGCCTTTTTCTACAACTGCCTCGGCATACCGCTTGCGGCCGGGGCGTTCTACGCTATTTTCGGCATCCTGCTCTCGCCCATGTTCGCGGCGGCGGCAATGAGCCTTTCAAGCGTATTCGTTGTGAGCAACGCACTGCGCCTTCGCAGGTTCAAGCCCTATTTTAAGCCGGGTGAAAAGAACCGGGGGCAGGACGAGAATACAGAAAACATCGGGGAGGTAAATAAATTGGTTACTATTAAGATATCCGGTATGAGCTGCGCCCACTGTTCCTCGCGTGTGGAGAAAGCGTTAAATTCGCTGCCCGGAGTTAAGGCGAGTGTCGACCTTGACTCGGGCACGGCCAAGGTTGAGGGCGGCGCCGATATCGAGGCCATGAAAAAAGCCGTCGAGGACGCCGGATATACGGTTACCGCGGTGGAATGACCGGCGGTTTTCCGGCCGCAGCAGGACAAGCGTTCTGACCCTTCGCGGGCGGCAGTCCCGTCACGAGCCGTTTGCCGCCCGCTTAATAATGCCGGTTCAAAATAAAAATAACGGAGGCGGCTTACATGAATAACTTCTCATACAAAAACTGTACGGAGATAGTTTTCGGGCGCGGGACCGAAGCGGAAGCGGGGGCCCGGATGGCGCAGCTTGGTAAAAAAGTCCTGCTCGTATACGGCGGAGGAAGCATTAAAAAAAGCGGCCTTTACGACCGGATTACGGCGTCGCTCAATGAGGCGGGGCTTAGCTGGACGGAGCTTTCCGGAGTAATGCCCAATCCGCGCCTCAGCCTTGTTTACGAGGGCATTGAAAAGTGCCGCAGGGAGGGCGTCGACTGCATACTCGCCGTGGGTGGCGGCAGCGTTATGGATACGGCCAAAACCATCGGTATCGGGGCTATTTACGGCGGTGACGTCTGGGAGCTCTTCGACAAGGGCATGGTGGACGTCCCCATGCTGCCTCTCGGGGTAGTTGTGACTATACCGGCCTCGGGCAGCGAATCGAGCCACGCGGCAATCATAACCAGGGACGAGGGAAACCTAAAGCGCGCCCTCGCTTCCCAGAACGCGCGCCCGGCCTTCGCCATACTGAACCCCGAGCTTACATATACGCTTCCGCCCTTCCAGACAGCGTGCGGCATTGCGGACATGCTCTGCCATGTGATGGAGCGCTATCTGTGCATGGAGGGGCGTTCCGAGGTCACGGACAGAACCGGCGAGGGCCTTATGCGCGCTATCATCAACCTCGCGCCGGTCGTCATGCGCGAGCCCAATAACTACGACGCGCGGGCCGACCTCATGTGGGCCGGAACGATAGCGCACAACGACTTTTTCGGCGTCGGCCGCGACCAGGACTGGGCGGCTCACAACATAGAGCACGAGGTCTCGGCGGAGTATGAAATGGCGCACGGTGCGGGCCTCGCGATCGTGTTCCCGGCCTGGTGCCGGTTTATACAGAAGGAGCGCAGGTGGCGCTTTGTGCAGTTTGCAGTGCGCGTTTGGGATGTGGACCTCTGGTACGGAGACGAGGACGCGATTATCGAGGAAGGCATCTCCCGCCTGCAACGCTTCTTCGAGAGCCTCGGGCTTAAAACGAGCTTCACGGCGGCCGGCATTGGCGACGAAAAATTTGACAAAATGGCTTCGACGGATTCGCCCATAGGGTTTTACAGACATCTGTCCAAAGAGGATATACTCGAGGTATTAAGACTGGCATTATAAAATAGACAACAGGTGTTCCAATGACGAAGTTGCAGCGCTCTTACATACGGATTATACTTTCCGCGATGCTCGCCCTCGGAGGCGCGGCGGCGCTTTACTGGGCTATGAACAACCCCTTTTCGGTAGCGCTCGAGTACCGGACTTCATCGCGCGCCGCCGCACGGCTGATCTCAAAGCTGACGGGCTTTTTCCCGTTCTCACTCGCGGAGATGCTTGTGTATGCCTTCGCGCTTTTTTCGGTATTCGCTATTATACGTTTAATTTTCGAGCTTATAAAAAGGCCGCGCAGGCTTCTGCGCCTGTTTAGCTTTATAAGCTCAGCTCTGCTGCTGATTGCCTGTGTTATCACGGTTTTTCTGGAGCTGTGGGGGCTTAATTACTTCGCGCCGGATATGGCGGCCGAAATGCAGCTCCCGGTGACGGCGCGGTCGGCGCAGGAGCTGAGCGAAGCGACGCTCTGGCTCAGGGATAAGGCAGGCGAGTACGCGCCGCTTGTCGAGCGCGACGAAAACGGCGTTACGACTGCGCTTGATTTTCAGGAGCTTAGCGACCGGGTAAGCGCGGCATATAAAAAGGCCGCCGCCGGTAACGGCTTTTTCGGGGATACGGGCGCCAGGGCGAAGAGCGTATTGTGGGCTGAAGGCATGTCTTTTCTCGGGCTTACGGGCATCTACTTTCCGTTCACAGCCGAATGCAGCGTAAACGGCACGCAGACAGGCGCCGACCTGCCTTTCACAACGGCGCACGAGTTTGCCCATCGCATGGGCGTCGCCCCAGAAAACGAGGCGAATTTCACGGCCTATCTTGTTCTGCGCGGCAGCGGCGACAATCTGCTTTGCTATTCAGCGTATTATTCGGCCATGTGCTACTGCATTAACGCGCTTGCCAGGGTCGACAGCTCGATGGCCATGAGCGTGTACGAAGGCATGGATTACGGCGTAATAGCCGACATTATTGCGGCAAACGAACGCTATAGGCAGTACGAGGGCCCAGTTCGCGACGCCGCCGAGAGCGTTAACAACACTTACCTGCAGGTAATGCAGCAGCCCTCGGGCGTGCGCAGCTACGGCGAGGTCGTCGATCTCATTCTGGCGGATTACTACAGCCAGTGAACGCTCCGCCGCTTATCGGCCTGCAGTAGAAAATAAAGCGGATGCTTTTTGAGTTGAACGGTTAGGCTCGGTTTACCGGCGTACAAGACCCGCAGGGAGGTGCGATATGGATCTGAGCTATTGTGAAAAAGGGCTCTTCGCCGTCAGTCTTTGCGCGGCGCCTCTTATTGGCGGCCGCGTCGATGAAACACCGCGCTGGACGTCCGCCATTGTCCCCGGAGCTTATTTTTACAACCGGGTTTTTAACTTCGCTCCGTCGTACGCCGGAGATATCGCGGACCTGCGCGCTGCAATCGAAAAAGGAAAGGCTGCCGAAAACGTATATATCAGCGGCGCCGATCTCACGCCGGAGCGCGAGGAGCTTATGAAGGCTGAAGGCTTCGAGGTATTCGCCGAACAGAGTGCGATGAGCTTCGACCTTTCAAAAGAGTTCCCCGCCCCTTTATTTCCCATATCGCAAATAGGGCCGCAGCGCGCCCGGGAGTGGGCCGCGTGCGTCAATACGGCGATTGGAAAAGAGGATGCGCCGGAGCTCTTCGCCGCCCTCGCCGAAAGGCCTGAGTTTTTCCTCTTTGCCGTAGAGGACGAAGGAAGGATTGTATCGACTCTGATGCTCTCGCTGGCACATGGCATTGCCTGTATGCACGAGGGCGGCACATACAGCGAATACAGGGGCAGGGGCTGCATATCTTCGCTGATGCTGCACTGTATGGCGCTGGCAAAAAAGAGAGGTTTTAGGCATATAGGTCTGCAGGCGTCGCCAATGGGCGCTCCCGTATACGAAAAGCTGGGTTATGTAAACCATGGGCAGATGAAGCACTGGCATCTGTAAAAGCAACGAAAAACCCCGCGCCTCATCGGCGCGGGGATAAGCTTACTATGTCTAATCCTGTTCCGTTATCTCAAGGTAATCGCCGTGAATATAGCCAAAACCGTCGTCCAGCTTGACCTTGCACCAGACTCCCCGTTCAATTACTTCAAAGGTCTCGCCGATATCGGCGGTGCGGAGGATTGCCGCGTCTGTGCTGGGCTGGGCCCGGACATTGACGCCGTTATCCGTGTTGGCCACGGTACCAATATAGGTTTTGGGCTCCGGCGTCGGAGTCGGAGTCGGTGTCGGCGTGGCGGCGGGCGTGGTGATAACGGGCTTGATGGTGGGCGAAGGGCTGGCCTCGGCTTTATCCTTACCGCATGCTGAAAACAGGGTAAACGCGGCGAATATTACGAGCAACAATGCGATCTTTTTCACGGGCACACGCCTCCTTGCTAATAATTATTGCTATTGTAACATAATAAAAGCAGCTTGTCATGCTTCTTTTATATATTTTACAATTTTTTTGTATTTTTAACGCATTTGTAAATACTTTTCGGGGAATACTGGCGATTGGAATACGATGCCCGGGGAGTGGCCTTATATGAAGATGACAAATAAGGAATACGCCGAGTATGTTAAGAAAAAATCTCCGAACTCGTCGCTGTGGCTCAATATGCTCAAGGCGTTTATTTCCGGCGGCATAATATGCGCGATCGGGCAGGCGTTTATCGAGCTATACAAAAACGCCGGCCTCGATAAAACGGAAGCGGGAACGGCGGCTTCGGTAACTTTGATTTTCATAGGAGGCCTGCTCACAGGCCTGCATGTTTATGATAAAATAGCGAAACACGCAGGGGCCGGGACCCTGGTGCCGATAACGGGCTTTGCCAATTCGATAGTCTCGCCCGCGCTTGAATACAAGAGCGAGGGCTTTGTAATGGGCATGAGCGCGAAGATGTTCACTATCGCGGGGCCGGTGCTTGTGTACGGCATAACGGCTTCGATAGTTTACGGGCTGATACTGCTGCTCATCTGATAATGTATGAATCTCTTGAAAAGAAAACGCGGCAGCGTGCTTTTGTAGATATGCAGTATACCGTCGAACGCCTCGGCGTCGGTCAGGTCGCGGCGCAGCGGCAGGCATAAAAGCGAATAGTCTACGCCGAAGACTCGTCCCGATGCGGGCGTTATGCGGGCGCCAGCGCGTTTATAGAAATCCAGGCGCCGCCTACGAAGCAGCCTTTCAGCTTCGTCGGCGGCGCCTTCCACAGTTTCGGCTTCCAGTATGACGGCGTCGTCGTCCAAAACCTCAGGCAGTAACTTCAGGAACAGGCTGCCTAAGCCTCTTTGGCGCTTCTTGGGCTCCACGCCGAAATAATCCATATAAGAGGGACGGCCCCCGATGCCCGTAATAAAGCTGCCGTAGACGCAAAGCCCGCTGCTGTCATAGAGGCCAAACGCGAGATAACGTTCCTGCGAAAAGAGGCGCTGCATGGAGTGGAACGGCCGGAGCTCGTTTTTCGGGAAGTCCCGCTTTAAATGCTTTTCATAAATGTCTTTGTATTCTTCCGGATTAAGCTTCCTAAGGCTTAAAGCTCCGAATATATATTCGCGTCCGGGCTCAGTACCCATTGATGCTCCTTCGCAAACGGCGGGACGACGTGCTCGTTGCCCACCGTGTAATGTATGACCCACAGATAATACATTGCGCCGCCGGGCGCCGCGGCCTGCGAGTGCCTCACGCCATGCGTAAACAGGCCGTTGTCCATATCCGGCTTGGTTATATACCTGCTCAGTATGGATTAATATCCCGGCTCAAACCCGAGCTCGGACCCGCGGTTCCCCTATGTCTTAATATGTCCCGCCGAAGTCTGTGTATTATTGCAGGAAGCCATTGAGTATCTTTTCCTCGGCCTCCTCCTCGGTAAGTCCGAGAGTCATTAGCTTTAAAAGCTGATCACCCGCTATTCGCCCGATTGCGGCCTCGTGAACCAGCTGAGCGTCCACGCTGTTGGCGGTTATCTCGGGTATTGAGCGCACGCGGGCCGAATCCATTATTATGGAGTCGCATTGTACATGGCCGAAGCACTTGGCGTTGCCTATCATGCGCGGGTAAAAGACCTGGCTTGAATCGTCCTCGGCGACGGAGCGCGATACGATACGGGCGCTCGAGCCCTCTCCGTTGAGCTCTATTATCATATCCGACTGAGCCGTCTGGCTCCCGTGCGTCAGCAGGCGTTCGGTCAGGATTGCCTCGGCGTTCCTGCCGACGAAAATCTTTGTCTCGCGCACGGTGGAATCGACGCCGCGTATCTGGACTGTCTCAAGCTCGATGGACGAGCCCTCGTCGAGGTTCACGACGGTCTGGGGGTTGAGGATGCGCCCGCCGGTGCCGTCCCCCTCGCCGTAATGCTTTTCAACATATTTCACCTTCGCGTTTTTGCCGACGTGGAAGGTATGTATGCCGTCGTGCTGGCTTGTCTCGCAGCCGTCGTTGTGTATGCCGCAGCCGGCGACTATAAGCACGTCCGCGCCCTCGCCTATATAGAAATCATTATAGACCATGTCGTGAAGGCCGCTCTGAGTGAGGATGACGGGTATATGGACGCTTTCGTTGACTGTGCCGGGCGCTATTATAATATCAATCCCGTCCTTGTCCGTTTTAGTGACGATCTGTATGTGTTCGGTGCTGTTGCGGCCGAGGCGCGCGCCGTCCTTGCGAATATTATAGGCGCCGGCGGGGATTTTATGAAGGTCGGCTATCGTCTCAAGAATATGGGCGTCCAGTTTTTCGAGTTTTTTCATCTGCTGAGCTCCTTTTCCGGCGACAGTACAGAGCAGATCTGCAGTGTTGTCCCGAGGATTTTCGGCATTATTTCTTCCGGCGTGCCGCGGGCCTTAAGCAGCCCGTCGGCAAGCAGCAGAACCTCGTCCGCCATTGAGATGATTCGTTCCTGGTGGGAAATGATTATTATAGTCGCGCTGCCCTGCTCGTGTATGGCGCGGAAGGTCTCAGTGAGCTTGGAAAAGCTCCAGAGGTCTATGCCCGCTTCGGGCTCGTCAAATATCATAAGCGGAGAGGCTTTCGCGATTATTGTAGCGATTTCAATGCGCTTGACTTCCCCTCCGGAAAGGGAGGTGTTTACTTCCCTGTCGATATAGTCCTTGGCGCACAGGCCGACCTGCGTCAGGTATTTGCAGCTTTCGTCATGGTTCATGTTGCGGCCGGAGGCCATAGTCAGCAGGTCCTTCACTCTCAGGCCCTTGAAACGGGGAGGCTGCTGGAAGCCGTAGCTTATGCCGAGCTTTGCGCGCTCGGTGATAGACATGTTAGTAATGTCCCTGCCGTTCCATATAATAGAGCCTGAAGTAGGCTGCACAAGGCCCATGATGGCCTTTGCAAGCGTGGTTTTGCCCCCGCCGTTCGGCCCAGTTATTACGACAAAGCGGTTGTCGGGTATGTTCAGAGTAATTCCCCGCAGAATATCGGTTCGCTCCGCACCCTCGCTGACCGAATAATTCAGATCCTTAATACTAAGCATAGCTTTCTCCTCGGTTATATATCATAGAATGCCGTATCCAAGCCCTTGTTATGCCATTACATTATAAATATTATCCATACAAAAGTCAAACGGCATATCATAAGCATTCAGAATATATTTCAACAACGCGTTTACTCCCATATCTTGAGAGCTTTGTTGCATTTCCCAAAAGCCAGTTGTATAATAATCAAACAGCAGTCAGACAGACGGGAGGTATGAGCCGGAGGTTTAAGAAGAAAAAATTCCATATCCTGCTCTGTAAATATTCATTTACAACATATTGGAGCGATGGTAAAATTAATAAAAACTGAGGAGGCTTGAAGATGGCACACAAATATGAGCATGTATTCAGCCCGATTAAGTACGGGCCAATCCGTCTAAAAAACCGCATTATCAATCTTCCGATGATGAACGGTCTTAGTTCGCCCGAGGGAAAGGTGACGCCGCAGATGGTAGCCCACATGGCTTCGCGTGCGAAAAGCGGAGCCGGGCTTGTTATTATCGGCGATTCTCAGGTTGAGCACGTATACGGCACAACTCACTACTCACCTTTGGACTTAAGCTGGGAGGGCAACACCGCAGGCCTTACCGACCTTGCCGACGAAGTTCACCGCTACGGCGCTAAAATAGGTATTGAATTAAACCACGGCGGCTTGATGGCTTACGACTCGCTGACAAAGTCCGGCCGCCGCATATCCCCTGTTCCCGACCCGGCCGACCCCAGCAACGCGCATAAGACTAAGGACGCAATAGTAATGGACAAAAAGCTCATGGAAGAGACAAAGGCGGCCTATGTCAACGCGGCTGAACGCTGCATGCGCGCCGGATTCGACGAGGTCCTCATTCACTGCGCGCACGGCTGGCTGCTGTATCAGTTTTTAAACCCGCGCAACAACAACAGAACGGACGAATACGGCGGGAGCCTGGAGAACCGTATGCGCTTCCCGCTGGAGATCATAAAAGCCGTCTGGGAAAAGGTCGGGCATAAGATGGCCGTGGATATTCGCGTAAGCGTCGGTGGCGTTCTCTCTCCCTATACAGAGGAGAACCTTAAAGAGCTCATCGAGTTCGTCCGCGCGGCCTCGCCCTATGTCACAAACGCGAATGTCTCGGTTATGGATATTCAGATTTTCGAGACCTCCGAATACATGTGCCAGAGCTACTACCTGCCCCATATGGTCAACACAATCTGGGCGCAGAGGGCAAAGGCCGCGGGCGTCGGCTGCTATATAAGCTGCTCCGGCTCGGTGGTCACTGTCGCCGAGGCCGAGGAAATACTCGCCTCCGGCAAGGCCGACCTCGTCGGCATGGGCCGCGCCGCGCTCGTCGACAACAGGCATTTCACTAAGGTCTTCCGCGGCCAGGAGGACGACGTGCGTCCCTGCCTGCGCTGCGCGCACTGCACTGACAGGCTTTTCTGGTTCAACTCCATACGCTGCGCCGTAAACCCGACCTGCGGGCGGGAGTACGAATACCCGGAGATCGCCCCGGCCAAGAAGAAAAAGAAGGTCATGATAGTCGGCGGCGGACCCGCCGGCATGCAGGCCGCGCAAACCGCCGCGGAACGCGGCCATGAGGTCGTACTGTATGAAAAATCCAACCGCCTCGGCGGTATGCTGCACACAGCGGCCGCCCTGCCCGATAAGTACGATATGCGCCGCTATACCGAGTGGATGATACGCAAGACCGAGGAGTGCGGGGCGAAGATCGTGCTCAATACGGAGGTAACTCCTTATATTATACGCAAGGAGGCGCCCGACGCCGTATTGCTCGCGATAGGCTCGGTCCCGGCCGATCCCCCGATACCCGGGCTCCACGGAGACAATGTGGTGATGGCCGGCGACGTTGATACAGGGGCCGTTAAAACCGGGCAGAACGTCGTCATCTGCGGCGTGGGGCTGACAGGCTCTGAGTGCGCCATCCCGCTGGCCAGAGAGGGCAAAAATGTCACGATTATAGACATGATCCCGCAGAGCGTCTACGACAACCTCGGGGTCGGGGCCCAGGCATGGATGTCCATACTCAGGCTGCACCGCGAGCTGGGCGTAAAAATAGTCTTGGATTCGAAGATAAAGGAGATCACGCCCGAGGGCGTGAAGTACACGGATAAACAGGGCAAGGAACAGTTCATTCCCTGCGACACCGTAATAAACGCGCTCGGCCAGAAGGTCGACTATGATAAGATCGAAAGCCTCATACACGTCGTCCCGGAGACATATACGATAGGAGACTGCTTCGGCGACAAGATGAACATCGACACAGCCATTATGACGGGATTTACATACGCGATGGAGATTTAAGCGCATCTTGCGCACAACACCGCAGGCTTATAAGGAAAGCGGGTTTACATGCCAGCACACAAACGAGGCTTCCGGTAAAATGCCGGAAGCCTCGTTATCCTCTTTACAGCTGACTGGCGGTGGCAAAGCCCGTGCGCATCGCGTGATGTATGTCGGCCGCCTTTTTGCAGTCCCCGACGAGCATTACGCGGCGTCCCTCTTTATAAAGGCTTAGCGCCTCGCCCGTCCTGCTCTTTGAGCCGGTCGCCAGAATTACGCTATCCGCCCTGAGCTCGTGCTCCGCCCCTTCCCTGTCTTCGTATATAACTCCCGTATCCGTAATGCGTTTGCACGTGGCGTTCACCGTATATTTGAAGTTCTTTGTGTTGTTTGCATACTCCAGCAGCATGCTGCGGAAGTGGAAGAACGGGGCGTCGGGTGCGAGCTTGTCGGTCATTTCAATGAGATGTACGTTATGGCCAAGCTCGGCAAGGTGCAGGCCCGTCTCGGTGCCTATCTCGCCCCCGCCTACGACGACAATGTCGTAAGACAGCCTGCCCTCGTACCCGAAAACGTCCATTGCGGCTGTGACGATGTTTTTATCGGAACCGGGTATAGGCGGTATAAGCGGCTGGGCGCCTACAGCGGCAATAATTTCGTCGTAGCCGTCCAGCATATCGGCGGTCGCCCTGGTTTTAAGCTTTACGTCAACGCCGTGCTTTTTCACCTGATAGATCAGGAAATCCTTAAAATCGGTTATGTAGTATTTGAAGGACGGCATCTCGGCGAGATTCAGCTGGCCGCCGAGCCTGTCGCTCTTTTCAAAAAGCGTGACGCTGTGGCCGCGCTTTGCGCATTCGATGGCGGCCTCCATGCCGGCTGGGCCACCGCCGACGACAGCGATCTTCTTCTTTTCCCCGACCGGTTTAATAAAATAGTTAATGCGGTGATCCCAGGTGAAGGTCGGGTTGACTGAGCAGACATCGCGGCGCGGCTTTAAATTGTTGCTGTTATAGCATTTGTTGCAGCGTATGCATGGGACCAGGTCGTCCCGCCGGCCGCCGAAGGCCTTTTCGCCGTAATCGGGGTTGCATACCCAGGCGCGGCCCATGGCGATGAGGTCGGCCTTGCCGGAAGACAGCGCTTCTTCGCCTTCCTCCGGGTAGAAGTAGCCGGCAACGGCGGAGACTGCCATATTTACGCCGCTCTTTTTTATTTGCTCGGCCATGTAGGCGTAGGGCTGCCGCTTTTTGCTGGTATATCCCACCGGATGCGCGTGGTCAATCTCATATGCGCGCGGCTGTATGATGTCGAAATGGCCGACGCCGAGGCGCGCTACCTCTATAGTGTCCTCCATTGTCGCGCCTCCCGGAGCGTTGTCTTCTCCGCTGATGCTTACGTCAATGAGGAAGTCGCGCCCGCATTTCTGCTTGATCCTGTCGCATATCATAAGTAGGAAGCGCGCGCGGTTTTCGACGCTGCCGCCGAATTCGTCCCTGCGGTTGTTAGTAAGCGGCGAGAGGAAACGGGCGACGGGCAGCCCGCGGTATGCCGCGTGGAGGTAAACGCCGTCAAACCCCAGTTCCTGGACTCTCGCGGCCATATCCCCGTAGTTTTCCACCATTTCGTCTATATGTTTACGCGTGAAGGCCGGGCGGCCCGGTGTGTAATACAATTCCTCGTTTGGTATGCCCTCGCCCGCGTCGAAGTTCTTGTCCCACTTGGGGAAAAGGAAGCAGATCGCCAGGGAATTGTAGTAATGTATGCTCTCGGTCAGCCTGGTAATCTCGTGCTGGCAGCCTCCATGCTCCCAATCGAAAATAAGAGCGTGGTCGTTAAATACGGGCGTATTGCCCCAGCCGTTAACTGTGACGATCGAGGCCGTCTTGGCCTTGTTGGCGTAATGCTGTATCAGCGCTTCAGTCGGGTATTTCTGGGGACCCTGGATAAATTCGGGCGTGCTGGCTGACGCGTAAATCCGGTTCTTAAGCACGACGCCGCCGATTTTATATGGGCTGAGCAGATGCTTATAAGCTTGGTTTTCCACGGCGATCCCTCCTTAAAAAGTATATAAACAGTCTAGTAGGATTTTGCCGAAATGTCAATTGCCCCGCTCATAAAGACAGCGCCGCGAAGTATATGCCGTATACTGCCTCGTGCATTATCAGCCTGCCGGCGATAGCCGCTTCCTCCGGCGGCATAAGATAACCCCCGCCGGGGCAGATACTGTCCCGCCGGGGGCGCATTGTTTTAATTTAGTATGCGATAATCTGTTATAAGCTCATCAGCTGTTTTCTGCGTCGGCTGAATCGGTCTTCTTCTCGCCTATGCTCAGTACAAGATTGAGCAATATGCCGAATATTGCGGCGCCGGCGATACAGGGTACGTTGATTCCGAAGAACGGTATATTGCCGCCGAACGCGTAGTTGCCGCCTAAGCCAATAATCATTATGGCCGCTATTACGGCGATGTTCTTTGCGCTGAACATATCAACCTTGCTCTGGATCATGATAGCGATGCCCTGAGCCGCAATCGCTCCGAACAGATAGATCTCAAGACCTCCGATAACCGCGAGCGGGATTCCGTAAACAGTCTTGATAAGCGGGGTGAAGCAGGAAATGACCATCGCTATAATGGACGCGGCTAAAAGCACGGGAATGGAAAACACTCTTGTGATTGCCATTGTGCTGATATTTTCTCCGTAGTTTGTGCCGGCAGGCCCGCCTACCAAACCGGAGATCATATCCGCTAAGCCGTCGCCTATAAGGTTGCGGTCCAGCAGTCCGGCAATATTATACTTTTTGCCGCCCTTTTTCTCCGCCAGGTCGTTGACATATATATCAAGCTGGTATATATGCGCCGTCGATTCCGGAATCGTCGCGATTGCTATAGGCATAATCGCCGCGACAGCCGCCCAGGAAACCCTCGGCAGTGAAAAAGCGGGTAGCGCAATCGGGCCCCAGGACCAGAGGGAATTGGAAAAGGCGGCCTCAGGTATCATACGGAACAGGCTATAGTCCTGACCCCCGACCAAGAGGATAATGCCCGCAAAGGCGCAGCCTACGAGAGCCCCGAGAAGCAGCGGGAGCTGCCCCAGAAAGCCCTTGAGGTATTTTGAAAATACGATGGTGGAAAGAAGCGTAACAAGCGATACGCCCCAGACCCAGCCTGTACCCGCCACGCCGGAAGCTCCGGCTACGGGGGCGGCGTCTGAAAGCGCGCCTCCGGCGAGCGTAAGCCCTATTATCATCGCGACGGAGCCGGTGACTGCCGGGGGCAGCACTTTTTCAACCGCCCTGCGCCCGGAAAACCTGACAATCAGACCAGCGGCAATGGAAACCAGGCCCGACATTATGATACCGAACTGCGCGTATGAAATGAGCTCCGTCGGGAGAATGCCCGTCGCATTAAAAGAGGCCAGCTGTTCCGCCGTACCTTCGGCCGCAACCATGCTCGCGACTGCCGTCAGGTAGGAGAAGCTTGACCCGTAATAAAGAGGTATTTTTTTGCCAGTGATGAGTATAAAACACAGGGTTGCAAGTCCGCTGGCAAAAATTGTTGTTGAAACCTGAAAACCTGTGATGAGCGCCACCGCCACTGTGGCCGGAAACATTACGATAACCTGCTGAATTGCGTAAAGCAGCAATTTCCATGTGGAAGGCCTTTCGTCGGGAAGGTATCCCAAGACAGCCTCGTTTTGCTTTCTCATTTCTACTCCCTCATTCCTTCTTATAGAATTATTTGTTTACCATGCCTTATGTCTTTTCAACACCCCTTTGTATCCGCGCCAGCCGGCCGGACATTATTGTCCATATTATCGCTGAAAAAGCATTTTTTCTATCATACCTCAAAATAAGACAATTTCAAGAGGGAATTTTACTTTTTTCGAAAAAAGTTGTGTTGTGACAACAAAGCGCCGCTATAATCGGCCTTGCCCGCATAACTCCGGTTTGCTGCGCCCGGCGCCGCCGTAAATCTTCCTGCCTGCTTTTCCAAAATGCTTCCGCATATTTATTATTTGCCGGCATATTGAAAAAGCGCAGAACGCATGAAGTCAAAAACGTTATTGATATTTAGGGCGAATTGGTATAATATATCATAGAAGAAGTATCATCTGAAGAAACTTATCTGGGAGGGGATTTTGTGAAGTTTTTAAGAGCGCTGATAATTGTGGTTGCCGCCCTTGCTGCAGTCACTGCCGCCTTACTGGCCGCCCTTGCCTATAAGGAAGAGCTGATGAGGCTGTGTCGTAAGATGAAAAAAAAGGTTGCCGAGAAGTGCCCGCTCTGCGAGAATTTTGAGGATTTCGCGGACATAGAGGAATAGGAAAGCGCCGGTCTCCGTTAGTAATAACGGGGGCCGGTTTTTCCTTGCCTTAATCCGGCGCGGCCGGGGAGGACGCAGCTGGCACCTCCGGCTTAAAAATGGACGGCTGATAGTCTTGAATCTAAACAATATTTAACTTATAATGCTTCTAAACAAATTTACAGAAAGGACTTGACCCTATGGCCAAATTTCCGCTTTGCCCGGAGGAGTTGGCATTAAGCTACTCCAAGTACTATTCCTGGACGCTCTTCCCGCGCGAGCCTATTCAGCTGGAGGTCATGCGCAATCCCATTGACCCGAAAGAAGCGCTTCTGCCCGAGAACTTGAACGATTTATATAAGCCCGGTTACCTGACACGTGAAAGCGGCTGCTGCGTCATGCCGGACGGAACCGGTTATTCTTCCGGCTACGTCTATATGCCCGGCGTCACCATTGAGATGATTGACTGGTGGTATGTATGGCACTTCTTCACTCCGCCCAGCGTCCCGAAGGGCAACGGCAACCTCCGCTATAAGATCTGGTGCCCTATTGAGCACTGGGACACCGGGTTTTCAAACGAGGAATCGCTTGAGCGCGCAAAGGACCCCGCTATCCCGATGCGCTACCGCCGCTACGGAGCCGAAAACTTCATCGAGGAATCCATCGACGGGGGCGAAGGCAACAACCGCATAATGATCAAGGCAAAATGCCTCAACCCGGTGGAAATGGGCCTCGACCCGAAGCTTATTGACATTCCGGAAAACGGCACGCTCATCACGGCAGTCTCAACTATGCCGATGGGTTATGACAGCTTGAACATATACCATTTCCGTCCCGCGTTCAGAGGAGTGGAAATGCGTATAAGAACGTATCACGGCATCGGCCTTAAGGACGGGAAATTCATACGCAACACAAACGGCGTTAAAATTACATATGAAAACTGCGTTATGACCTCTTACCACTGCCTGCTCGAGTACCCGCACCTCGGCCGTTTCCTCCCGAGCCTCTATGCCGAAGAGGGCGGCAAGCCTGTCTGGGAGTATTAACCGGGCATTCAAGATCTGCCGGCCGCCGGGATAATTGGAGTTCTGCGGCAAGCAGTATCCGCCGGGCAGCCTGATAAAGCAGAAAACGGGATGCAGCAAAACGAAAACTGCTGCATCCCGTTTTCAGTTCTTTTAATGTAATAATGATAAACGCCTGCGTCAAACCAGCAACAGCGCTCTAGATTATGACAGCCGTCCCGTAAGCGCTGCGCATGGCCCTTTGTATATCCGAAGCCCTGTTGCAGTCGCCGATAAGGAAAAGCCTGCTGCCTGTTCCATAGAACTTCATCCCCTCTTCATGTTTAGGCGCCATGCCCACCGCAAGTACAACGGTATCGGCATTTACGGTATGTTCCGCTCCGTCTATGTCCACATAAGTGACCTTATCCGGAAAGATGCCTGTGCAGTGCGCATTAACGACAGAGTGGAAGTTTTCCTGTTTTTCGCATTCCGCCATCAAGACAGAATAAAAATGTATCGGCGTGGCAGTCCTTGCGAGCATGTTTTCCATCTCCAGGACGGTCACCTTATGCCCCAGCTCGGCCAGGTGCAGGCCGGTATCGACGCCTACCTCTCCGCCCCCGATGATAACCACATCACCCTTGACAGCATCCTCATTTCCGAGAATGGATACGGCCGTACAGACGTTCTTGCCGTCCACGCCGGGAATTGAGGGGATTATGGGGTTTGCGCCTATGGCCGCAAGGATTACGTCGTAGTTTTCCTTTTCGAGCACTTCCTTTGTCGCTTCCGTGTTAAGCAGTACCTTGACGTTCGATTCCCCAATCCTGCGGATCATATAATTCATGAAATCCCTATGCGGCCACTTATGTGAGATCCTTGAAATCCGCCTCAAGAGACCGCCCAATTCAGACGCTTTTTCGTAAAGCGTAACATCGTGTCCCTTTTCGGCGGCGACCAGTGCCGCCTCCATACCGGCCGGGCCGCTGCCGACGACGGCCACCTTTTTCTTTTTATTATCGAGGGGCGCAGTCATCATATCAATTCTATGCTCAAAGCCCCATTGAGGGTTGACCGAGCAGGTGGACACCCACGGCTTGTGATAGCTGCTTATATGGCAGGCGTTGCACCTGAGGCAGGGCACGATATCCTTACTTCTGCCCTCGTATACCTTAAGCCCGTAATCGGGGTTGGTAATCCAGGCTCTTGAAAGCGAAACAAGGTCCGTCTGCCCGGCAACAATGGCGGCCTCGCAATCCTCAGGGTATTCAAAGCCTCCGTTGACGGCTATGGGTATGCCCGGGGCTCCCTTTTTGATAAGAGCTCCGTCCTTGAGGGCGGGGATGCGTTCCTTATGGAAACCAAGCGGCGCGCTCTCGTCAAGTGTCCTGCCGCACTTTATCTGGAGTATGTCCATATGGCCCGTAAACAGATTGGCATACTGCATCATTTCTTCAAACGTATAGCTTCCTTCCATGTCGCGGGCGTTCATGGAGCCCATGATGATGAAGTCCTTCCCGCAGCGCTTCTTAATACGGTCCATGGCCATGATCGGATATCTTGCCCGGTTTTCCACACTTCCGCCAAATTCGTCGGTCCTCCAGTTTGTAAGCGGCGAAAGGAATTTGCCGAGAAACGTCAGCCGGTAGTTCAAGTGCAGGTATATGCCGTCGAAACCGCATTCCTTGAGCATCGTACACAGCAGTACAAGCTCATCAAGAAATTTGTCCATCAACTCCCAGGGGATTTCTTTTTCTTCTTCGTCCGGACGCCATTCCCAAACGGGCATGGGTCCGTTTTGCCCGGCGGGTTTGTAGCTGACGCCGTATCCGGGGTACGGCTCCATAAACTGAAAACCAAATACTGTTTTAGCGCCGTAAAAATGTATCGCTTCGGACAATTCGGAAAAATGGTTCTGGCAGCCCCCGTTGACAATATTCAGAAAATCCATGCGCCCGCTGCCGCCATGACTCCCATGGTCTGGATTAAACGGGTTGGGGTGTTCAAATCTGTTTCTAAGGATCTCTTCGTTCGTTTCTATATGCCTGTTATACGGCCGCTGAAGGTATTCGTCTATGCATATAAGCGCGGCGCCGTTTTTTGCCTTGTTTATGTAATGCGCTATGAGACCGTCCGGCGGAAACTCCTCCGGTCCATGTGTATTGTATGGTTCACCCATTGCCGCTATCAGCCTGTTCTTGAGTAAGTGGCTGCCGAGTTTGTATGGAGCCAACAGGTTCGGATATTTTTGCATACCGTTCATAGTTTTACCTCCTGAATTATCAAAACTCGCTGATTGCCGTGGCAGGCGCTTTATTCCCTTACCGGTTTCTAAGCCTTAAAACAAAGCTCCGAAGCCGTCGGGAGGCGCACTGCACTTGGTTTCGATATATATAATATTATAACAAACGTGTATTGTAAATAGTATTTTAACTGTCAGCAGATATACAATTATAATATATGTATAAAAAATTTCCATTATTCTTAGCGCGGCCGGCCGCATACAATAATGAATATTTAAAACCCTTTCGGACGTCTAGCCAAAATAAAACGGAATTATCATATGCTTTTCGACATATTGCAAAATACTCCAATAAGTAATAGAATTATCTATAAGCGTTCGCCCAGATAACCAGCCGCGCATTTTTTGGCCACGCTCTTATTCCAGTCCGCGCGGCTGTTTTTTGCTGTTATGGCATAAATGCGGCGGTGCGCAAAAGGAGATATTAATGGTTACTTTTAGTTTTGCCGTTCAGATGGTAATCCTGATAGCAGCAGGCGTCATTGCAAAAAAGACGAAAGTAGTCGATGAGCATTCCACATATAAGCTCGGCTCGATGCTCATAAATGTCGGCATACCGTGCCTTATAATAGACTCGCTGAACGTGGAGTTCAATAGAGACGAGTTACTCTCGTCAATAGTTATGGTACCGGTCGCCCTTATCACTCTCGCGGTTTTACTGCTGGTAGGTATAGTCTACGGCCTTTTCTGCCGGGACAAAAGATACGGCGCAGTCGGTAAATTCGCTATGATGTTTCCGAACTTTACATACATAGGCATGCCGGTGATGCAATCGCTTTTCGGTACGCTGGGACTATTCCAATATACCATTTTTACAGCGCCGATAAGGATTTTCTTCTATTCGTCGCCCGCCTTCATTTTCGATCAGAGCGGCGAGGGGCAAAAGCAGCGAAACCTTAGGTGGTATCTTAAGGTATTCACTTCTCCCCCTCTTGTGGGGCTGTACGTCGGCCTTATAGTTTACCTGTGCAGGATTGATTTGCCGGGGCCTGTCGACGAGGTTCTCTCCAGCGCAAACACAATGACCTCCACACTGGGAATGATTGTCTGCGGAATGCTTATGTCCGAGGTCAAGCTCAAAAAACTGACTAGACGCCCAGATCTGATTATACTCCCTCTTATAGCGAATCTGGCCGCGCCTTTATTAGTCATGCTGTCGCTCATGTTTCTGCCTTTTCTAAACCATATGCAGGTTAAAATTGCGGTCATGTACGCCGCACTGCCGTTCGCCGCTATGCTGCCGGTCTGGGTCATGAAATATATGGACGACCCCAAGCTGCTTGAAGACTGTTCACTTTATGTGCTGCTGTCTACCGTATTCTCTGTGGGAACTATGCCGCTAATGAGCATAATTGCAGAAAAGGTGCTGCCCTGACTTAGGGCGGCACCTTTTGCCTTGCATAAGGATTTACGGAAAGCGGATTCAGGCTTTCCTCTCTATCGGCACCTGAACCTCCGTAAGCCAGTCCTCTTCCTTTTCCTTGTTCCAAATGCCGTCGATATAATTCTCCCTGGGCGGGCCGGCTGCCGCGCACCCGTTCTCCTCGATCCATCTGAACGCGTACGCGTACGCCTGGGACAGGCTGGAGTAAGGCCCCCTGTGCATAACGGAGACCGCGGTAACGGGCTCAATTTTTTTAAATACGATTCCGTCAAAATCGGGTTTCATCTTGTCCACAGCTTCGCAGAATTCAACGTTGATGTCCTTATCCCGGTACTCGCCGTCGAGGTAGACGACAAAGCAGTAGCCGGGAACGGTGCATTTTAAATCGGGGTATTTCTCCGCGACTTTTTCTCCGATGGCCGGGATGAGCTGAAAATACGCGTCGTAGTTGGGGATGGTCATTTTTTTGGAATAAACTATGCATTCGGGCAGTTCCTTGATTGTTGCGGCATAGGACATAAAAACCTTCTCCTCTCTTAATATGAATTCGAGCCGGGAGAGTTTGCCCGAGACTTCTGAAAGCTCGCAGAGGAGCTCTGCCCTGCGGTTTTCAAGTATCGAGCGGAAATCCTGGCCGGATAAAACGGCGCCAATTTCTCCGATGGACAGGCCCAGCTGGCGCAGCGCCTGTATCCTGTGAAGCCTGACCAGCTGGTCCGTGGTATACAGGCGGTAGCCCGTAAACTGGTCTGTTTCCTCGGGCTTAAGCAGACCTGACCTGTCATAAAAACGCAGTGTTTTCACCGTGGTCTTGGCCATCTTCGAAAACTCGCCTATCCTGAACATCGATTATACCTCCCCCGCCGTAATTTCAGGATACAGCCTCCCCTAAGGGGAGAGTCAAGAGGGAAGAGAAGATTTTTCAAATATATTTAAATATAAAATCAAAAACCCTTCTCCAGTATTTCTCCGGCTCGGTATAAGACGAGGCCGCATGGATTGCGTCAGGGACGACGAATATATCCTTCGGGCACGCGGCCGCCCTATACAGCTCAAATACCATTGAGGTCGGTACAAAGTTGTCGTTCCCGCCGTGTATAAAAAGCGTGGGGGTAACGCTTTTTTTGACCTGAGCAAGCGTATCCCCTTCGCGCCAGTCATAGCCTGCCTGCCGTTTGGCTATGCGTGTTGTCGTTTTCATGATGGCGCCGGAATTGAGGTGGAGATAGTTATTGAGAGTATTTTCAAGCACGTCGGTAATGCCCGTGTAGCCGCAGTCCTCGACAATGGCGCGAACATTCTCCGGCAGCTTGTCGCCGGATATCATGAGCACGGTGGCGCCGCCCATTGATATGCCGTGGAGAACGATTTTCGCGCCGGGGTCACGCATGAGTATGTAATTAATCCAGAGATAAAGATCGTCTTTTTCACGCCAGCCCATGCCGATATACTTGCCGTCTGATTCCCCGTGAGCGCGCATGTCCGGGACCAGTACGTTGAAGCCGGCGTCCCAGTAATGCTGCGCGTAAACGGACATGTTTTCTTTCCTTGAAGCGTAGCCATGGACAACGACAGCCCATTTGTCGCTGTCGTTTTTGTATATTACGCCGTCAAGCGAGAGGCCGTCGCCGGACTTGAGGACGACGGATTCCGCCTCTACTTTTTCACGCCATTGTATGGCGTCGTTAAAAAGACAACGGTAGTTTTCGACCATTATTTCATAGCTTACAGGGTCGGGCTCCCGGCTTGTCGCAAGCCTGGGAACAGGGTCGCCGTTTCCGGGCTTGCGCTCTATGGCAAGCCGTACGAGAAAACGGCACAGCGTGAAATATGCGGCGGTTGCCGCGCCTGTAAACGTGGCTATCGCTAAAACTGATTTGAGCTGCTTCTTCATGGGAATACCTCGAATTGGGCCAAACGGGGCCGCCGCAAACGTCTCCGTCTTTATGACAGAGAGGAGTGAGCGGCGGCCCCGTTTATAAGACCTGATTAATCATTAAAGATTTTAATTACGACGCCGGAGCCGACGGTATGTCCGCCCTCGCGTATAGCGAAGCGGAGCCCTTCCTCGATGGCGATAGGCGTAATAAGCTCGACGTTCATCTCGACGTTGTCGCCGGGCATGCACATCTCAACGCCCTCGGGCAGGTTAATGACGCCTGTAACGTCGGTGGTACGGAAATAGAACTGCGGGCGGTAGTTGTTGAAAAACGGGGTGTGGCGGCCGCCCTCTTCCTTGGACAGGACGTAAACCTGGCCGACAAACTTTGTGTGGGGCTTGATGCTGCCGGGCTTGGCCAAAACCTGGCCGCGCTCGACCTCGTTCTTCGCGATGCCGCGCAGCAGCGTGCCGATGTTGTCGCCGGCCTGGGCGAAGTCGAGAAGCTTGCGGAACATCTCGATGCCCGTGACGGTGGTCTCCTTAATCTCGTCCTGCAAACCGACTATCTGGACCTTCTCGTTCATCTTGATCGTGCCGCGCTCGACACGGCCGGTGGCGACTGTGCCGCGGCCGGTGATGGTAAAGACGTCCTCTACGGGCATCAGGAAGGGAAGATCAGCCTTGCGGTCCGGAGTGGCGATATATGTGTCGACTGCGTCCATGAGCTCCTTGATGCAGGCATACTCGGGGGCGTTGAGATCGGTGGAGGTGGATTCAAGCGCAAGGAGAGCGGAACCCTTTATGATGGGGATATCGTCACCGGAGAACTCATAGTAGTTCAGTGTCTCGCGGATTTCCATCTCGACAAGCTCGATAAGCTCGGGGTCGTCGACCTGGTCGCATTTGTTCATGAACACGACGATATAGGGCACGCCGACCTGACGGGCGAGAAGTATATGCTCCTTGGTCTGAGCCATCGGGCCGTCTGTGGCGGCGATGACGAGGATAGCGCCGTCCATCTGGGCCGCGCCGGTTATCATGTTCTTAATATAGTCTGCGTGGCCCGGGCAGTCGACGTGGGCGTAATGGCGGGATTCGGTCTCATATTCGACGTGGGTGGTATTGATGGTGATGCCGCGCTCGCGCTCTTCGGGGGCCTTGTCAATCTGGTCATAGGCCTCATATTTGGCCTTGCCCATGAAGCTGAGGTATTTGGTGATAGCCGCGGTCAGAGTGGTCTTACCGTGGTCGACGTGGCCAATTGTGCCGATGTTTACGTGGGGCTTGGTTCTTTCAAATTTCTGCTTGGCCATGGTGGATTGATCCTCCTTAAATTAAAATATAATGTTTTATAAATTTCGGACTGATAGATTGCTTATTGTGGACCAATTGCGGGACGGGTCTATCTCTGACCGCGCCTCTCGATTAGTTTATCCTGAATGGATTTGGGGATCTCAACATAACTGTTCGGCTCCATCGTGTACTGGCCGCGCCCCTGGGTGCGGGAACGCAGGTCTGTGGCGTATCCGAACATTTCGGAAAGAGGTACGAGCGCGTCTATCTGGTGCGCAGCCCCGCGCGGCTGCATGCCCTGTATCTGGCCGCGGCGGGAGTTCAGATCGCCCATTACGTCGCCGACATATTCCTCCGGCACGATGACCGCGACTTTCATAATGGGCTCGAGCAGGACTGGGTCGGCTTTGCGGCATGCCTCCTTAAAGGCCATAGAACCGGCAATTTTAAACGCCAGCTCGCTTGAGTCGACCTCGTGGAAAGCGCCGTCTGTGAGCGTAACCTTGACATCCACAACCTGGAAACCTGCCAGGACACCTGAATGCATGGCTCCCTGTATACCCTGATCAACAGCGGGTATGAATTCCTTGGGGATTGCGCCGCCGACGATTTTATTTACAAATTCATATCCCTTTCCGGACGTGTTGGGCTCAATCGTTATCTTTACCTGCGCAAACTGGCCGTGGCCGCCGGACTGCCGGGCATACCGGTGGTCTACTGTTGAGGAGGCGCGTATGGTCTCCTTATAAGCGACCTGCGGCTTGCCGACATTCGCCTCGACCTTGAACTCGCGCAGCAGGCGGTCTACGATGATCTCAAGATGCAGCTCGCCCATGCCGGCTATTATTGTTTGACCGGTCTCCTCGTCTGTCCAGGTGCGGAAGGTAGGGTCTTCCTCGGACAGCTTCTGCAAAGCTATGCTCATCTTTTCCTGGCCGGCCTTGGTCTTCGGCTCTATCGCCACTCGTATAACGGGTTCGGGAAACTCCATGGACTCAAGCACGATAGGATGCTTTTCGTCGCAGAGAGTGTCGCCGGTGGTGGTGTTTTTTAAGCCTACGGCGGCTGCTATGTCGCCTGAGTAGACCGTTTCGATGTCCTCGCGGTGGTTGGCGTGCATCTGAAGTATGCGGCTTAACCTCTCGCGCTGGCCCTTCATCGAGTTCAAGACCGTCATCCCGGCGTTTAGCCGTCCCGAATAGACTCGGAAGAAGCAGAGCTTGCCCACGAACGGGTCGGTCATGATCTTGAAAGCCAGGGCTGAAAAAGGCGCGTCGTCGTCCGCCTTGCGGACCTCGGTTTCCCCGGTCTTCGGGTTAACGCCGTTCATTTCGCGCCTATCCAGCGGCGAAGGCAAATAATCCACTATCGCGTCGATAAGCTTCTGAACGCCCTTATTCTTATAGGATGTGCCGCAGAGGACGGGAATCATTTTAACGGAAACCGTGGCCGCGCGTATGGCTCTCTTGATAGAGGACTCCGGAATATCTTCCCCGTCGAGGTATTTCTCCAGAATTTCATCGTCAAATTCAGATACGGCCTCGAGCAGCTTTGTTCTGTATTCTTCAGACTTGTCCTTTATTTCGTCGGGGATCGGCAGAACGCTTATATCCTGCCCCAAATCGTCGTTGTAAATATAAGCCTTCATCTCTACAAGGTCGACGATTCCTTTAAAATCGGCTTCGGCTCCTATCGGGAGCTGGATGGGAACGGCGTTGCAGCGCAGCCGGTCATGGATCATGTTAAGGACATTATAGAAGTCCGCTCCCATGATATCCATCTTGTTGACATATACCATACGCGGGACGCAGTAATGGTCCGCCTGATGCCAGACTGTTTCCGACTGGGGCTCCACTCCGCCTTTTGCGCACATGACCGTCACCGCACCGTCAAGCACTCTGAGGCTGCGCTCGACTTCAACAGTGAAGTCGACGTGCCCCGGCGTGTCTATGATGTTGATGCGGTGGTTTTTCCAATGGCAGGTCGTGGCGGCCGACGTTATGGTTATGCCGCGCTCACGCTCCTGTTCCATCCAGTCCATCGTCGCGGTGCCCTCGTGCACCTCGCCGAGCTTATAATTGACTCCTGAGTAATACAGGATGCGCTCGGTCGTGGTGGTCTTGCCCGCGTCGATGTGAGCCATTATGCCTATATTTCTTGTGAGTTCCAGCGGAAACTGCCTTGGCATAAGAATCTCCTTCAAAATTTGTGCGTGTTATAGTGTCGTTGAAAACTACCATCTGTAGTGCGCGAATGCCTTGTTCGACTCGGCCATTTTATGCGTGTCCTCGCGCTTCTTGACGGCGTTTCCAAGGTTGTTGGACGCGTCCATAATCTCGCCCGCCAGACGCTCCTTCATTGTGCGTTCGCTGCGGCTGCGCGAATAGGCGGTCAGCCAGCGCATTCCCAGCGTCAGACGGCGCTCGGGGCGGACTTCGATCGGGACCTGATAAGTGGCACCGCCGACGCGGCGGGCCTTGACCTCAAGGCTGGGCATGATGTTCTCGAGGGCCGCGTTAAACACCTCGAGCGGGTCCTTGCCCTGTTTTTGCTTAATAATCTCGAAGGCGTCGTAGACAACCTTCTGAGCCACGCCCTTCTTGCCGTCGAGCATGATGGCGTTTATTAGGCGGGATACCAGCTTTGAGTTATAAATTGGGTCAGGTAAAATTTCTCTCTTGGGTACGTTTCCTCTTCTGGGCACTTGTTCTTCCCTCCTTCATATTGGGATACCTGATGAACTCATAGGTACTCGAAGACGTGCCTTGTCTCCGCATGTGCCCCGAAACATACCCTATAATAATTAATATAGTATATATTTCAGGGCCGCTTGGGCCATAGTTTACTTTTTAGCTTTGGCTGCGCCTGCCTTCGGCCTCTTGGCGCCGTATTTGGAGCGGGCCTGCATACGTCCGGTGACGCCCTGCGTATCGAGCGTTCCGCGTATGATGTGGTAACGCACGCCAGGCAGATCCTTAACTCTTCCGCCGCGGATCATAACTACGCTGTGCTCCTGAAGATTGTGGCCAACGCCGGGTATATAGGCCGTTACCTCATAGCCGTTAGTCAAACGGACTCTAGCGATTTTGCGCAGAGCGGAGTTCGGCTTTTTGGGTGTCGAGGTACGCACTGCGGTGCAGACGCCTCGCTTCTGGGGCGAGCTTAGATCCGTGCTCATGTTCTTTAAGGTGTTCAGGCCCTTCTGCATAGCCGGGGATGCTGATTTATAGGTGACCTTCTCCCTGCCCTTTCTAACCAGCTGGTTGAATGTCGGCATGTTTTTCCTCCTTTCCTTTAAAATTATCGTTACAGGCGGAAGTCCGCCTCTTACGAAGCGCAATAGTTGAGAAAACGGCGGTTGCCAGGCAAAGAGAGCTCTTGACGCCAAGTCTGCCCGGCCGGCCTTCTATTTTAGCTCGGTGACTATGGAAGCGCCAACCTCTATCCCGTGTTTGGCTCCCAGCTCGCTCTTCGTGCCTCCGTGAGATATGGCTACGGAAGCCTCCCTGCACAGGGAGATAATCTGATCCCTTATATGCGGGTCGATATCGGAGGCGATTATCACCTCGGCCGCGCGCCCTTCCAGTATGGCGCGGCGGGACTGCTTAAGACCGATAACCCTTTTTTTCTCGTTTTTATCGCTCATTTTATTCTCCGTGGGCACAACGCATCAGCCAGAGCGTATGAATTGAACACGCCTAAAGAATCCGCTCACATAAGTTGAAAGACGTGCAATGATTACTGCTCTCTGGCTTTGTTGGTTATACGTCCTACTAATGCGATTTGGCATTCTAACACGAAATATCAAAATTGTCAATAGCTCTGGATCCGCTGACAATGCTGCCGTTAATAGGCAATCCCGTTGGTGTAGTAGAAATCCTCCCCGATGTCGGCGGCCTTCATTTCGTCTTCTATCTCCGCGTTGCGGTAGATGTCCATGCCGGAGCCGGCGGGAATGAGCTTGCCTATTATGACGTTCTCCTTAAGTCCCTGAAGATGGTCTATTTTCCCCTTTATGGCGGCTTCCGTCAGGACCTTTGT
The DNA here is from genome assembly GCA_050944055.1 of Oscillospiraceae bacterium. Classification (GTDB taxonomy): domain Bacteria; phylum Bacillota; class Clostridia; order Oscillospirales; family Oscillospiraceae; genus JBMNQI01. The sequence goes on along the minus strand of JBMNQI010000003.1, from coordinate 8,563 downwards.
CGTCTCCTGGAAGGAGGCGGCGGAAAGGAAGCTGTCTGTCGCAAGGCTGGCCTTTGTGATGCCCATCAAAATGCGGCTTCCGGAAGCTTCCCTGAGAGGCTCGCCGTCAATTCCGGTTTCGCCCGCGGCAATGCGCTCCCTTATCCTTTCGTTTGCGCGGTTGAATTCCATGATGTCGACGGTAATTCCCGAGAGGAAGTCTGTGCTGCCCGGGTCGTCGACACGAATCTTGCGCATCATCTGGCGCACTATTACCTCGATATGCTTGTCGTTGATATCGACGCCCTGCTGGCGGTAAACGCGCTGAACCTCCTGTATGAGGTAATTCTGGGCAGCGGAGGCCCCTCTTATTCGGAGAACGTCGTGCGGGTTGAGCTGGCCGGCAGTGAGCTCCTGGCCCTTTTCCACATAATCGCCGTCCTGAACCAGGATACCGGCGCTTATGGGTATCTGGTAGTTCTTTGTTTCGCCGTCCTCCTCGTTTATTATGGTTAAGCTCTGGAGGCTTGAGCGCCGTGCGTCCTCTATCGTGACTTTGCCGCCTATTTCAGCGAGCACGGCCATTTTCTTGGGCTTGCGTGCCTCGAACAGCTCCTCGACTCTCGGCAGGCCCTGCGTGATGTCGTCGCCGGCTACGCCGCCCGTGTGGAACGTGCGCATCGTAAGCTGCGTGCCGGGTTCGCCGATGGACTGCGCCGCGATTATGCCGACTGATTCGCCGGCGCCGACCGGCTCCGCGATGGCGAGGTTTTCGCCGTAGCACTTCGCGCAGACGCCGCTTTTGGCATGGCAGCCGAGTACCGAACGCACCTCGACCTCAGTTATGCCGGCCTTCTCGATTTTAGTAATCATATCGTGGCTTATAAGCTGGTCCGTGGAGCATATTACTTCGCCCGTCGCGGGGTCGACTATATCGTGCATCGGGAAACGGCCGTATATGCGGTCGCGCAGCGGCTCGATGACCTGGTCGTTATCGCTTATCTCGGAAATAATTATTCCCTCGTCTGTGCCGCAGTCCTCTTCACGTATTATGACGTCCTGGCTGACGTCGACAAGGCGGCGCGTGAGGTATCCGGAGTCGGCGGTACGCAGGGCCGTGTCCGCCAGGCCCTTGCGGGCGCCGCGGGAGGAGATGAAGTATTCAAGCACCGTAAGCCCTTCGCGGAAGTTCGCTTTGATCGGGATCTCAATTGTCTTGCCGGAGGTGTTGGCCATCAGGCCGCGCATGCCCGCAAGCTGGCGTATCTGGTTCATAGAGCCGCGGGCGCCGGAGTTCGCCATCATAAATATTGGGTTATACTGGCCCAGGCAGTCCTGAAGGGCGGCGGTCACGTCCTTCGTCGTCTGGTCCCATTCCTGTATGACGAGGCGGTAGCGCTCGTCGTCGGTTATGAAGCCGCGGCGGTAGAGCTTTTCTATCTCGATAATCTTCTTCTCGGTCTTCTTAATAAGCTCCCTTTTGGCTTCCGGAACGGTCATATCCGAGATGGAGATGGTTATGGCGCCTTTTGTCGAATATTTAAAGCCTGTGGCCTTGACTTCGTCCAGCATTACGGAGGAGAGAGCGAAGCCGTGCTTCTGTATGCAGCGCTCGATTATCGTGGAAAGCTGCTTTTTACCGACTGTGAAGTCGATCTCGTAGTCAAGGAAGTGCTCGGGATCCGTCCTGTCCACGAAACCGAGGTCCTGAGGTATGGGCTGGTTGAAGATGATCTTTCCGACCGTCGTGTTTACGATGCGGCTGATCTTTTTCCCGTCCATCTCTCCTTCGCGCCTTACCCTGATATGCGAGTGTATGCCTACTATTCCCTCCGAATAGGCCAGCAGAGCCTCGTCCTCGTCCTTGAATATCTTGCCTTCGCCGACCTCGCCCTCCTTTTCGAGTGTAAGGTAATATGAGCCCAGAACCATGTCCTGCGTCGGCACCGTAACGGGCTGGCCGTCCTGCGGGCGCAGGAGGTTATTGGCGGAGAGCATGAGCACGCGGGCTTCGGCCTGCGCCTCGGCTGACAGGGGAACGTGCACGGCCATCTGGTCGCCGTCGAAGTCGGCGTTGAACGCGGTGCAGACCAGCGGATGAAGCTTGATTGCGCGCCCCTCCACCAGCACCGGCTCAAAGGCCTGAATGCCGAGGCGGTGCAGTGTCGGCGCGCGGTTGAGCATAACCGGGTGTTCCTTGATAATATACTCAAGCGCGTCCCAAACTTCGGGCCGGTTCTTGTCGACGCTCTTTTTGGCGCTTTTTATATTGTTGGCAAGGCCGTCTTCTACGAGCTTCTTCATTACGAAGGGGCGGAAGAGCTCGAGAGCCATCTCTTTTGGCAGGCCGCACTGATAGATCTTAAGCTCGGGGCCGACGACTATAACGCTGCGCCCGGAATAGTCCACGCGCTTTCCAAGCAGGTTCTGGCGGAAGCGTCCCTGCTTGCCCTTGAGCATGTCGGACAACGATTTGAGAGCGCGGTTGTTTGCGCCGGTGACAGCGCGTCCGCGCCGCCCGTTGTCAATAAGAGCGTCCACTGCCTCCTGCAGCATGCGCTTTTCATTCCGGACTATGATATCCGGCGCGTTGAGCTGTATAAGCCTTTTAAGGCGGTTATTGCGGTTTATCACGCGGCGGTAAAGATCGTTCAGATCGCTCGTGGCGAAGCGGCCGCCGTCGAGCTGCACCATCGGGCGCAGTTCGGGCGGTATAACGGGAAGGACGTCGATTATCATCCATTCCGGCCGGTTGCCGGACTGCCGGAAGGCTTCGACGACCTCAAGTCGCTTTACGATACGGGCTTTTTTCTGGCCCGAAGCGTCGCGCAGCTCTGCCTTGAGCTGGGCCGAGAGCTCGTCGCAGTCAATGTCCGAGAGCAGCTTCTTAATAGCCTCGGCGCCCATTCCCGCTTCAAAATCGTCCTCATATTTCTCGCGCATGTCGCGGTACTCTTTCTCGTTAAGCACCTGGTTTTTCACGAGTGGGGAGAAGCCGGGGTCTGTCACTATATAGTTTGCAAAGTATAGGACCTTTTCCAGGATACGGGGCGAAATGTCGAGAAGCAGGCCCATGCGCGACGGTATGCCCTTGAAGTACCAGATGTGGCTCACGGGAGCCGCAAGCTCGATATGGCCCATGCGCTCGCGGCGCACCTTGGATTTCGTGACCTCGACGCCGCAGCGGTCGCAGATCTTTCCCTTATAGCGTATCTTTTTGTACTTGCCGCAGTGGCATTCCCAGTCCTTGGTCGGGCCGAATATTCGTTCGCAGAAAAGGCCGTCCCGCTCGGGCTTTAAAGTCCTGTAGTTTATCGTCTCCGGTTTTTTGACTTCCCCGTAAGACCAGGAGCGTATCATATCGGAGGATGCCATGCCTATCTGGATGGCGTCGAAAGTTGAGTATGCCATAATATATTCCTCCTATAGTATATTAAAAAATATCATCATCCGAAAAATCGTCGCCGATTTCCTCTTCGGTAAAGAGCTCTTCCTCTTCCTCTGCGCCCTCTCCGTCGACGTCCTCAATCGCGTAGCCGGACGACTCGAATTCGCTGTCATCATAGCGCATCTCGTCCACGACATGGAAGCCGTCGTCGTCATCCTCGTCCTTAAGCTCGATTTCCTGGCCGAACTTATCGAAGACGCGGACGTCCAGGCAGAGGCTCTGCAGCTCCTTGACAAGCACCTTGAAGCTTTCCGGAATTCCCGGCTGCGGGACGTTGTTGCCCTTGACTATGCTCTCGTAGGTCTTGACGCGGCCCGTAACGTCGTCGGACTTGACCGTCAGGATTTCCTGGAGCGTATAGGCCGCGCCGTAAGCTTCAAGGGCCCAGACCTCCATTTCCCCGAAGCGCTGGCCTCCGAACTGAGCCTTGCCGCCGAGAGGCTGCTGAGTAACCAGGCTGTACGGGCCCGTCGAACGGGCGTGTATCTTGTCGTCGACAAGGTGGTGGAGCTTAAGGAAGTAAATGTAGCCTATGGTAACCGGGTTGTCGAACTGCTCCCCGGTCCGCCCGTCGTAGAGTATGCTCTTTCCCGTCGGGTCGAGGCCCGCCAGAGTCAGGGTGTCCTCTATGTCCTGCTCGTTTGCGCCGTCGAACACGGGGGTTGCGACCTTCCAGCCGAGCGTCTTGGCCGCATAGCCGAGGTGGACCTCAAGGACCTGTCCTATATTCATGCGCGACGGGACGCCGAGGGGGTTGAGCACTATATCAAGCGGCGTGCCGTCCGGCAGGAAGGGCATATCCTCCTGGGGCAGCACACGCGAGACGACGCCCTTGTTTCCGTGGCGGCCGGCCATTTTGTCGCCGACGCTTATCTTTCGCTTCTGGGCTATATAGACGCGCACGACCATGTTGACGCCGGGGTTGAGCTCGTCGCCGTTTTCCCGCGTGAAGACCTTTACGTCGACTATAATCCCGCTCTCGCCGTGAGGCACCTTGAGGCTGGTGTCGCGCACCTCGCGGGCTTTCTCGCCGAAAATTGCCCGAAGCAGCCTCTCCTCGGCCGTCAGGTCGGTCTCGCCCTTGGGAGTGACCTTGCCTACGAGTATATCGCCTGAGCGCACCTCCGCTCCGATGCGAATGATGCCGCGGTCGTCAAGATCCTTGAGCGCGTCCTCGCCCACGTTCGGTATGTCGCGCGTTATCTCCTCGGGGCCGAGCTTCGTGTCCCTCGAATCAATCTCGTACTCCGTGATGTGTATTGATGTGAACACGTCCTCGCGCACGAGCCTCTCGCTTATCAGGATCGCATCCTCGTAATTGTAGCCTTCCCAGGTCATGAATCCGACAAGTACGTTTTTGCCGAGCGATATCTCACCCTGGCAGGTGGACGGGCCGTCGGCTATCACGTCTCCCCTGCTGATCTTCATGCCAACGTCAACAATGGGGCGCTGATTGATGCAGGTGCCTTGGTTGCTGCGGGCGAATTTTATAAGCTCGTATTTCCTGCTTTCGCCCTGGCTGTTGCGCACGACAATGTCGTTGGCGCTGACCGAGGTAACAACGCCGTCCTCTTCGGCGATGACCGTGACCTCGGAGTCGACGGCCGCCTGATGCTCGATGCCCGTGGCTACGAGCGGGGCCTCGGTGACGAGCAGCGGCACGGCCTGCCTTTGCATGTTGGAGCCCATCAGTGCACGGTTGGCATCGTCGTTTTCGAGGAAGGGGATCATCGCCGTGGCTACGGAAACCATCATCTTTGACGATACGTCGATAAAATCAACGCGGTCCTTGTCGACCTCGATTATTTCGTCGCGGTGACGGCAGGTAATGCGGTCGTTTGCCAGGCAGCCGTTTTCGTCCAGAGGCTCGCTGGCCTGGGCTATAATATATTCGTCCTCGACGTCGGCCGTCATATATACTATCTCGTCGGTTACATACTGCGTGCCCTTTTCCACACGCCGGTAGGGAGCCTCAATAAATCCGTATTCGTTAATACGGGCATAAGTCGCGAGATAGGAAATAAGGCCGATGTTCGGGCCTTCAGGCGTCTCTATGGGGCACATGCGCCCGTAATGGCTGTAGTGGACGTCGCGGACGTCAAAGTTTGCGCGCTCGCGGCTGAGTCCGCCGGGCCCGAGGGCCGACATGCGGCGCTTATGCGTCAGCTCGGCGAGCGGATTGTTCTGGTCCATGAACTGGCTCAGGGGCGAGGAGCCGAAGAACTCCTTTATCGCCGCCGTGACCGGGCGGATATTTATGAGGCTTTGCGGGGTTACGATGTCCAGGTCCTGCAGCGTCATGCGCTCGCGTATTACGCGCTCCATACGGGAAAAGCCGATACGGAACTGATTTTGCAGAAGCTCTCCCACACAGCGCAGGCGGCGGTTGCCGAGATGGTCTATATCGTCCGTATGGCCGACGTTATGGGCTACGCAGTTGAGGTAGTTTATAGACGCCAGAATATCATCCGGAATAATATGTTTAGGTATAAGCTCGTCTATTTTCTCGCGGCAGGCCTCCTTAAAAGCCTCCGCGTCGTCCCCGTAAGCTTCGAGCAGCCCGCGCAGGACGGGGAAATGAACCTTCTCCTTGATGCCCAGCTCCGCGAGCGGGTCAAAATCGACGAAGTCTTTCATATTGACCATATTGTTCGAGAAAACGCGCACCAGGTGGTTGCCCGAGATGACCGTGGCCTGAGTGACGCCGTACGCCTCAAGCTCGCGCGCCCTCTCGCGCGTCAGGATTTCCCCGGCCTCCGCGAGGACCTCTCCAGTCAGCGGGTCGGCGACTGGGAAAGCCAGCTTGTGGCCAGTAAGGCGCGGGGCGATTGAAAGCTTTTTATTAAACTTATACCGTCCCACGGCCGAAAGGTCGTAGCGGCGGGGCTCAAAAAAGAGGCTGTCAATAAGCGATACGGCCGAATCGAGCGTCGGCGGTTCGCCCGGGCGCAGGCGGCGGTAAATCTCGAGCATCGACTCCTCGCGCGTCTTGCATGTGTCCTTTTCGATTGTCGCCACAATGCGCTCGTCCTCGCCGAACATATCTATAATTTCGGCGTCGGTCTGGGGTCCTACGGACCTTATAAGGCAGGTGATGGGGAGCTTGCGGTTCTTGTCTATCCGGACATAGAAAACGTCGGAGGCGTCCGTCTCATATTCGAGCCAGGCGCCGCGGTAGGGGATAACCGTTGCGCCGTAGACCGTGATGTCGGTCTTGTCCGTCTTTGCCTCGTAATAGACTCCCGGGGAGCGGACTATCTGCGAGACGATTACGCGCTCGGCGCCGTTTATAATAAACGTGCCGCTGCTGGTCATTAGAGGGAAATCCCCCATGAAGATTTCCTGCTCCTTGATCTCCTCCGTCTCCTTGTTGCGCAGGCGGACCTTGACTCGGAGCGGGGCGGCGTAGGTAACGTCGCGGGCCTTGCATTCCTCGACAGAGTACTTGGGTTTGTCCTCAATCTTATAATCGATGAAGCTCAGTTCAAGGTTACCCGAATAGTCGGTTATTTCGGAAACGTCACGAAAGACCTCCATAAGACCTGTTTCAAGAAACCACTTATAGGAATTCTTCTGGATTTCAAGCATGTTTGGCATATCCAGCTTTTCCTCATGTCTTGAAAAGCTCTTCCTGAGGGTCTTGCCGTAGTAAACGTCCTTAACCTGCAAAAGAAATCATCTCCGTTCTTATTGATACGCCCGGAAGGGTTGTTATAAAAGAGGAAACAAATGTTGACGCGGCAGGGTGCAAAATGCTAAAATATGCAAGAAGTGAAACTGGGGGCTTGTGCCTCCGCGCATAAGAAGTAACTTATTTTACCAGACATTAATTCCTTTGTCAAGTAATTTGGCAAAGGGATTATTATTATAAATTGTCGAAATTTGAATTTTTCAGAATGCGCGGGCAAGTTGCGGGAGGTGGGCGATTGCAATACGCGGCGCTTTTACTGCTGGCGGCGCTTGGAACCTGGCTGTTCTCGAGGGTTTTGCCGGGCCTGAGCCGGCGCGCGTTAATACTGTGCGCGCTCGGCCTTATTGCCTCGATGGCGCTGCGCGCAGTATGCCTTTGGCATGTTACCTACGATTATATAGACTTTCTCCGCCCCTGGATGGATAGGTTCAGGGAGGGAGGAGGCCTTCGTGTGTTAGGCCAAAGCGTCGGGGATTATTCGCCGCCGTACCTCGTCTTCCTTGCGCTGATCTCTTACCTTGACTATCCGGATCTGATCCTGATAAAGCTCTTTTCAGTTCTATTCGACTTGCTGCTGGCGTGGACGGTTATGCGTATCGTTCTCCACGCCTCAAAAGACCTGTATGACGAAGCCAAGGCGCGCCGCCGCGCGGCCGCCGGCTTTTTCGCGGCGCTTTTTTTCCCGACTGTAATTCTCAATTCGGCTTACTGGGGCCAGTGCGACTCTATTTACGCTTTTTTCGCGCTAACGGGGCTTTACCAGGCGCTTAACAAGAGGCCCTGGCTCTCTGTAGCGTTTTTCGCGATCTCGTTTTCGCTCAAGCTTCAGGCTGTGTTTATTCTGCCAATCATCCTTGTGCTTCTCGTTTATGACCGGATAAAGCTCCGGCACCTACCGGTTTTTCCCGCAGTCTGGTTTGTCTCGCTGCTGCCCGCCGCCGTGTTCGGGCGCCCGCTCGGCGAGCTTTTTACGCTCTATATAAGGCAGGCCGGCCAATACAAGACCGCGCTTAGCTTCAACGCGCCCTCCGTATTTGTGTTCGCGCCAGGCAACATTGCAGGTACGGCGGATAAGCTGGGAATTGCGGCATCGTTCCTTTTTATGCTGCTTGTCCTGCTTATCGCTATATGGGGCAGCTGGAGGCGGGAGGAGCTGTCGGATCATCACATCCTGTTTACGGCTACGGCTCTCTGCGCGGGCATACCGTTTTTACTGCCTTTCATGCACGAAAGGTACTGGTACCTGGCCGACGTGCTTTCCGTAGCGCTCGCGTGCCTGCGGCCCCGGGACATTCCGCTTGCAGGGCTCATGCTTTTTGGCTCGTTTTCCGGCTACCACGCTTACCTCGTGTTAAAATATGCCTACGATATGCGCGCAGGAGCGGCCTGCATAGCGCTTGCGGCGCTGCTCGCACTGGCAGAATTAGTTTTTGAGAAATCTGGTC
>JBMNQI010000002.1:0-65438 GCA_050944055.1 Oscillospiraceae bacterium | reverse complement strand
CCAGAACTTAAATCTGGCCGCGGCATTTATAAGCGCCGGACTGCCCGTCGAGGAGGAGGCGCTCAGGAGGGCGGCGGAATTACTTGTAACCTTCCCGTCCATAAATACGGAAACCGCCGTTTTTGCGGCGGCGAACAGACTTCGGGTTGATGCCGACAACATCATCATAATAAACTCTCTGCTCAAGTCTGAATTGAAAGCGGACGAAATAATCAACAGGGCGCTGAGCTCAATGTATGGCGGAGCACTAGCGCTTCGCAACGCGCCGAACGGCACAGAGGTTAACATAAATTATTTGCAGCCTGTTTTCGAGCTTCTGACGAGGGCAGGGGAACAGGCCGCCGCTTATCAGGCGGAACAGGTTGACATAAATAATAAGCCCGATCTATCCCAATACACGTTCGATAAGGGCGGGAGCGCGCCGGAAGCGGAATTGCCGGAACAGAGCTCGGGGCGGGGCATTAATGTGACTTCGCCGGACGAAGGCGAAACCATAATGCGCAATGCTGACAGGTTGGAAGCGCGCGGGCCGGATATGCCGACGGACGGAGGCGGTCAGGACGGCAGGCTCCGATTCCTCAAAGCGGCGGAAGAAGCATTCTTCGCCAGAATCGAAAAGCCGCAGGACAGCGCGAAACTAAAGGAAACAGCTGAAAACCTGCTTGGCCGGCTGGAAGCATTAAAAACTCTTGCGGAGAGAAGCCTGAATAAAAGCTCCGCGGGCGAAATCAGGAAGCTTATCAGCGGGCTTAGGCTGATGGAGTCGGCAGCCGAATACTCATATATGCAGATTCCCGTAATACTAAGCAACAGAGCTTCCACCGCGGAGCTATATGTTTTCAGAAGAAAAAAGAGAGATTTGAAAACTAAGCGCGGCAGAACTGCGCTTGTTTTATCGCTCGACACGATTAAGCTTGGCCGCGTAGTGGCAGTGGTTAACATAATAGAAAACAATATCAGCGTTCGTTTTAATGTTGAGGACAAGGAAATTGCGGATTACCTCCGAAGCAGGACAACGGCTCTTTACAATATAGTTTACATAAGCGGGTACAGGCTTTCGGGCGCCTCGTTTCAGGCGGGGACGGAAGCTGTGACGATGCTCAACGCGCAGAAGCTCTCTGTGCATGACGGCATAAACGTATGCGTATAAAGGCGGGAAGAGCTTGAAATTAAGAAAACCTGAAGAAAACGCAGTGATATCTGAAACGGGGAACGAAATCACTCCGGAAATGTATGAGCTCATTACGCGCATAATGGTTTTTATAAAAACCGTGGACGAGGATTATGGAAAGCGGGGGACAGACCAATGAACGGAATATATACGGACATAATGACATCTGCCTGCGGCGCTGACAAAGATGCGTACAAAACCGGCTTAAAAAGCGGCGCGGAGTTTTCCGCTTTATATTCCTCCATGCTCGAAGGCGGCGATCTTTTATCCGGAGCAACGAGGGCGACTGTCCCGGCGGAATGCGCCGTGGGCTCCATGCTGGCGACCATGGTTGACGATAGCGGCATTGATATGGAGCTGGGCGTGACTCTTATGAGAGCTCTCATGGAAACGGATTTTGATATGGAATCGAGCATGACGATTCTTTCCGCTCTGATGTCAGCCTGCGCGATCAGAGAGACAGAGACGGCTTACGGCGGCATAGCGTACCTGACCGGGCTGCTGCCTTCCGGGGGATGCGGCGAAGAAATGCCGGCCAACGCATGGCTGCCAGCAAATCCGGAAATCACCGGAGACCGGAGCTGCCGCAGCCCCCTGCTTCTAAGAAGCATTATATCCCAGTTTAACGTTGAATCCTGCGTCAGGTACGCGCCGCACAAGTACGGCAACGACACATACTGCAACATTTTCGTTTGGGATGTGACGAGCGCGCTCGGCGCGGAGATCCCGCACTATGTTGACGCCGAAACAGGGAGGCCGCGGCGCTATCCGGACATTGCGGGGGCGATGGAGCTTGACGCGAACGCGACCTGCGACTGGCTGCAATGTTACGGAAGCGAATACGGCTGGAGAGAAGTCAGCGCGAGTGAGGCGCAGGAATACGCGAACAGGGGATGCCCGGCCGTAACGGCCTGGAAAAACACGACGGGCGGAGCGGGGCACGTTCAGATTGTCTGCCCGTCTCAAAACGGAGCGTTCGACGAGGCAAGAGGTGTCGCAATAGCTCAGGCCGGCAGCCGCAATTTCGAATACGGATACATAACATCGGTATACAGCGGCCAAAACCTGCACAAAGTACGCTACTACGTGCATGAGTGAAATATAAACGCCGGATTTATTCAAGACTCCGGTTAAACCTGTCGATATAGTTAGGGAGAAGTCATGATTTGGAATTGAAGGGGGAAGGTTCTGTGTCGGAAGTGAACTCGGCGTACAGCAGCACTTCAAGGATAACAGGTATTTATTCACAGCTCGATACGGATGCGATCGTAAAAGACCTTCTTGCTGTCGAGAGAACAAAAATCGACAAAAAAAACCAGGACAAAACGACGCGCGAGTGGTATTACGACGCGCTTGAAAAGGTAAAGAACCTGGTGGAGGATTTTCAGAGCAAGTATCTGAGCGCTCTGGGAGAAAGCAGCATGCTCTCTTCATCCGTGTATAAGAGCTTTTCAGTCGCCATGGACGAGAATAAGGCAGTATCAATTACGGCGACGTCAAGCGCGACGACCGGCAGCTATAAGTTAGACAGAATCACGCAGCTTGCCGAGAACGCGAGCGTGTCCAGCTCGGGAATTTCTTCCGGCCAAACAAACATCTCGGCAAGCAACAACGCCAAACTGAGAGACCTGAATTTTGCAAGGCCGCTCGTATTCGATGACAACGGCAAGATTTCCTTCAGCATAAACGGCGTCAAATTCAGTTTCAATTCGGACACGACGCTCCAGAACATGATCAACACGATAAATTCCGATGAAAAGGCGGGCGTTACGATAAAATACAGCCGCCTGACCGACGGCTTCACGATTACGGCGGATTCGGGCGGTTCGGCAAGCTCGGTCACAATAAAGAACCTCTCCGGGAACGCCTTCGGCTTAAACGGCGCGTTCGGGATCGGGGAAGGCACGACCGGGAAGGACGGTTTCGGAAAGGCCGGGCAGGACGCAGTCTGCTATATCGAAAATGTGCTGGTTGTAAGGGACAGCAATGAATTTACGATTGACGGCATTACATATAAGCTGAAAAACGAGACTGACGAGGCTGTCAGCTTCACCGTCAGCAGGGATTTTTCAAAAACGGTTGAATCAATCAGTAAATTCATTGACGCCTATAACGAACTGGAGAAGGAGCTCAACGGGCTTCTGAATGAAAAAGACTATTCGGCCGACTATAAGCCTCTCACATCGGAACAGGAAGAAGCGATGACCGAAACTCAGATAGAGAAGTGGAATAAGAAGGCGATGTCCGGCCTTTTGCGCAATAACAGGGACCTTGAGAGCTTATTAAGAAGCATAAAGAATTCGTTTTTCAGCGCGCTGGGCGGAACGCGCAATACAATGGCCTCCATAGGAATAACCACCGGGAGCTATTTCTCAAAAGACTCCGGCAAGCTCATAGTCGATGAAGATAAGCTCAAAGCCGCGCTGGAGGAAAATCCGGACAAGGTCATTTCGATGTTCACCGGTTCCGGCGATGGCACAAAAGGCCTGCTTTACAAGATTTCGGACGCAGTTAAGACCTATCTCGGCAAGAATGAAGACGACGGAGAGAGAGCGGCCAAAGAGGCGGACAAGCTCGGGGAAAAAATCGAGAGCATGGAAGAAAGCCTCGACGCATTAGCCGAGCGCTATTACAAAAAGTACGGACTTATGGAAGAGGCGCTCAGCCGGATGAACTCAATGGCGTCGATGCTTTCAACACTGCTCCCAGGCTGAAGCCAGGTCTGATTCAAAATCTGCACAGATTTAGGAGAGACTAATATGCGTTATCTAGGAACAGATCCCCGCAAGGAATACTTAAGACAGGGAGTTATGACCGCAAGCCCGGCCGAGCTTGTCGCAATGCTCTTCGGGGCCGCGGTAAAAAACCTCAAGCTCGCGATTATGGCTTACGAGGATTCAAAAGACATCTGCACGACAAACGACTGCCTTATTAAAGCGCAGAGAGTAATAAGCGAGCTTATAAGCAGCCTCGACATGAACATTGAGCTTTCCGCACAGCTGGCGAGAGTCTATGAGTTTATGCTCCGGGAACTGCGTTACGCCAACGTCCATAAGGATATGAAACGCGTTGAGCCGATAATAGGCATGCTTGAATCAATGCGTGATACCTGGAAGACAGTCGCGCAGCAGCAGAGAAAAGGCATGGCGGAGGGCTTTTAGATGAAAAACAAAGGGGCAAACGAGCTTCGGCAGCTCGTTTGCAGGAAGCTTGACGCCGCAAGCGAGCTTATGTCCGCGGTTGACGGGTGGCTCAAGAGCCCGGAATATGAAAATGAGGCAGTATTGTACGGCGCCCTGGATAGCTGGCAGAACATCATTGAAGAAATCGTAAGCATCGACAAAGAGCTTGGAGCGCCGAATGAAGTCCTCGGAAACCGCCTCTCGCCGGAGGACAATGAAAAGCTCAAAGAAACTGACGAGATTTTAAAGCGGGTTCAGTCGAGTATTTGCAGCGAGGCCGAAATCGTAAGGCGCAATATGGACTTATATATCAGGCAGGCTGCGAGGATCAGGAACGGGAAAAGCGGACTTATGACGTATATGAAAAACGCAGCCGGGTCTGCCGGGGGAAGGTACAGCGCCATAGGATAATTTTTATCGGGAGAAGCTAAGTTGAAGGTTAGATACGCGCCGGTAAGCGAAAAAACGGTCGATATGAGCCGCCTGGTCGAACGCGGAAGAGATCTGCCTGCCTCCAGTCAGTCGTTTGAGCATAGCTTTAATTCTTTTGACCGGGAGCAGTATGAGCAAAGCCTTGCCAAAATGGCAAAGAAGATTGAAGAACAGGGAGCGCGCCTGGCCAATAAAACCGATATCGCGGAAATGGAAAGATACCGCCTGCTTATTTCCGAGCTGCTTACCGAGGTAACCTGCCACGCCTATGCTTTTCAAAAGGAGAATTCCTTTGATCCCAGGGGCAGGCGGAAGGTCTACGCGATAATAGTAAAAATCAACGAAAAGCTCGAGGAGATGGCGAAGGAGATACTTAACGGAAGCCGCGATAAGCTGAAAATATTAAGCAGTATAGACGATATCAGAGGACTGATCGTGGATCTTTTTCTGTAGATACGGGAGGGATTTTTATGGAAGACATTCTAAATGCCGCGGCAGGCAGCGACGAACAGTGGAAGTACCTAATTTTTTCAGTAAACGGAATTGAATACGGGATCGAGATTGGATACGTCACAGAGATTATCGGCGTGCAGCCGATAACACAAGTTCCCCGTACAGCCGATTACATCAAGGGCATTATTAATATTCGGGGCACTATCATACCGGTTATGGATATGAGACTGAGATTTGGCTATGAAGAGTCTGAATACGACGAAAAGACCTGCATTATTTCTGTGAACAAAGACAACGTAAACCTGGGGCTTATTGTGGACGCCGTCGTAGACGTCATACAGCTTTCGGCCGATACGATCCTCACACCGCCTGCAGACGGCGGCGAAGCGAAAAACAGGTTCTTAAAGGCGATCGGGAAGTACCAGGACACAGTTAAGCAGTTAGTTGATATTGACAAGATCTACGGAATAGAGCCGGCGAAAACATGAAGATTGCAGAGCAGGACTTTAACCGCCTTAAAGATTTCATGCTGAATAACTACGGCCTGAATTTTGAAAACAAAACCGCGCTTATAGAAGGGCGACTTTCAAATCTGATCCTGAAGATGGGCTTTTCAAACTTTCACGAATACGTGGAGTCCGTTCTCAAAAGGCCGACCGAAGAAAAACTAAGTATTCTGGTATCGAAGCTGACAACAAATTACACGATGTTTATGCGCGAGCCGCGGCATTACGAGTTCCTCACAAGCAATGTGTTGCCGGAAATCTGCCCCAAAGTCAGGAACGGGGAGCTTAGGATCTGGAGCGCGGGCTGTTCCTCGGGAGAAGAGCCGTATACTATCGCAATTACGCTGTTAAAGTATTTTGAATCGAACAACAAAACCTGCCTGACAAGAATACTCGCCACCGATATATCGGACAATGTGTTAAACGCCGCGCGCGCCGGCGTATATTCGCAGAGCCAGCTCCGCGATCTGGATCAGTTAACGAAAAACAGGTTTTTTACAAAGCAGGAAGGCGACAGATATCAGGTCGTGGAGGAACTGCGGAAAATGGTCCGCTTTGAAAAGTTCAATCTCATACATCCTTTCAAAGCCGGCAGGTACCACATAATTTTCTGCCGAAACGTGATGATCTACTTCAAAAACGAGACAAAGCAGGCTCTGGCGCAGAAGTTCTATGAGCATCTTGAACCCGGCGGATACTTGTTTATCGGGCTGAGCGAAACGCTCCACAATATTGAAACAAGGTTTGAGTTTGTGAAGCCGGCCGTTTACCGGAAACCGCTTTAGTCACATGTCGGGGCAGCCTTGACTTTGGAGCCGGATTATGTATATAATATGCGAACTACCGAGAGGAGAGTCGATATGTGGGACAAGCTATTTCAGGTTACGGACAGCCTTCAAAAGGGCCTGGACGCGACATGGCTTCGAAACGAGGTCATTTCCAACAACATAGCCAACGCGGATACGCCTGGCTTTAAGGTGTCGGAGGTCAGGTTTGAGGATATTCTTGTTTCGGCAATCAGAACAGGCGACCTTGAGCTTAAAACGACCAGACAGAAGCATATCAGCAAGCCGGCCGACGGCATGAGCATTCCCGACCCGGAAGTTGCGCGGTCGGAAGATTATTCTATGAGAGCGGACGGCAACAACGTGGACATCGAGTCTCAAATGACCGCTCTCGCTCAAAACAGCCTGCAGTACTATACGCTGGTCAGCAAGATCAATTCCGAGTTCAACAAGCTCAATATGGCGATAAGAGGAAAAGCCTGACGGCATGCGGTCAATACTTTGCATATATACAATATATACAATGATGCTAAGTTTATTTCAGTGAGCTTTTGTTAAATATTATATTTTTTCATAAAAGCATTGACTAAAAAATTTTTTTCCATTATTATCTACCATCAGAAACATACTGAAAAGGCAAACCAGCTGAAAAGCTGGGACGCAAAGCCATGGGTCTAAAGTCTTTTGACTATGACAGCCGGTTACCAAAATGTTTTATGGGGATATGGATAATATGCTGAAAGCATATTCTTTTTGCTATGCCCGTAAGGAATTCATTTGGGTAACCGGATGAATTCCTTAATTTTTTTTCTTGAGGAGGACGACTATGGGCTTTCTGGATTCGCTGGATATAAGCGCGTCGGGGCTGACCGCCCAGCGCATGCGCATGGACGTTATATCCGAAAACATCGCGAACATCGACACGACTGAGACTCAGATCGGGGGGCCGTACCGCCGCAAATATGTCGTGCTGGCGGAAAAGGACTCGTTTTCGTCATATATGCGCGCAGATGACGAAACGCGCCCGGGCGGCGTTTATGTCTCGCAGATAGGGACTGACCAGTCGGACTTCAGGCTGGAATATGACCCGACAAATGTCAATGCCAACGACGAAGGTTATGTGGAAAAGCCTAATGTCGACCTGTGGCAGGAGATGGTCGATATGGTTTCGGCATACCGCTCGTATGAGGCGAACGTAACCGCTTTCAACGCCTCCAAGGACATGGCAGTGAAGGCGCTGGAAATCGGCAGATAGCTGGAGGATAAGGAATGAACAGCATTGAAGCCCTGCTGAATAGTCCTGTTTCAGGCCTGCTTGACAGCCTGAAAAGCGCATCGCCGGAAAACGGCGAAAAAGGCGCCGGTTTTGCCGACGTGTTCAAAGATATTTACGAGCTTGCCGAAAGCACAGAGGCTGGGGATAAGAATTCGGTTCTCTCCCTGCTGACCGGGGACGTCGACGATATATCGGATGTTATGATTGATTCCGAAAAGGCCGAGATAGCTCTGAGCCTGACAATCGAGGTGCGAAACAAGCTGCTGGACGCGTATAACCAAATCATGAACATGCAGGTGTGAACGGCCGAGTGCCGGCCTGTCCGTCAAAGCGATTCGGAGGGGAAAATTGAACTTCCAACAGATAACGCAGGTTTTCGGCGTATTAGCCGTTATGATCCTGGTGATATTTGCCGCGTATTACGCCACGAGGTTTCTGGCAGTCAAATCCAAAGGCATGGGCGGGAAGACGCGGAACTTCAGACTTATCGACCGGTTTTCCATCGCCAGGGACAAAGAGTTTATTTTAATCGCCGCCGGGCAGACCGTCTACCTTATCGGCGTAACTAATCAGAATATGACCGTAATAGACAAGAAGGAAGCTTCAGAATTTCCGGCAGAAGACGAGCGGACTAAAAAACCTCTTGGCGTTTTGCCGGATATTTTTTCCGCGTTTTTGAAAACAAAACAGTATGAAGCTGCAGAAGACGAAAAAAGCTTTTCAGAAATCATGAGGGACGCGGGGCAGGCGGAAGATGAAAGCGGAGAAGAATAGACGGCAAACAGGAAGAAGGCCCGGCAAAAAGACCCTCCCGCATTTAGCCGTGTTTGCGCTCGGCTTAATTGTTATTGCGGCAGTAGGCCCGCAGGCTTCGGCCACGGCGGACGAGGTTGTAAAGTCGGTGTTCGGGGAAAACGCGCAGACGCTCGACATAGTGGTGCTGCTGACGGGCCTCGCGCTCATACCTACGCTCGTCATATGCCTTACCGGGTTTACAAGGATCGTCATAGTCCTGGGTTTTGTTAAAAACGCGATAGGCACTCAGAACGTCCCGCCGGCGCAGGTGATAATCGGGCTTGCGCTCCTGCTTGACTTTTTTGTCATGAGCCCCGTCATAGGAGAGGTCAAGGAAAGGGCGTATATTCCTTACACAGAAGGCGAGATAACGATAGAGGAGTTCTCGACGGAAGCAATGGTGCCGATACGGGAATTCATGCTTGAGCAGACATATAAATCCGACCTCAATTTCTTTTGCTCTCTTCGCGGCATTGAAGAAGTCGAAGACCTGCAGGAAGTGCCGACGCATGTTATAATACCCTCTTTTTTGACCAGCGAGCTTAAAAGGGCTTTTCAGATCGGGTTTCTCATATACATACCGTTCATTGTGATCGACATGGTCGTAGCAAGCACGCTGATGGCCATGGGCATGATGATGCTGCCGCCGGCCATGATTTCACTGCCTTTTAAAATACTGCTTTTTGTGCTTGTGGACGGATGGCAGCTCGTATTCGGAACTTTAGTCAAGAGCTTTTCGTGACCGAGGCCGTACCGGAGGGCGCGTATGCTTAACCAGACGGAGATAATAAGCATCCTGCAGGATGCGATATATACGACGATAATCGCCGCCATGCCTATGCTCGCGGTGGCGCTTGTCATAGGTGTTGTCGTGTCAATATTTCAGGCTACGACGCAGATAAACGAACAGACGCTGAGCTTTGTACCGAAAATCATCGGGATTCTGCTGGCCGTTTTGATCTTCGGGGGATGGATAATTACAAAGACGACAGACTTCACCTACAGGCTTTTTGAATCTATTATCACCTATGTCGCCTGACGGGGGAAGACAATGACGGAGTTTATAGGTCTTGTTACAAAAAACTTTGATTATACGCTTTTATTGTTTTTAAGAGTAAGCGGGCTTATATGGCCGTCTCCGGTCTTCGGGCGCAAGACAACGCCCGCCCCTATAAAAATAGTATTTATGCTTGCGCTTACATACATAGTTTTTCTGGCGTTCCCCGCCCCACTCAAGGGCCTCGGCTGCGAAACGCTTTTAGAATACGCCCTGATGTGCGTCAAGGAGCTGCTTTTCGGCCTTTGCATGGGATTTGTCGCGAATGTTTTTTTCAACCTTGTGTTTACAGCCGGGCAGATAATGGACATGCAGACAGGCTTCGGCATCGTGAGCGTATACGACATTCAGAACAGCTCTCAGGTGCCCGTTATAGGCAATCTTCTCAACGTCGTTCTTCTTATAGTGTTCTTCTGCGTAAACGGGCACCTGAAGCTCATCGCCATACTGTACGCCACGTTTTCGAAAATTCCCGTTGGGAACGTGCTGCTTTCCATGGATTTCGTATATGCGCTGCTTGAGGCCTTCACGCTGAGCTTTGTGCTCGCGGTAATGGTGGCCATGCCCGTGCTCGCGGCCGGAATGATACTCGAAATAGCAATGGGCGTGCTTATCCGTTCGGTTCCGCAGATGAACATGTTCGTCATAGGCATACCTGTGAAGATAGTTGCGGGGCTGGCGGTGCTGCTGATTTCGGTTCCCGTCTTCATCGGCTTCAGCAACACGATATTCAATGAAATGTTCCAGTCCATTGAAGAGGTTTTCAACAGCTTTGGGGTAATGCAATGAGCGGAAACAGCGCAGGCGAACGCACTGAAAAACCGACCAAGAGACGAAAAGAAAAGGCCAGAAAGCAAGGACAGGTCGCCAGAAGCAACGAGCTTAACATAGCATTTTCGGTTATCACGCTGTTTGCGGTATTGAACGCCGCCTGGGACGGCTTTGTCAAAAGCGCGTCAGCTATGGTCAAAAACTATCTCTCTTCAGGCTATCTGGCTGCCTCCGATAGCATTAATAAGGCCGCGGTCATGCATGTTTACAGGCAGGCGCTGGCCGACGGCCTGAGGATAATCTGGCCGGTTTTGCTGCTTGCGCTGCTAGTCGGAGTGCTTGTCCATGTTTTTCAGACAGGCTTGCTGTTTACGGGCGAAACGCTTAAACCGAAGTTCAACAGGATAAACCCAATCGAAGGCTTTAAGCGTATCTTTTCAACACGCTCGCTTATAGAGCTTGTGAAATCGGCGCTCAAGCTCGCCCTGCTTTGCTATATCGCCTATTCGGCCTATAAAGGTATTATCGCCCGGCTTCCAACCATGATGAACACGGATATCAAACAGGCTTTTACAGACATCATGCATACGGCGCTCAAGCTGGGGATAAGGATGGGCGCCGGCCTCGGGGCGGTGGCGGCGTTCGACTACTTGTACCAGCGCTTAAAGTACGAAAAAGACCTCATGATGACAAAACAGGAGGTCAAGGAAGAATACAAGCAGCTCGAGGGCGACCCGAAGATTAAGAGCAGGATAAGGCAGAAACAGCGCCAGATGAGCAGGCTACGTATGATGCGCAGGCTGCCGGAGGCGGACGTCGTCATCACGAACCCCACTCACTATGCCGTCGCAATCCGGTATAAGGAGAAGGAGGACAGCGCGCCAGTTGTTTTGGCGAAGGGCAAGGACCATGTAGCTCTGAAAATAAAGGAAAAGGCTAAAGAATACGGGATAGAGATCGTGGAGAACAAACCCGTCGCCCAGGCGCTTTATAAGAGCTGCGAGCTGGATCAGGAGATCCCGAGCGATATGTACAAGGCGGTTGCCGAGATACTTGTTTATGTGTACAGGATGAAGAGAAAGGGAGGGCGGAAATGAAAGCGGCTGATGCATTTATAGCGGCAGTAGTGCTGATAGTTATCATGCTTATTATCATCCCGCTGAAGTCTTCGGTCCTCGACGTGCTTTTGATTGTCAACATAACGGTGTCAATCTTCATTCTTATCACATCGCTGTACATAAAGAACCCGCTTGAGTTTTCCATCCTCCCCACGATACTGCTGATTACTACGCTGTTCAGGCTGGCGCTGAACGTTTCGTCCACGAAGCTTATACTGGGCAACGGAGGAAACGCCGGCAAGGTCATCACAACCTTCGGAAGCTTTGTCACCGGGGACAACGTCATAGTCGGTTTCATCATCTTCTTAATCATTATCGCGATACAGTTTATAGTCATCACGAAGGGCGCCGAGCGCGTCTCGGAGGTAGCGGCGCGCTTTACGCTGGACGCTATGCCCGGCAAGCAGATGGCTATTGACGCCGACCTCAACACCGGGGCGATTGACGAAGCGACCGCGAAAAAAAGGAGAGCAGAGATACAGAGCGAGTCGGACTTTTACGGGGCGATGGACGGGGCGAGCAAGTTTATTAAGGGCGACGCAATTATCGGCATCATCATCACAATAATCAATATCACGGGCGGCATAATCATAGGCGTTGTGATGGAGGGGAATTCGCTTGCGGACGCCCTGCGCATATACTCTGTCGCGACTGTGGGGGACGGGCTTGTCAGCCAGATACCGGCGCTGCTCATCTCAACCTCCACCGGCATCATGGTAACGAGATCGGATTCGGAGGACAGCTTCGGCATAAGCGTTTCAAAGCAGCTTTTCAGCAAGCCTTACGTTATGGTCGCGTCGGGCGCCGTGCTTTTAGTTCTGAGCCTCATACCCGGTCTGCCCAAGCCCCCTATGCTGCTTTTGGCGGCCTTGCTTTTGATTTTCGGCTACCGGTCCATAGACAGGACGAGAAAGAAGGAAATGAAGTCCTCAGAGGAAACGGCCGAGACGATTGCCAGGGAAAAAAGGAAGCCGGAGAGCATAACGAGCCTTTTGCGCGTGGAGCCGATTGAACTGGAGTTCGGATACGGCATTATACCTATGGTTGACGCAAATCTGGGGGGCGACCTGCTTGAGCGTGTTGTAATGATCAGGCGCCAGTGCGCGCTGGATATGGGCATCATCGTGCCGTCCATACGCTTAAGAGATAATATCCAGCTGGGCTCGAGCGAGTATGTGCTGAAGATCAAGGGCATGGAAATTGCAAGAGGCGAGGTCATGCCGGACCACTTCCTGGCAATCAATATGGCCGGGGCAGAAGAGACAATATCGGGAATCGAGACAGTCGACCCGACCTTCGGAATGCCGGCGCTGTGGATACCGAAAAACATGAGGGAAAAGGCGGAGCTTCTCGGGTATACGACGATAGACCCGCCGTCCGTCATCGCCACTCACCTGACAGAGCTTATAAAGCGCTACGGGCACGAGCTTTTAAACAGGCAGCAGGTTCAGACGCTTATGGACAACCTCAAGTCTCAGCAGCCCGCGCTGGTTGACGAGGTATTCCCGAAAATGTTCTCGCTCGGCGAAATTCAGAAGGTTCTGGCCAATCTCCTGCGCGAGGGCGTGCCTATACGGGATATGGAGACCATAGTCGAGACGCTCTCGGATTACGGAAACCTTACGAAGGATACGGATTTGCTTACGGAGTATGTCCGTCAGAACCTAAAGCGCGTGATCACAAGACGCTTTATACGCGACAACACTGTCTCGGTCATTACGCTCGACCCCAAGCTCGAGCAGCTTATTCTGGAGCGGAGCAAGCAAAACGAGGCGGGCTGCTTCGTGGCTATTGAGCCGGCGCAGATGCAGTCGATTATAGGCAGCCTAAAAAAGCTTGTCGAAAAGACGACGGGCCAGGGCAAGACGCCCATTGTTCTGACGTCGCCGCCTGTCAGAAGAAAGTTTAAAAAAATGATCGAGCATATAGCCGGCGATCTTACGGTCCTGTCCTACGGGGAGGTTGAGGAGACAGTGGAGCTCCACGCAGAGGGGGTTGTCACGCTTCAGGCCTGAGCGGCCGGCTGAGGCGACACAAAAGGAGCGGATTGCTTGAATACCGAAAAGATCATAAGACTTGGGGCCAAGCTGCGGGTAAGAGCCGGCGGCGGCTGGCACGCCACGATGATAGAGAGCCTGGAGGATGAGCGTACGTTTTTTATTTCGCCGCTTCTGTCAATGCGGGAACGTGTCGAGCTTGAGAAAGGGCATGTCTATAAGATAAGAGCCGTCAACAGCAGGGGGCTCTATGAATTTGACGCTTTGGTTCTGGATACGGGCCTGAGAGACGCCAATATAAAAGTCTCCATGACAAAGCTCAGGATGACGACGGAGCCGGAGCGGCGCCAGAGAAGGAACGCCTTCAGGGTAGACGTCATGCTGGAAGTAAGGGTACGTGAGCTTTCCGACGAAGACGGGCAAACGGCAGAGACCGCGGAGTATAAATCCAACACGCTTAATATCTGCGAGACCGGCATGCTGTTGCTCGCGCGAAATGGATATAAGCCGGGAGAGATGCTCGGCTGCGACCTGGTTTTGAACAAGTGCGGCATGAACGAGACGCTGCGCGGCCTGAAAGCGGAGGTAGTAAGGTCAAAGCCGCCGGAATCTGATGGCGGCATGCACCAGGTCGGCGTGCGTTTTACACAGCTGCATAACACGGACAGAAGGACGCTTACAAAGTTTATTATGATGATACAGCGCGAGGCCCGGCAAAAGGCGATTAAGGCCGATTGAGGCGGTTAGTGTCGGCTGGAAACGAAAAGAGACGGGTTCAGAAACGGGGGTAAGTGATGAAGAGCGGAACTTTGTTGAACGTAGACAAGCTTTGGGAAGAGTACTCGAAAAACAGGGATCCGGAAATAAAGAATCAGCTGCTTATTCACTATGTCGATCTGGTTAAGAGAATAGTGCGCAGGATAATGCCTAAATACAGGGAATACAATGACAGCGACGACCTTGTAAGCTGCGGCGTTATCGGGCTAATCGACGCGCTTGAAAAATACGATATAAATTATGGGGTCAAGTTTGAGACATACGCCTCGACGCGTATACGCGGGGAGATACTTGATTATATGCGCAAGCAGGACTGGGCCCCTGCCAGTTTGCGGTCGAAGATAAACAGGATTAACAGCTCCATCGAGTATCTTGAAAGCCTGCTCGGGCGCTACCCGACTGACAGCGAGATCGCCGAAAACACAGGCATGTCGGTTTCAGAGGTCAGGAAGGTGCTTGAGAAGACGCATATGTTCAACCTCATGCATTTTGAGGATATGGTATCCGATAATATAAGCCTTGTCAAAGCGAGCGAAGCGGCGGATAACGACCCGGAAGCCGTCATGCAGAATAAGGAGACAAAAAGGATACTCGCGGAAATAATCGAATCCCTGCCGGAGAAAGAAAAACTTGTTATAACCCTCTATTACTACGAGGAGATGACACTCAAGGAGATAGCGTCTGTTTTAAAGGTCACCGAGTCGCGCGTATCGCAGATACATTCAAAAGTACTGGTGCGTATAGGAAACAAATTCAACAGGGCTGTCTGAGCTGGCCGGCGCCCGTCAACGGCCAAACTTCAGAAAGGATAAGCGGCAGATGAATGGGGATTACAAACTATCCTATGAAAGCGACGGCGTTTATTTTGAAACCGCCTCAAGTTTCGCGCGCGATAACAAGGACGATGTGCTGGCGTATCTGGAGAGGAAAAAGATTATAGAGCTTAACGCTGATAAGCTGGCCGATGCCATTGAGAACTGCCCGCAGCGCGTGCGCATAGCGCCGCCTCAGGAGGAATACAAACTCGGCGAGGAGGCGCTGATAACGATCTCGAGCGACAGGATGGAGGCTGAGGTATGCCTGCTGCCGCCGGAAGAGGGAGGAGAAAGGCTTAGCTTCGAGCGGCTGATGATTGAGATAGAATCGGCCGGTGTAAGCTTCGGGATTGATGAAAACGCGTTACGCCTGCTGCTTGAAAACAGAATCTACGGTGAAAAAACTGTTTTCGCAAGAGGCGTCCAGCCTCAGGACGGCAAGGACGGCTGGCTTGTTTTCCATTTCAATACCGAGGGACTCGGCGTACCGAAGCTGGATCAGAAGACAGGCAGGGTCAATTTCAAGGATCTGAACCTGTTTGTTCCGGTAAGCGCGGGGCAAAAGCTTGTAACCCGCGTTCCCGCGACGAAGGGAGTAGCCGGTTATACGGTTACGGGGCGGGAGATAAGCCCGAGGCCAGGAAAAGAAGCTAAAATGCCAAGCGGCAAAAATGTGACGTACGACGAGGCGCGTTTAAACATGTACGCGAAAACAGCGGGCCGTGTCGATTTCAGAAACCAGACGGTAACAGTATCCTCATGCTATAACGTAAACGGCGACGCCGACCTTTCGGTAGGCAACATCAGTTTTGACGGGGACGTCGTTGTAAAGGGGAACGTCATATCCGATATAACAATACAGGCGACCGGGAATATCGAAGTCAACGGCACAGTCGAGGGAGCCAGGCTGATAGCCGGCGGCAATATCGTGCTGAGAAGAGGAATTCAGGGAAGCGGTAAAGGCCTTCTTGAGGCGGGGGACGGCGTAATGGCAAAATACATAGAGCGTTCGGAGGTCAGGGCGGGCGGAAATATCCTGGTAGACGCGCTTATGCACTGCAACGCCGAAAGCGGCGACAGTATAATAGCGTCCGGAAAGTTCGGCAGCATTATAGGCGGAACCATAAAGGCGCAAAACAGCATAACGGCGCAAAACATAGGCTCGGCAGCCAACAATAAAACCATTATTGAGGTCGGCCTGAGCCTGAAAAAGAGGGACCGCCTGAAGTATCTGAACAGCGAGCTTACAAGGCTCAACGCGGAGATGGAGAAATTCGAGAAGATTATCAACTACCTTACGCGTATGGAAAACCTGCCCCCGGAAAAAGAGAAAATGAAAAGGAATGTGATCCTGGGCAAGCTGCAAAATACCAAGCTTATCGCCGAGTACTCAAAGGAAATAGAGCTGCTCGAGGAGGAGATAAAAAAAGCCGAAAGAGGAAAGGTCAATGTCATAGACACCATATTTCCGGGCGTAAAGCTTACGATTTCGCTTGGCGAATTCATAGTGACTTCACCGATCAGATTCTCCACTTTTTACTGTAAAAACCGTGAAATAGAATTTACGTCATGCCTTGCCTGATTTTGGAAAGGTTGTGAGCATACAATGTCGCTTAAAGGTATTGACGCTCAGATTATGACCCAGAGGGCTACGGATTTTGTAAAAAACGCAAGCGCCGCCAACAAAAGAAACGAACTCATGCAGGACTATATGGCGCTGCAAAGAAAAGCTGAGGATGAAGCGCGCGATAATGCCGTTTCTGAAATCGAGCAGAAGGACGAGGTCAGGATAACAAGGGAACGCGGAGGTTCCGGGGGCGAGGAAGCCGGCGGGCGTGAAAAGAAGGAAAAGCAGGACAAGGAAGAAGGCGGGGGCGAGGGGCAGCCGCAGGCTTTAAGCGGCGGCATTGGCTCCAGCATTGACATCATAGTATGAAATCTTCATTCACCCATAAAGAATTCACGGAATTATTACGATAATTATATAGAGGAATCTATGCGGCGTACGCTTGAAAAAGGAGTACTGAAATGCTGAGAGGGCTCTACACCGCGGCGACCGGTATGGCGGTTCAGCGGGCAAATATGGACGTATTAACCAATAATATTGTAAACGCCTCCACGGCCGGGTTTAAGAGGGACGGGCTTATAACCTCTTCGTTTGACGAGGTGATGATAGAGCGCTTAAACGGCCCGTATCGGGGAAACGCAAACAACGAAGTGGGCCCGTACAGCTTCGGCGCGCATATTGACCAGGTGTATACGGATTTTTCGCAGGGAAGCACCGAATCCACGGGAAAACAGACGGACCTCGCGATATACGGGGACGGTTTTTTCGCCGTCGAGACGCCGGCCGGCGAGCGCTACACAAGGTCGGGCAGCTTCTCCGTGAACCGGGAGGGCTATCTGGTTACCGCCGACGGAAATTACGTGCTTGGGCAAAACGGGCGCCTAAATGTCGGATACGGCAGCTTCTCGGTAGACGGCGCAGGCTATGTGTCTGCCGGCGGACAGGTTACGGACAGGCTGAGAATAGTGAGATTTGAGGAGACAGGCAACCTGCGCAAGCAGGGATACAGTTTATTTGCCGCCGATAACGCGGCGCCTGCCGAAGCCGGAGACGTAAGTATCATGCAGGGCTTTTTGGAAGGCTCAAACGTGGATATAGCGACGGAAATGACGGATATGATAACCGTATACCGGGCGTATGAAGCCAACCAGAGAATCCTCTCGATGACCGACGAGACCCTGGGCCTTGCCGTCAATAACCTCGGAAGCCTGAGATAACTGCGCCTTGCGGCTTCCGGCCGCGTAACGGCACATAAGAGAACGGAGGGTATTATGCAATCTCTATCGACCGCGGCGACAGGCCTTTCGGCTCAGCAGCAAAAAATAGACATCATAGCGAACAACATAGCCAATTTGAACACAACGGCTTATAAAACCTCAAGCGCGGTTTTTGCCGATACTTACTATACGATAATGGAAAACCCCGACCAAAACGCGGACGAGACCGAGCTTGCGCGCGGGACGGGCGCGAAGCTGGCCTCAACCTCAATGGATTTTTCGCAGGGAAAGGCCGTCGCAACGGGGAACGCTCTGGATTTAATGATTGAGGGCAACGCTTTTTTCAGGCTCTTGGACGGGGCCGGGAATTTCGCGTATACTAAAGACGGTTCGTTCTCAGTCTCCGATGAAGTAGACGGTAGCTACCTCGTCAATTCGCAGGGCTTCTATGTTCTCGACGAAAATGACGAAAGGATAAGAGTGCCGGAGGGCCGTTTCACAGTCCAGAGCGACGGAAGCATCGCGGACAGCGGGATTAGAATCGGTATATATGCGTTTGAAAACACAGGCGGATTGGAGCCGCGGGGCAATAACCTGTTTTATGAAGGCGTCTCTTCAGGACAGGCGCTTGAAACAGCGGAATACAGGCTCATCCAGAATTCGCTCGAGGGCTCCAACGTCGACCTGTCCACGGAGCTGACGCAGCTTATTCAGGCCCAGAGAATATTTTCCCTGGCAAGCCGCGCCCTGCAGACTGCGGACGAGATGGAAGGGCTTGCCAACAACATTCGCAGATAAGCTGTGTTTTAAACTGGCGGCGCCCGGATTATACTGAAAGAACGGGAGGGTAAAATGGGCACGGTAAAAAGCTGCGAGCTGTGCGGCAGGCTTTTTCAAAGCTACGGCACGCGCATATGCGCAAAGTGCAGCGAAGAGGCCGACAGGGCTTTCAGAACGGCGCGGGACTTTATAAACAGCTCGGACGGGAGCGTGGGCCTAAACGACATACTGGAAAATACCGATGTCTCCGAAAAAATAGCCCTTTACCTGATCAAAGAGGGGCGCCTGTCTCAGAAATTCGTAAATATTCAGGGCCGCCTGAGATGCGCGGCGTGCGGAAAGGCAATAGAGACGGGCAGGCTTTGCGCCAAATGCTCCAGCACGTGGAAAGCACAGAGTAAGAATGAAACAGCCGTTTCTAAGACGGGCGGCTCAAAAGCCCGTGTTATGCATACCTATAATCCCGGCGGGGACATGTGAAATCCATATTTACGCATTAAGGAGTGGATACTATGAAGATAAATTCAATACCGCCCAGCGATATTGTGGAAAGCTATAAGGGCAAAGCCGTGCGCCCCGCGCAGCAGGCTGAATGCAATATCAAGCCCGACAGGGTCGAGCTGTCCGACGAGGCGGTCAGCTTCACCGCCGTAATTAAAGAGGTAAAGGATAAGCTCGATGAGCGCACGGATGACGAAAAAATGAAAATTGATGACGTCGCCAGGCAGATTGAGAACGGCACATACAAAGTAGACAGCTCTAAGGTCGCCGAAAAGATGCTCGGCGGCAACCTTGACGTAACTGTCTGAAACGGCAAGCGGAGAGCCTATGGACGCCGGAGCAAAAGAGATATTTGATGCTTTCTCCGAGGCGAAAACGATACTGGAGCGGTCGCTCTGCCTGTCCGCCCAGAAGAAGTCCCTCATCATAAAAGGAAATGCCGGGGAGCTCGGCAAACTGCTTGCGAGGGAAGAGGAGCTGACTGACAAGCTTATTGAGCTTGAAAGCAAGCTCAATACGATGTGTTCGGAGCGTGCCGTGCGTTTAGGGCGCGGCGGCGGGAAGCTGAGCCTGTCTGAGCTGATTGAAATGACGGACGATGAGCAGGCTAAAGAGCGGTTTGACGCGCTGCGGCGTGAAATATCGGATATAATCAGGAAGCAGGCAAAGCTCAACAGGACAAACAGGGAGCTGATCAGGCGCAAAATGAATTACGTCGACGCCATACTGGGCGCGCTTGTAAGCGACGAGCAGTATTGCGGGACGTATGACAGCAAGGGGAGCGTGGACAGCAATTACGGCGGCACGGGCCTTTTTGATTTAAGCGTCTAAACTTGCGCAGGCAGCGCCGGTCGCTTCGCGGAAGGCAGGAAAGCCGGCCTTATTTCCGATTTAATGAGTGACAAGCCGGCCTTTGGCGAAACTGAAAGGAATTGTTATGTCGTCAACATTTCTTGGAATGCAAATAGGGAGGTCCGGTTTGTCGGCCGCCCGTGTCGCCCTCGATATTACGGGGCAGAATATATCGAACGCCGATACCGAAGGCTATACGAGGCAGACCGTCGGAACCTCGTCTGTCCCGCCGGCGGGAAACGGGTATCTGATAAACCAGATAATAGCGAGCACCAATATCGGCCAGGGTGTCAGCGTGGCAGACATTTCGCAGATAAGAAGCGCTTATCTGGACGAACAGTACCGCAATCAGTACACGGATTTCTGTAAAAGCGAATACCTGACGCAGGGGCTCACATATCTTGAGAACCTGTTTGACGAGCTCGACGACGAGACCAGCCTGACTGTCTCGATTTCGAATTTTTTCGACGCGCTGAGCGATTTTGCAAACGACCCGACAAGCGAAGCCGCAAGGACAACCGTTCAGCAAACGGCGATTTCACTTTCGGAGAATTTCAACCTGATCTATAAAGAGATGGTAGACCTTTATAACGACCAGAATTCATCGGTCAGGACCGTGGCCTCCGAAATAAACCAAATAGCGGGGCAGATTGCCTCGCTGAATAAGGCGATAGCGGACTACGAGGTATCCGGGGAGACTGCGAACGACCTCAGAGATAAGCGCAACCTCCTACTTGACAAGCTTTCCGGGTATGCGGATATAAGCTATACGGCAAGCGGCAGCATGGTAAGCGTCAGTATTGCGGGCGAGACGCTCGTCGAGGGTAAGACCTTCAATAGGATTATAATTACGACCGCGACAGAAGAGATACAACTCATATGCCAGGAGCTTGCCGCGTTAAACGGCGACATTATTTCAAGCGGAGCGATTACGCCCGAACAGGAGGCGCTGCGCGACGCGTATATTGACGAGCTAAATGCAATATCGGGCAAAATAGCCTGCAGCGTAGACGCGGCTGACGGGACCGTAACGGTCGATATAAACTATTTAGACAATATGATGAACGCCAAAACGGACACTCTCGTTGCCGGGAGCACGTTTACCGCAATAGCCGGCGACGCCGTCAGAGAGTATCAAGGAGCGGAGGAAGAATACGTATTAAGGCTCGGCTCAACACGTCTTGATATGGAAACCGTCGGCGGCGGGGAGCTTTCGGCGCACCTGTGCCTGAGGGACGAGGGCGGCACCTCGGATTCGGGCATACCCTACTACATCAGCCAGCTTGACGGCTTCGCGCGGTCAATCGCGGAAACGGTAAACAAATGCATGAACGACGGCTATACTTTCCCCGACAAGGAAAACGGCTATACGTCAATTAACGGCGTGGATATGTTTGAGGATTTCGGCGGAAGCTACGACCTGATTACGGCGGGCAACTTCGCCGTTTCAAAGGCCGTATTGGAGAGCGTATGGAATCTGGCCGCCTCGGACGCCGAAATAGACCTCGATTTGTCTGATACGCAGAGCGCAAATAACGCTGTAGCTCTCAAACTGGCGGATCTGATCAACACGGAAGATTACAGCGCGACGCTGGACGGGCTGGTCTCGCATTTGGGAGTAGCTGTCGCCAGCAGCGAGAGTACGCTTGATACGCAGCAGTCCCTGCTTGCAAGCATCTCGAATCAGCGGGAATCCATATCCGGCGTCTCGCTTGACGAGGAGGCCGTCAATCTGATCAAGTATCAGCAGACGTACAACGCCTGTTCAAGGCTGATCACAACCATAGATGAGCTGCTTGACAGGCTGATAAACCGCACTGGAACGGTCGGAATATAGTATTTGCCCACTGGCTTAAAAAGAGGTGAATCGGTTTGCGGATTACAAGCTCTATGATTTCAAGCAACTATTTATACAATCTTAACGGCAACTTAAACCGGCTTTCAAAATACCTGGAGCAGGAATCTACGGGCAGATCTATCAACAGGATATCGGATAATCCGGTTAAGACAACTCAGAGCCTGTCGGCACGGAACAAGCTAAGCGGAATTACCAGGTATAAAGAGAACCTCGGCATTGCTAACAACTGGCTAACGGAGACCGAAGAGGCAATCAGCGATCTCAATGAAATCATACAGGACGCGTATGAAAAAACTGTGGGCGCGTCCACAGGGACTGTCAACGAGAGCGACCTTAGGGCTATCGCCGAAGAGATTGCCGCGCTTCGCGACGAGGTTCTGTCTACAGCTAATTCAACCTTCGGCAGCAGTTATCTCTTCGCGGGGTACAACACAACCGGTACTTCCAGCGGGGTTTTGCCGTATAAGCTAGATTCAAAAGGCGATTTGTACTATAACGGCATTAACATGAGCAACGAGGCTTCGGTCGACGCGGTCAACAAAGCGGCAAAGACAGTTGCGGAGGCTCTCGGCAGGCTGGCGGATGCAGACACGGTTTCAGGCATTTTGCCTGTTTCAAGCTATAACCGGATTATTGACTTGATGTCGGAGGCCATAGGGGCGGCCGGGGAGATAGCTTCGGCGGCGGAAAGAACGACGGAGGCCGCCAGGGATATAGCAAGCTCCGCCGACATTGACGCCGCGACCGAGGCGGGTCTGACGGCGGCGGCCGAAACGCTGGGCTCCTCCTACGACGCACTTTCAAATGAGATTATTAACGCAAACAATGCGCTGGCAATAGCCAGAAACGCGGCCAGCGCAGCGGCTGAGGCTTATGCGGCACTTGAAAAGGCCCAGGCCTCTGGCGATGAAGCGGCAATATCAGAGGCCCAGAACGCCTACAACGAAGCGGTTTCGGCAGCCGAGGCCGCGGCCGCCGAAGTTCAGGCGGCGTCGCCGGCTCTTCTTTCCGCCGCCTCGGCCACCGCCAACCTGATTGACGACGGCGACGATACCACCGCGACCGACGTAAAATCGATTATAGACAGTTCCGCCGCGCTGGCCGACGCTTCGGCAGCCTTGGACGCGCAGAACGCCGATGTGCTCCGCGTGCAGGTAAGCTCGGGGCAGACTATGGAGGTGGCCGTCGCCGGTACTGAGCTCTTAGGCAGGGGCGATGAAAACCTGTATATCGTTCTCGACTGCCTGTACAAAGCACTCACGGGCGGCGCGGATGCGTCCAGTATAAACGACTATATCTCGAGGCTTCAGGACTGCCAGAGCAGGATACTGGCCCTGCAGGCGGAAGTCGGCGCCAAGCTGGGGAGGATAGATACGCTCTCGGCCCGGTATGAGGCTAATATCATCAACTACAAAAAGATGAAGTCCGACGCGGAGGACGCGGATCTTGCCGAGGTTATCACAAACTACGCAACTGCGAAGACAGTGTACAATTCGGCGCTATCAGCGGGTTCGGAGATTATAAGGACTTCGCTTTTGGACTTTCTGAAATAAATCATTGTGGGATATCTGATAACGTAAGCTTTAGGCTGAACGCGGCCGGCAGGAAAACAGGGTGTTAGTGCTTATGAGAGTTTTACGGCTAAATATCGAGCAGCAGATGGCGCAAATCGACGTCGATATTCAGAATGCAAGGCTTCATCTAAAAACGCCCGAGCGGAGGCTGCTTATAGAAAACAAGCGTCCCGAGATGAAGGCCGAATACGAAAAACCGTCCATCGAGCTGGATATGGAAGAGTTCAAGGCGAACCTGGGGCTTAAAAGCTATAGCCAGCTTACTGCCGAGGCGGCGCAAAGAGCCATGGCAGACGCCCGGCGGGGAATCAGGGAGATTGTAAACCAGTCCGAATACCTTAGCGACGTGACTAAAAACGGCAATAAAGTCGGGCACCTGGCCAAAAGAGAGATGCTCGAATACAAAGAGCCGGAAATGGGCCACAGCCTTGTTCCCGCTACGGTTAAGATGGACGGCAGGCCCGGGAAGCTGGAGATAGAATGGACCGGCTACGAGCTTTCAATCGACCTGGTCGGAGATATAATGCCGGAGTTTTATGTTGAACCGCCGTGCTCGGTAAATGTTGAAATATCCACCCCGCCGAGAGTAGAAATCTCAGTTACTGAAGTTTACATCCCACCCTCCTCGGGAAGGAATGTAAATAAAGAGGCATAGAGGCAGCATATTCCCTAAACATTAAAAAGATTGACTGAAGAGGCTGATAGATATGATATTGCCGAGCGCGCGATTCGGAGAAATTGAAATCGATGATAAGAAAATAATCTCCTTCCCGCAGGGACTGCCGGGTCTGGAAGAGATTAAAAGGTTCACTCTTATCCGACATAATAAGACATACCCCATATACTGGCTTCACGCCGTCGACGAACCCTACATTTCCCTGCCTGTTATAGAGCCGTTTCTCGTCCTGCCGGACTATAACTTCAATATTAGCGACACCGACACGGCGGAGCTCTCCGTCAGTAAAAGGGACGACCTTTATATTTTAAACGTAGTGGTCATTCCCGAAAAGATTGAGGATATGACGGTCAACCTGGCCGCGCCAATACTCATAAACGTCAGAAAGAATCTTGGCAAGCAGATAGTCTTCGACAGAAAGAATTACCAGATCAGGTATCCGGCGTTCGAATCGGTCTGTAAATATCTCAAGGAGGTGCGCTCGAATGCTGGTGCTGTCGAGGAAAACTGACGAGACTATCATTGTCGGCGACGTCATAAAAATAGTTGTGCTCGGAATTGAGGGGGACAAGGTCAAGCTGGGTGTAGAGGCGCCAATCAGCATGCGTATACTGCGCGAAGAGCTTATTGAGCAGACAGGAGAGGAAAACCTGAACGCCCTGAAATCCCCTCTTTTGACATTTGACCTTGAGTCAATAGAAACCGCCTGAATTGAAGAATACCGCCAAATAAATGCTGTATGCACTCCCGAAAGCGGAGAAGGAAAGCTCTTTTTACAAATGTGCAGCCGGCAATTGCCGGCTGTATTCTTTGCAAATGCTTTGGGCAGGAAGGCCTGAAAGAGCCATCCTGCCCCAAAGCGCGGGGTAATATGAAGATGAGAGAGTCAGGTAAACTTATCCGAGCAGAGACAGAACGTTCTGCGGGAGCGAGTTCGCCTGGGCGAGCATCGCTGTGGCTGCCTGCGCGAGGATGTTCGAATTCGTGAACTCGGTCATCTCTTCGGCCATGTCGACATCGCGTATTGCGCTCTCGGCAGAGGTCAGGTTCTGGGAAGAGGTCTCGAGATTGTCGATCTTATATTCGAGCCTGTTCTGGATGCCGCCGAGGTACGCGCGCTGCGAGGAGACCTGGCTGATGGCTTTGTTCACAACGTCGATTGCCGCCGAGGCGGACTCCTGCGTGGCTACGTCAAGTCCTTTTACGCCCAGGTACTCGGCGCTGGCGCAATCGATATTGATGACCATTTCGTCGCCGGTGTTTGCACCGACCTGGATCGTAAGCCCGTCGTTTAATGTAGCCCTTGCCTCGATGGTTGAGGAGGATACGCCGGCGGTAGCCGTTCCGAAAACCGATTCGAAGTTATATCCGCCCTTGCTGAAATCGGTGTTTATTACGATTCCGCTCGCCTCGGCAGCGAGAGCGGCTCCCGTCGTGGCACCGTTGGCATACAGATCAACGCTGAAGACTCCGAAGTCAAGTGTAACCTGAACATTGTCAGCCAGGGCATCCCCTGTGGCAATAGGTACGTCGGGGTCCGCAGTCATATTTGTTGCGGATGCGGTGTAAACGTCTCCGTTGTTGCCGGTGGCGATAAATGTAATGTTGCCGCTGCCATCGGTTGCAGTCGACAGTGTGTAGCTGCTGCTCTTTGCATCGCCTATGGTAGCGCCTTCCGTTGCGACAATGCCGTCAAAGCTCGAGGTTGCGGTTTTGCTGACTGTGGCGTCCGTCGCGGCATGGGTTACTGCTGCCGTTGTATCAAGGTCGGCGGCGGTGAGCTTCTGGAAGCTGACGGTGACGCCGTTGTCGAAGGTCACGCTGTCCATGCCCGCTTTGAGCTCGATGGATGCCGCGCCTGTCAGACTGGCCATGACTGCCGACTTGGCTTCGACTCTGTCCTTGCCTCCGCTGATAGTGAAGGTTCCGCTTATGCCTCCGGCAAGAGCCGACATCTCGCTCGTGGTAGCTGTCGCGCCTGCGACAAGCGTTGTGGACGGATCCAGTGTAACGCTGAACGCCGTATCGCCGAAATCAATGGTAAGAGGATGCGCGGTGTCTACTTCGGCGAAATCATTGTCGGTGAGCACCTTTGTGAATGTCTGGCCATTGTCGCCGGCTGCGGTGACGACGATTTTGTTGGCTTCGCTGTCATATTCCGCGGAGAGCGTATAGTTGCCGTTGAGAAGCGATGAGGCCGAAGCGTTTAGTCCTAGTGTAACCGAAGCCGAGCTGAAGCTGCTGCTCAGTGTGGAAGCGGCAAAGCTCAAGTTATCCGGCTGCTTTGCAGCTTGGTCCGCCTGCGTCTCTACGACCTGAACCTTGAAGGTGTATGTACCGGCTTTGGCGTTGCCGAAGCTGACGTTCATGCCGGTACCGGCAAGACTTGTCCCGCTGCCGGACGTGATTCTCATCGTGGAAAGAGAGCCGTCGAGCAGCTTCTGGTTGTTGAAGGTCGTGTCCTCGGCGATTTCATCGAGTTCGGCCTGGAGCTGTGCGAACTCGGCCTGCAGAGCCTCGCGGTCGATCTCGTCCTCGTTGGTGTCGGATGACGACTGAACCGCAATCTCACGCATCCTCTGCAGAATTTTGTCGGCGGATTCGAGAGCGCCCTCGGCCGTCTGAACGAGGGAAATGGCGTCCTGGCTGTTCGAGGCGGCTTTGTCGAGACCGCGGATCTGGGCGCGCATCTTCTCGGAGATAGCGAGGCCGGCGGCATTGTCGGCGGCGCTGTTGATGGCGTAGCCGGACGAGAGCTTTGCGAGAGAGTCCGCTATCCTCTCGTTTGCATTAGTGTAGGATCGGAATGTGTTGATAGCGGCATCGTTGGTATTAACGCGCATGTTTTTTCCTCCTTGATGTTTTTATTAGCCCCGGCATCCTTGCCCGGACTTTGTCGGAAGGCATTTCCCGCAGGCGCCTTTGCGGAGCATGCTTTCCTTTACATCAGGAATATCGGCTTTTCCGGAAAAAACTTTAGTTCTTAGAAATATGGCTGATAAACTCTTTGTAAAAACCCTATAAATACAGGTGAATTGTTTGGCATATTCTTTGTGAATTATATTGATTTTAGGGAATAATAGTTGACTAGCAAATGAATATATTATATTATCATGAAACGTATAATGTATATATAAACTATACATATATATTTACTTGCACCTTTAAAACTAAAGGCAAACTTGTAGAAATGCAAGGACGCAAAGCCAAGGGTCTAAGGTCCTCAAGGACTATGACAGCCGGTTGCCAAATGTTCTGACATTTGTAAAATGTGGACGCAAACGTGACGTATTACACATCGACGTGTATTACGTTGTATTACGTTTTTTGTTCATGCTCATTTACGGGAATCATTTAGGCAACTAAATGATTCCCGTTTTTTTTATTGCTGCTAAACTTTTTCCTGGGGGGTATGGTTATGAGCAATTTCCTCAATGCCGTCAGAAGGCAAATCACTGATTTTCTGAAGAAAACAAGCAAAAAGCAGAAGATCTTTTTCGTAATCGGCGCAGTGGCGGCTATTGCGGTAATCGTAGTATTATCGGCTGTTCTGGGGCGGGAAGAGTATGTGGTGCTTTATTCGGGAATGAACGAGGCCGAGGCCGGCGAGGTGATGTCCATGCTCGGCGATATGGGCGTCGAGGCCAGGGCGCAGGGCCCGGGAACCATACTTGTTCCTGCTGGAAATGCCGACGAGCTGAGGATGCGGCTTGCTTCCGAGGGCTACCCGAAGAGCGGCCTGAACTACGATATTTTTGCCGGATCAACATCGCTCGGGACTACGGACCTGCAGACGCAGACTTACCTGCAGTACCAGCTTCAGGAAAACCTGCGCGCGACCATAATGAAGCTCGACCGCGTCGAGGACTGCGTCGTCATCATTAATATGCCGTCGGAATCCCTGTTTGTGTTGTCTTCGGACGAAAAGGAAGCCTCGGCTTCCGTCATGTTAAAGGTTAAAGGCGGCGGAACGCTGAAAGACGAAGAAGTAAAGGCCATCTCCCATCTGGTGCTGAAAAGCGTCTCGGGCCTCAAGCCGGAGAATATTAGCATTGTGGACTCCTCCATGACGCTTTATGACGTTACCGGCGAATCCCGGGAGGAGTATACGACTACTCAGTATGAGCTCACGCAGCTTACGAAGGATACGTATAAGCAGCAGGTCCTTTCGGTGCTTACGCCTGTTTTCGGGGAGGAAAACGTTTCCGCGACGGTGAACGTCGTGCTGAACTTCGACCAGCAGACTGTTTCCGCCGTAGAATTCAAGCCGCCTAACCAAAACAGCGACGAAGGACTTGCCGTCAGCCTGGAGGAGCTGTACGAAAAAACACGGGGCGAAGGCAGTGCCGAAGGAGTCGCCGGGACCGACAGCAACGGTGTGGGCGTCCCCGAATATGTCATTGACGATTCGAATATTGACGAGTTTGAGACTATTTCCAGAACGGTAAACTATGAGCTTAACGAGCTTCAGACGCAAATCGTAAAGCAGCAGGGCACTATTGAAAAGCTTTCGGTCGCGGTTTTGCTTAACAGCGGCTTTGGCGATGAAGATTACAGTGAAAGCGTAACAAACCTTGTTTCACAGGCCATAGGAGTGGACAAGCAGTTTATATCGGTGGAAAGCCTGCCGTTCTTTACAAAGGCCGGAGACGATACGACCGACGTATTTCAGGAGCGGGCTTCGCTTATAGGCAGCCTGAAGAATAAGGAGCTTATTAAAACCCTGATTATTGCCGCGGCAGTCGTTTTGATATGCCTGTTTATACTAAAATTCGTTTATTCGTTTTTCCGCCCCCGCGAGAGAATTGCAGCGCTGGCCGGCGGGAACGCCGACGGAAGCCTAAATGACGGAAGCGACATTCAGCAGGAGCTTGCGGAAATAGCCTTAACCAGCAAGAATAAAAACATTGAGAAAATTGAGAAGTTTGTGGACAGGGACCCGGCCGCCGCGGCGCAGCTTTTACGCAACTGGCTGCTGGAGAACGACATTTAGTGAGGAATTGAATATGACAAGAGCCACAAATTCAATGAGCGCTAAAGAAAAAGCGGCGATACTTCTCATCTGCCTGGGCGAAGACCAAGCAGCCCGGATTTACAGGCACCTGAGCGAGGAGGAGATAGAGCAGCTTACGCTGACGCTCTCGGCAATTCATAAAGTCAGCCCGCAGGTCAAGGAAGAGGTCCTCGAGGAGTTTTACGAAATCTGCCTTGCCCAGGAATATATCTCGGAGGGCGGGATCGGGTACGCGCGCACGGTTCTTGAAAAGGCGCTCGGACCGAGCCGCGCCGAGGAGCTTATTGGCAAGCTGTCGTCCTCGCTGCAGGCAAGACCTTTTGATTTTGTCAGGAAAGCAGACTCAATGCACATATTAAACCTCATCAGCAATGAAAGCCCCCAGACGATAGCGCTTATCCTGTCTTATATCGAGCCAAAGCAGGCGTCCGAAATCATCGTGAACCTGCCCCCGGAGGTGCAGGTAGAGGTCATTCGAAGGATAGCCAGCATGGGGAGCGTAAAACCGGAGTACATTCAGGAGGCGGAGAGGATTCTGGAAAAACGCCTTTCCTCCATGGGCCTGTCCGAAAAAATGGTGGTCGGCGGAATCGATTCGGTCGTCGGCATAATAAATTCAATTGACAGGGGTTCGGAAAAGTTCATACTTGAGAGCCTGGACGCGACAGACAACGAGCTTGCAGAAGAAATCAGGAAATGCCTGTTCGTATTTGAGGACATCATCAAGCTTTCCAACCAGGCCATACAGAGGGTGCTTAAGGAAGTGGAGACAACGGATGTTACTATTGCCCTCAAGGGCGCCAACGATGAGGTCAAGGAGGCAATACTGTCGAACCTCAGCAAACGTATGCAGGAAATGATACTTGACGACATGCAGGTTATGGGGCCCGTCAGGGTGAAGGACGTCGAAGCTGCGCAGCAAAGGATAGTAAACGCCGTAAGACAGCTTGAGGAAGCGGGAGAGATTATCGTATCCCGGGGGGAAGGAGACGACGTAATTGTTTAGGATTGACAGGACTTTGGTTTCCTATGACCGGTCTGTTTCTGAGTACACGGGTATCGGAACGGTTTTGAACTCTGCCGAAAACTTAACCGTCAAAAACGTCCAATGCCGGGCGAAAGAGGAGGTTCCGGAGCATAACCAGGAGCTGGCGCAATTAAGGCTCGGCGAAGCCGAAAAGAAAGCCCGGGAAATCCTGGCCGAAGCGAAAGAAAAAGCCCGGGACTTAATAGAAAAGGCCGAGGCGGAGGCCGAGGAAATCTTAAAAGAAGCGGAAGAGAGAGGCTACCGTGAAGGAGCGGACAGGGCGGAAAGGGAAAACGCGCTGCAATATAATAAGAAACTCGAAGCCCTGAGCGAGCTTATTGACGAGGCGGGGGCGGCGAGAAAGGCGATGCTCGACGAGCTTGAAGACGATATTATCTCGCTGGTTATGGATATAGCTAAAAAAGTAATTAATATAGAGCTTGAAAAAAACGATAAAGCTTTTGTAGGGCTTGTGCATAACGCGCTCGGTCAGATGAAGAGAGAGGGAAAAATCGTAATAAGGGTCGGGCCGGAAGAGTACTCGCGATTCTTCAGCGCAGGCTGCGCCGAATTCCTTTTGAACAACGAGTATATAAGAGCCACGGTAGTCGAGGAGCCCATGTTCGAAAGAGGGGACTGTGTGATTGATTCGGAAGGCGGAACCGTAAACGCCGGTGTCAATTCGCAGTTTAAGCATATTGAGTTCGCTTTCAGGAACGACGAGAGCTTTATAGCATGAAAACGCCGGATTTAAAAAAATATCACGATATACTGCGCAGGATGGACCCGCTGGAATACGGCGGGAAAGTGACAAAAATCGTCGGCCTTACGATAGAATCAAACGGCCCGACGGCCAGAATAGGCGACGTCTGCAGGATATTTTCGTACAAAGGCAACAGGTTCATAGAGGCCGAGGTCGTAGGCTTCAAGGATCAGAGCGTTTTGCTAATGCCTTACGGCAAGCTCGAGGGAATTGGACTCGGCAGCCGCGTTATTTCAACAAATATGCCGTTTCAGGTGCCGGTCGGCGAAATGCTCAAGGGCAGGGTTTTAGACGCCCTGGGGAACCTGATAGACGATTACGGCCCGATAGAACCGGAGCGCTATTTTCCTGTCGACAACGAGCCGCCCGCGCCTCTTTCAAGGAGCAGGATAAAAGAGGTTCTGCCGCTCGGAGTAAAAGCCATAGACGGGCTTCTGACAGTCGGCAAGGGCCAGAGAATGGGCATATTCGCGGGCAGCGGCGTCGGGAAAAGCACTCTGCTCGGTATGATAGCACGAAACACCGTGGCCGATATAAACGTTATCGCGCTTGTAGGCGAGCGGGGCCGGGAGGTCAAGGATTTTATTGAGAAGGACCTGGGGCCGGAGGGGCTGAAAAGATCCGTCCTGGTCGTCGCGACCTCCGACCAGCCGGCGATGATGAGGCTCAAATGCGCCATGGTCGGGACGGCCATAGCCGAGTATTTCAGGGACAGAGGGAACAACGTGCTGCTGCTCATGGACTCGCTGACCAGGTTTGCAATGGCACAGAGGGAGATCGGCATGGCGGTCGGTGAGCCGCCGATCTCAAGAGGCTTCCCGCCGTCAGTCTATACCTTGCTCCCAAAGCTGCTTGAGCGCAGCGGCATGTCCGAAAATGGCTCCATCACCGGTCTTTATACTGTGCTCGTCGAGGGCGACGATATGAACGAGCCGATCTCCGACACGGTAAGAGGCATACTGGACGGCCATATAATACTCTCAAGAGCGCTGGCTTCCGCAAACCATTACCCTGCTATAGACGTACTTTCCAGCATAAGCAGGGTAATGCGCGATATCGTATCCCCGGACCATTACGAAAACGCGGGCTTCGTAAAAAACAAGCTGTCCGTATACCGCGAGGCTCAGGACCTTATAAATATCGGAGCTTATATAAAAGGCTCCAACCCCGAGATAGACGAGGCGATAGAGCTCAACGGGAGGATTAATTCTTTCCTTATGCAGGGCATAGAGGAGAAGGCTGTTTTCGGGGACGTTTTGGACAGCCTCGCAAGGCTTAGGAGCGGGACATGAAGAGGTTTGTTTTTTCTCTTCAGCCTCTGCTTAAGCTCAAAAGGATAAACGAAAAGCAGAAGAAAACGGAGCTTGCCGAGATACAGAACCGGTTAAACGAATTGTACGCGGAAAAAGAGGAGCTCGAGAGAAGGCTTGAGGAGAGCAGCATCGGGTACAAAAAAGAGATGCGAAAAGGAATGCCGCCTCCAAGGATGGCCTGGTACGCAAACTTTGCCGACTACCTGCAGGCTCATCTGAAAGCGCTTAATGCAAGCATTTGCGAGGCGGAGCGTATAAAAGAGGCAAAGCAGTCGGAGCTTGTAACTCTTATGAAGGAAATCAAGACGATTGAGAAGCTCCGGGAAGAGCAATACCGGGCCTATCTTGAAGAAGCTGCAAAAGATGAGGAAAGAGTGCTGGGCGATCTGATTTCTTACAACAAGTCGGTTGAAAAGACAGGCTGAAAATTGCCCGCGAAAAGGTAACTATGATGGCTGCAGTTAATAGCATAATGCGGAATAATACTGCGGAAATTCCGATGACGGACGAGAAAGGCAAAAATAAGAAAAAAGGCCTGAAAGCACTGATTGCCGCCGCCCTGCTGACTGTATTAATAGCCGCGGCGGTTCTGACGGTCGTAAAAAACCTGTTCGGCGGCCGTGATATGATCATAAAGCTGCTCGCCTCGTTTGATCCCGCTTATGAGACCCTGGCGGCATGGGAGGCGAGGCTTGTAGCGCGCGAATCTGAGCTCGGTTCCATTGAAGAGGGGCTTGCCAAAAGAGAGTCCGATCTGGCCAGGGCCCAGGCCGAATTTGACGGCCAGGTACAGGCCAGGGAGCAGGAAGAGACGGAAAGCTCATTTGAACTGTTTATAGGCAGTCTGTCTGAAGAGCGCATAGAGCAGTTTGTACAGCTCGGAGCGATTTATTCGAACATGGACGCCGAACAGGCAGCCGCGGCGCTGTCCGAAATGGAAAGTGAAATGGATATTGCCGTTGTGCTCTACTTCATGAAACCTGAAAGCTCGGCCGCGGCGCTTGGCCGAATGGAGCCGAAGCTTGCCGCCGCAATCACGGAAAGTTTGCTCAAATGAGCTTGCTTTAGAGCTTCGCCGGCTGAATCCCTCGGCGCGGAAACAGCCGGCGAAGACAAACCAAAGAAGGAGGTGAAACTATGATCTCAATATCACCAGCGGAGGCCATAAGCGTTGCTCTGCCGGAAACGGAAATCAGCATCGCAAGCGAAGAAGGCGCTTCTTTTTCCGATTTGTTTTCAGCAATCGCGGAAGAAGCGGCGGCCGGACAAGCGGCGGCTGCAGAGTCAGATGATGACCTCTCAGATGATAAAACGGCCGAATCGGTGTTGACAGCACTTTTTCAACAGCTGCTCAGCCTGATGGGAATGACGGAGCGCTCAGCCGGCACATCTGAGAATGAAGAAATTACGCCGGCAGTGGAAACGTTCACTGGCGTTCTCGAGGGAAACGGCGTTTCAGGCGATACGGATATCGCCGCCCTGCAGGCCACGGCTCAAAGTATTTTTGAAAGCCTTGGCAGCGAGGAAAGGGAAACGATCATGGCACGGATGCCGCAAATACGTAAGCTGTTTCAGGAAACGGGCAATGCCGCACAGGGGGAGCCCGGCGGCAATCTGTGCCCTTTGGAGAATTCCAGTGAGCAGGTTCGGGCAGTAGCGCAGGCTCTGGCGCAGGCGCTGGCTGAGGAGCCGCAGGTCGTTTTAAATGAGGCAAGCCGGAGCCTGAACATACCGGAAAACGACAAAATCGAAGTGTCTTATTCAAAGCCGGCGGCGGGAGAAACTTTGCAGGCAGCCGTAACGGCAGACGCAGAGGATCTCGCGCAGCCCGGCGCAGCAGGCGCTGAATGCAAAGCGTCGGAATCCGCCGGCATGGAAAAAGAGGAAACGGATCCGAAGCGGGAAGAAAATGCGGATTTAACGCCCAAGCTTCTTTCCGGCTTCGGCATAAGCCGGGAAGCGGCCGCGCCGGATAAACCCGCCGGCAGCGTGATTAAAGCCGCCGTCAGTACCGCGTTTTCGGAAATAACGGATTTCCTTTCGCATTTTCATGAAGAAAGCGGGGGACGGCTTGAAATCCAGCTTGAGCCGGAGAGCCTTGGAAAGCTTACGATTTCCATAACCAGGGGGGAGGGCGGCCTTAAGGCGCTGATACGCACTAAGGACAGCCGGGTTCATGAGCTTCTGTCGGGCGAGATAGGCGCATTGGCGGACAAACTCGGCGAAAAAGGCGTTGAACTGAGGAGCCTGGACGTTATATGCTCCGACCCGGGCCCCGGGCAGTTCGGAAGCGAATCGTTCGGCGGTTCCGATCGCGGCCGCGGCTATGGTTCCGGCTGGAAAAGGCCTGATAAGGTGCAGGCGGCCTATGAGAGCTCCAATATAACGAAGATTTTTGACTGGTCATATGAAGACGTTATCGGAAGCACTGTGTCATACAGCGCCTAGCAAGAGGAGGAAACTATGTCAGTCACGCAGATTTCAGACGCCATAACTACAGCGGGCTCCATAAAATCAGGCGGCGCGTCAAATACGCAGAGGTCAAATCTTTCGGTTGATACGGAAACGTTTCTCACGCTTCTTGTGGCCCAGCTGCAGTATCAGGATCCGCTCAGCCCGCAGAGCGACACGGAGTTTTTGACGCAGCTTGCCCAGATGTCGTCCCTGCAGGAAATGCAGCAGCTCAATTCGGGCATGTCGTCCATGCAGGCGTACAGCCTAGTCGGCAAATATGCGTACGCCGAGAAAACAGATCCCGATACCGGAAGGACAAATTACTATTACGGAACGATCAGCAGCGTATTTACAAGCGGAGGCTCATATTACGCCACCATAGGCGAGGCTGTGGTCGGGCTTGACGAAATAGCCCAGGTATTCGACCCGAACCTGCTTACGACGGACACTGCGCTGGTCGAGTCCTCAAATCTGATCGGGAAAACCGTAAACGGCGTCTGCGAGGATGAGGACGGGGCGACCGTGTCGGCAGGCGGCGTTGTCACGGCGGTAGCCTGCGA
This sequence comes from Oscillospiraceae bacterium, assembly GCA_050944055.1. Taxonomy (GTDB): domain Bacteria; phylum Bacillota; class Clostridia; order Oscillospirales; family Oscillospiraceae; genus JBMNQI01. The sequence goes on along the minus strand of JBMNQI010000002.1, from coordinate 30,147 downwards.
GGAAGGAAGAATATATGCCGTGGTCGATAATGTGGCAATCCCCGTCGAATGCATCACCGACATAAGCGACGCGGCGGATGAGGTAATCAGTTAAACGAAAAAATCTAACGGAGGAAATGCTATATGATGAGATCGTTATTTTCCGCGGTGTCCGGCCTTAAGAACCACCAGACGGCCATGGATGTCATTGGAAACAATATATCGAACGTCAACACGACGGCTTATAAAGCAAGCAGCGTTATGTTCTCGGACATTTACAGCCAGACGATAAGCGAGGCCACGGGGGCTACGGCAAATGCTGGCGGCTCAAACGCGCAGCAGGTCGGCCTCGGAATGTCTATATCCAGCATTAGAACGTCCATTTCCGAAGGGAGCACGGAAACCACCGGCAACACGCTCGACTTCGCGATTACGGGCGAGGGTTATTTTGTAATACAGGGCTCCGACGGGAACGAGTACTACACGAGAAACGGCGCATTCTCGCTTGACGACGAGGGGAACCTTGTAACGGAGGCGGGCAACTTTATCAGGGGCGTTTTGATTGCTGAAGAGAATATCGGGACTACAGTCTTGTCGGATTTTGATGAAACGGGTACAGACACGGACGACGTAATGACGAACATAGTTATAGACAACAAGTTATATTCAAGCTACAGCGTCGACGGAAACGGCGTTATTTCAGCCGTCGTCAAATCCACGTCATATACGGATGAGGACGGGACTGTACACAGCCTGCCGGCGGGAATTGAGCCAGGCGACGAAGTGCAAGTCGGCAGAATCGTGCTGGCGACGTTCGTAAATGCCGCCGGTCTTGAAAAAGCAGGCGACAGCCTCTACTCTGTATCGCAAAACTCAGGAGAGCCCGCTTACGATTACGCGAATGAGGGCTTCGCCGGGTCTCTTAAGTCCGGCTGCCTCGAAATGTCCAACGTGGACCTTGCGACTGAGCTGACAAACATGATAATCATGCAGAGAGGGTTTCAGGCAAACTCCCGAGTTATAACGACCTCGGATACGATGCTTGAGGAGCTTGTGAATCTTAAGCGCTCGTAAAGCATAGCGCAGTGCCTGCCGAGCATATCGGCATGATGCGTTTGTTAAAGCACTTCAATGCGACGTTTCGGCAGGCACTGTAAATAAAACCCGAAAGGGCGTATTGCGATGATTTTTGTGACAAGGCTCAATAAAACAGAGAGATTCTGGGTGAATGAAGACAAAATTGAGTTTATTGAGGAGACCCCGGATACGATATTGACTTTAGAGGGCGGAAGGAAGGTTCCGGTCGCTGAATCGGCGGAAGAAGTGAAGCGCTTGATTGTTGAGAGCAAGCGGGAAATATTCGGACGGTATCTATGGTGATTTCAGGTTCGATAAAGAAATTCTTTGCCTGCGCCTGTTTTATAACAGACAGAATATTTAGGATTATACCGTTTAATCCGGCGAGGCGGTAGGGTATATGTCGACATTAGTTGGAATACTTTCAGGCTTTGCCTGCGTTGTCATCAGCTTTTATATTGGCGGCGGATCAGTAGGGCTCTATTTAAATCTACCGTCCGTCTTTATTACGTTAGGCGGCGTTATATGCGCGACGCTGGCTTCCTTCCCCCTTAAAAGGCTTAAGGAAACCGCCAGGGCCGTCGTCCGGGCTTTTAAAAAAGATAAAACCAGTATCAACGACGATGTGGAAATGCTGATTGAGCTGGCGAATACAGCCAGAAAAGAGGGGATACTCGCCCTTGAAGGAGCCGTGGGCGATATACAGGACGCTTACCTGAAGAAAGGCATTATGCTTATTGTAGACGGTTCGGATCCCGAGCTTATAAAGGGCATCATGGAGACGGAGCTTGACTTCATTAAGGAGCGCCATTCCGAAAACAGGACCGTGTTGGAGGCGATGGCCGCCTACTCCCCCGCGTTCGGCCTTATCGGTACCCTAATAGGCCTTATTAACATGCTTCAATCCCTCTCGGATGTAAAAATGCTCGGACCGCAGATGGCGATTGCTTTGGTAACCACGTTCTACGGCTCAATGCTGGCAAACCTTGTGTTTACCCCTCTTTCCAAAAAGCTTAAAGCAGTCGGCAATCAGGAGTACCTTAGAAAAGAAATGATACTTGAGGGCTTCCTTTCGATTCAGGACGGTGAGAACCCGAGGATAATAAGAGAGAAGCTGAACGCCTTCATGTCGCGGGCGGAATCAAAGGACACCCAGGTGTCGCTGGTTACACCGGACAGGGGAGAGAAGAAAGTTGGCTAGATCGAGGAGGTCGGCCCCGGATGAGGGCAGAGGCTACAATTGGATGGATACATACGGCGATCTGGTTACGAACCTGCTGTGCTTCTTCGTGCTTCTGTATTCTTTTTCAAACATCGACGCCGAAAAGTGGAAGGCGCTTGTAGGAAGCTTCACGGGCGGTAATTCCATTGTTATAGAGGCCATGGACGAACAGACGGTCAGGCAGAAAGAGATAGTTGTAGAGGGCATAAGTGTTGCTTATGAGGATGAAACCGAGCCTGAGGAGCCCGAAGAAGTTTTAGCAGACGGTATTTATGAGAGATATGAGCTTCAGTTCGACGAGCTGTATGAAAAAATAAGGAATTACATTATCACTAACGGGCTTGAAAGCTCTATATCGGCAACAAGATACGACGATGTAATAAGCGTGCGCTTTCTTGAGGTGGCTCTGTTCGAATCGGGCAAGGCGGATATTCTGCCCGACGGACTGAAAATATTAGGGCATGTTATCGAGTTTATTGCCGAAAACATAGACGCAGTAGACATGGTGCGGATTGAAGGCCATACGGACAATGTGCCTATTCACACGTATGAGTTTGACAGCAACTGGGAGCTTTCAATGGCCAGGGCAAACGCCGCGCTGAGGGTCTTCTTATCCTCCGGGAGGATAGACCTGGACAAGCTGTCGGCCGCCGCCTACGGGGAGTACCATCCGGTCGAGACAAACGATACCGAAGAGGGAAGGGCGGCAAACAGGCGCGTCGATTTTGTAATTGAAAAAGTAATTCTGGACAGCTAGCTTTCACATGGTTCAGAAGGAGAAGTTATTATCATGAAAAAGAGTTTGATATTTGTTCTGGCTGTGCTCATTATTGCAGCTTGCCTATCGGGATGTTCCCTGTTTGGGAAAAAGGGTAAAGAGGGGGAGGAAAAAATTGAGCTTACAGCCTATGTCCCCGGCGACTACTTCGTAACAAATGTAAAAGGCAGCTCCAAGCTTTTTAAAACGACTGTCGTGCTCATGCTGGATACGGACAAGCTTGCCGACGAGCTCGGCGACAGCGAGTACGTGATCCGGGACACCATAATAAAGAGGCTCAGGGAGCTTACCGAGGAAGACCTTAAAAGCGACGGAATACAGGACAGGCTGCGCGGGGAATTAGCCAAGGAGCTTAATCTGGCGCTTGGAATAGAGAATATAGTAACGGTGTATTTCAGCGACTTCGTTATGCAGTAAAGAAGCTTCCGGATAGAGGTGAATCAGTTGAGTGAAATCCTGTCTCAATCCGAGATTGACAGCCTGATAAACGAGATAGCAATGGGGGACAAAAAAGCGTCTGCCGGCGATTTGGCCTCGGAGTCAAATATAAAGCCGTATGATTTCAAGACGGCGAACAGATTTCCTAAAGAGCAGATGCGCACAATCAATATCGTGATGCAGAGTTTTGCTCAGCTTCTCGCGAATTTTTTCACCGGCGCCCTGCGCAGCTACTGCGAACTGGAAATATTGTCGATTGAAGAGCTCACGTTCTATGAGTTCAACAACGCCCTGCCGAATCCGGTTTTGCTGGCGATTATTAACTCCGAGCCCATGGAGGGCTCGATACTGATGCAGCTGTCCGCGGAGATAACTGACGCGATTATAAACAGGCTTTTCGGCGGCGCCAGCTCGAATATGATATCAAGAAAAACCTTTACGGAAATTGAACTGGCGATTATTGAACGAATAATCAACCAGATGCTGCGGTTTTTTGACGAAGCCTGGGCAAGGGTTGTGAGGACGCGTTCCCGGCTTGACCGAATTGAAACCAGCAGCCAGTTCGCGCAGATAGTCGATATAAACGAACCGGTTGCGGTAATAACGTTCAATATGAAAATCGGGCCGGACGCCGGCGTGATAAGCATCTGCCTGCCTCATGTGGCCATCGAGCCCGTGGCAAAACAGATGAACACCAGGTCCTGGTACTCGAAGCAGGGCAAAAAAACGGGCGTAAACTCTGAGGGAATGGGGAAGAAGATTTATAATACGATGGTAGAGTTACACGCAATTTTCAACGATACTACGGCCTCAGTAAAAGATATCGCCTACCTGCAGGTCGGCGATGTGATACAGCTTGAACACAGGATTGATGAGCCTTTAACAATAAAAATTCAGAATCTGGCGAAATTTCGCGCCGCGTTTGGGACAAAAGGCCTAAAATACGCCGTTAGAATTACCGATATCATTAAGGGGGAAGATGATAAATGAGTAATATGTCACAGGCGGAAATAGACGCTCTGTTATATGGAGAGGCTTCCCCGGATAATGCCGGCGTCGCCGGATCGGCGGGCGAACTGGATATTTCGTCTTACGGCAATTCAATTCCGGCAAGCGGCGGCGCCTCCGCGCGCCACGGCGATGCATACGGAAACTCCGATTCTAGCGAAAACCTTGAAGAGGAGCTCGCCTCGCTTGACAAAAGCAGCGGTTTTCTGACTCCCGAAGAAAAAGACATACTTGGGGAAATGGGAAACATCTGTATGGGCGCGGCGGCGACTACCATGTATACTTTGCTTGGCCGCAGAGTCAATATTACGACCCCCCAGGTTCATGTTTTCTCATCAGATGAAGTGCTTTCGGTGTACAAGACACCTTTCGTCATTGTAACCGTAAAGTTTTTGACGGGCATAGAGGGCAAAAGCCTTCTCATATTAAAAGAAAAGGATTCCGCGCTAATAACCGAGCTGCTCATGGGCGCGGACGAGAACATCGATCTGGACAGCGTGGAGCTTGACGAACTGCATCTTAGCGCCATGGGCGAAATAATGAACCAGATGATCGGGTCTTCGGCCACGTCATTATCAAACCTCCTCAGCTGCCCGATTGACATTACGCCGCCCACTGCGTTGTGCGTCGGGCTCGACACCGACGTCAGCGAGTACTTAGACGGCTCGCAGCTGGTTATAAAGATCAGCTTCGATATGGAGATCGAGGGCCTCCTCAAAAGCAAGCTGATGCAGCTGCTGCCGATTGAAACCGGCAGGAAGCTGGCGAAAGCCCTGCTGCAGGGGACGGGAACGGCCCAGGACAAATCGGATGCGAAAATGCCGGCCAGTGAGCAGGACAAGGAAATGCAGGGCGCAATCGAAACGCGGCCGTCAAATACCGGCGCTGCTGACAGGGCGGGCAGGGAAGAGGCGAAGCCTGTGAGAGTAAAGCCATTTACATTTGAAGCATTTGACGAAGAGGAAAAAACGGAGCCGATACCCGTCGGCAATCCCGTTATCAATCTTATCAGCGACATACCTCTTCAGGTCGCCGTCGAGCTCGGCAAGACGAAAAAAAGCATAAACGAAATTCTCAACATGGGCATAGGCTCTGTTATCGTGCTTGACAAAATGGCCGGAGAGCTGGTCGAAGTCGTGGTCAACGGAAAGCATATAGCGAGGGGAGAGGTCGTCGTAATCGATGACAATTACGGGGTCAGAATAACCGATATTGACCGTTCCATATAACGTTTGATATTACATTATGGAAGGAATGGAAGCATATGAACAGCAGCACCCTGTTGGATGCGGGCACCGATGAGCTTGAAATCCTCGAATTCACTCTGGCCGGCGAGAGCTTTGGCATAAACGTCGCAAAAGTCAGGGAGTTAATGCAGTACAGCCCGGTGAGAGCGCTGCCAAATGCGCACCCGTGCGTGGAAGGAGTCTTTCAGCCCAGAGACGAGGTATATGCCGTATTGAACCTTGCGCCCTATCTCGGACTGCCGGATAGCGGAGACCCGCAAAAGCACATCTACATAATTACTTCGTTCAATAACATGAAGGTCGCCTTCCATGTTCACAGTGTTGAAAGCATACACCGCCTCTCGTGGAGCGATTTGGAAAAGCCGGACAATATAGTGTACGGCGGTAAAGACGGGGTGGTAACGGGTATAGTCAGGCTCGACGGGAAAATCAGCGCCATACTCGATTTTGAAAAGATAGCCTTCGATATAAGCCCGGAAACCGGCTTCAATATGTCCGATATAGAGCAGAGGGGCAAGCGTATGGATGCCGACAAGCCCATACTGATAGTTGAAGACTCGGTACTTTTGAGGAAAATGCTGCTCGAGTCCCTCCACAAGGCCGGATATGGAAACATACTTTCCGTCGCTAACGGGGAGGAGGCCTGGGATATGCTAAGCAGGCTCGGGGTTGAAAAAGACGACGTCCTGGATTCTGTTTCGCTTGTTATAACCGACATAGAAATGCCGCGCATGGCCGGTATACAGCTGACAAAAAGGATTAAGGAGGACGTTAAGCTTAAAAAGATACCCGTAGTTGTTTTCACATCCATAATGGACGAGCAGACGCGCCTAAAATGCGAACAGGCTGGAGCGGACGCGCAGCTTTCCAAGCCTGAGATAGGCAGCCTTATTTCGGTGATAGACGGGTTTATACTCAATTGAGAAAAGCACGGCGGCTCATCAGTTAAACAGGGATTAGCTTAGAACGTTCGGCGCGGGATACACCGGATATATTTTTTGATAGAGATAATAGCGCTCCCCTTTAGGCTGACGGCGGTCTTTCCGCTGTCGCTTAAAGGGGAGATTTATAGCGCAGAGCGTTCACTGGAGCTTTTATTCTTTTGCTATCGTCTTTCCAAAGTCTATTGCTGATTTTTGCGCCTCAATGCCTGGATTCCACTGATTTCTGAAGCCTTCGCCTATGATTTCAAAGCCTGCGTTTGCCAATAACTCATTCATTAGTTTTACGGCTTCTCCGCTCCAGCCATAACAGCCGAATGAAGCGGCTTTTTTGCCTTTGAACCTGAGCTCTTTCATTAAGTGAATAAATCCTGCCACCGAATGCAATATGCTGTTTAAAACAGTCGGCGAACCGATGACGACGGTTTTGGATTTGAACACTTCGGTTATCAGGTCGTTTTCATCGCTTTTTGCAAGATTGTAGATTTTGACAACCACATCGGAATCGGCTGATGCAATCCCTTCGGCTATCTTTTCAGCAAGCATTTTTGTACCGTTCCACATGGTATCATAGACAACAGTGATTTGATTCTCCTGATAGTCATTTGCCCATTGGGCGTATCTTTCAACAATCTGCAAAGGGTTTTCTCTCCAAATAACGCCGTGGCTTGTCGCAATCATTTCAATGGGGAGATTGAGCGAAATCACCTGGTCCAGCTTTTTCCTGAGAAGAGGGCTGAAAGGCGTAAGAATATTCGCATAATACTTTATTGCCTCGTTGAAAAGATCGCACTGGTCGACCTCGTCATTAAAAAGCTTCTCGGTTGCCAAATGCTGCCCAAACGCGTCGTTGCTGAAAAGTATGTTGTCTTTTGTCAGGTAAGTCGCCATGCTGTCCGGCCAGTGCAGCATCTGCATCTCGACAAAAATCAGTTCTTTGCCGTTTCCGATATCAATTCTGTCTCCGGTTTTTACGGGGTTAAAATTCCAGTCCTGATGGTACTGGCCTTTTAAGGACTTGATAGCGTTATTTGTACAATAGATCGGCTTATCCGGTATGCGTTCCATCAGGGCGGGGAGCGCGCCGCTATGGTCGACTTCGCCGTGATTGGCGACGATGAAATCAATTTTGTTTAAATCAGTTTCTTTCGCCAGGTTATCGACAAACTCTTCCGCAAACGGAGCCCAGACAGTGTCAATCAGGACGGTTTTTTCTTCCTGGATTAAATAAGAATTATAAGTCGAGCCCTTATGAGTCGAATACTCATTCCCGTGGAATTTTCGCAGTTCCCAGTCGGCTTTGCCCACCCAGTACGTGTTGTTTTTTACTCTCTTTTTCACCTTCGGCTCATCTCCTTCAGCAGATTATTTAGTCTCTCCTCGAGACTAGAATAACATGAATGTATATCTGCGTCAAACATTGCTGTATGCGCAAAAAAAGCGATCTTGCGTATATGCGATTTCTGGTATAATATGTTAAGTATAAGGCGCATATAAATAGCGGACAGATTTGCGCCTGCGCCGTTTAAACGCAACCGGCTCCGTTTTACTGACAGAGGGAGCCGCGGAAGTTTGGGAGGATGGAAATGGCATTTAAAAGAATACTGAAGAGGGACTTTTCCTGCAATATTTTCAAGCTGCTCGCGAGAGACTGGGCGCTGCTGACCGCGGGCAATCCGGAAAAATTCAATTCTATGACTATTGCCTGGGGCGGAATTGGCTATGTCTGGTATAAAACCGTGACGACGGTATACGTGCGCCCGTCGCGTTATACCTACGAGTTCATGGAAGCTGGCGACTATTACAGCCTCTGTTTCTTCGGAGAGGATAGGCGGGAGGCGTTGTAAATCTGCGGATAAAAAAGCGGCCGGGATACAGACAAGATAAAGGAAGCGGGGCTGACCCCCATTTTCCATGATACGGGCGCCGTTTATTTTGCCGAGGCAAAGCTTGTCATAATCAGCAGGAAGCTCTGGCGCACGGATTTACGCGCGGAGGATTTTCTGCTGGATGAAATAACAAACCGGTACGCGGAAGAGAATAACGACTATCACCGCGTATACACGGGCGAAATTATTGAAATTTTAGAAAACGCATAATTACACATACAGAGGATATAAAGAGATCCGCCGCTATCTGATAAACACGTTATAATGAGTTTGACTCAATTACCATTGCACACAATATTTGAAGCCTGTCCGCCTGTTTCGTGGCGGGCAGGCCTATGTTGACGCTGCTTTTGACTGCCGTCGCTATTTTTTTAACTCCTCCATCATCTCTTCGACTTCAGCCGCGCCCTCCTCGTAAAGCTTCTCCTCGTCCGGCGCCAGTTCCTTTAGCAGGCGAAGGAATTCTCCCGCATGGACAAGCTCTTCGTCGGCTATATCCTTAAGCACCTCAATGGCCAGTTTGTTATCCGTGGATTCAGCCAGCTGCATATAGAGCTGAACCGCCTCGTATTCGGCCGCAATCATAAACCGAATAGCTCTGATTAGTTCCTCGTGCGTAAGCTTGCGGTCCTTTTTAAGTCCCGAAAATGGTTGCCCAAAATCCGGCATAATAACACTCCTTTTCATTAGTATTCATTTTTTTGCCGAAAAGTATACACTATAGTTCCTCACAGGTCATTATATCAGGAAATATTCTCCTTTTCAATTGTTTATTAAAAACCGCAAGCGCCTCCGCGCCGGAATAAGAACGGCTGACGTATTAATATTGACATATGCCAAAAATCAGTATAATATATAAAGTGCATATGCCAACAAAATCTTGGAAAGAGGTAGTCGCATGCCAAGACCGAGGAAACGGCGCAAGGTCTGCAGTCTGCCCGTAAACCGCCGGTTCGGCCCCCTGGAATCGTCCGGCAACGGGGAGGAGGCCGTCTGCATGACTGTGGACGAGTATGAGACGATACGGCTTATCGATTTGGAAGGGCTGACGCAGGAGGAATGCGCCGAAAAAATGAACATAGCGCGCACAACCGTTCAGGGTATTTATAACGAGGCGAGAAAGAAAATAGCCAAATCGCTTGTAGAGGGCAAAGAGCTGTGCATTGAGGGCGGGGAATACCGACTGTGCGAAGGCCCCGGCAGGACATGCGGCAGGGAAAACTGCCGGAAGTTGGGCTATGGGCACGGCGGAGATACCTGATTAAGACGGCGAATGCGGCGCGTAATACTAACCGGTCGGCGAGGCGGTGGTAAGCTTACCGCCCCGCTTTTTTTACCAAGCGGTATATTTGTTTTCGGGAATGGCATCTGTTGCGACCGGAATCAGCTTCGGCAGGTTCCCGGCGGCTCCGCCCGGCGGAGCTTTTGGGGGGCCTGCCGATTCAGAAAATCAAAAGCAAATTGCGTTAACGTTATTTTTATAATATAATACTCTCAGAGACGATTCTCTGCATTGATATTATGTTTGGTGGGACTGACGTGAAAAACACTCTCATATTTGACGGCGCTTTCGGGACATACATCGCATCAAAGAAGCTGGAAATAGAATACCCCGAACTTGCGAACCTGTTTTACAGGGAGGAAGTATATAAGATACACAGCGAATACATAGACGCCGGCTCCAACGCAATCACGACAAATACTTTTGCCGCTAACCGCGCCTTTATCTCCGATACCGAGCTGCTGGACAGAATAATCGACGAGGGCTTCAGCATTGCCATGGAGGCCGCGGAGAAGGCGGGGGCGGAGGTTTTTGCAGACATAGGGCCTGTCAATTGTGAAAGGCCTGAAGAAGAATACCTGTATGTAACCGAGAAATTCATAAGCCTGGGAGCAAAAAATTTCCTTTTCGAAACGCAGTATGACGCCGGAGGCTTTCTCGGCGCCGTACGCCAAATAAAGCAAACGGTACCCGGAGCGATAGTCATAGCGTCCTTCGCCGTAAGGAATGACGGCTATACAAAATCCGGCAGGTACTATAAGGAACTTTTCGAAAATGCTATTACTGCCGGTGCGGATTACGTCGGGCTTAACTGCGTCTGCGGCCCCGCGCATATACTAAACCTTCTCAGGGAGCTGCCGCAGGGCAGGTTTAACCTGATAGCCATGCCTAACGCCGGGTATCCGGCCGTAGTAAACGAGAGAACTGTCTACGTGGACAACCCGGAGTATTTCGCGGGCAAGCTGCGTGAGATACACGAACTCGGCGTAAACGCCGTCGGAGGCTGCTGCGGCACGACGCCGGAGCATATACGCCGATTCACAGAGATGCTCGGCACAAAGAGAGAGACGCGCTCCGTCCGGGTCAGAACAGTAAAAAAAGAAGCCTCCGGAGTTAAAGAGGACTTCAGCCGCCCGTTCACAGCGGTCGAACTTGCAGCGCCGCTGGATACGGATGTTGATTACGTGCTCGCCGCCGCCAGGTCGGCAAAAGAAGCCGGCGCGGATTTCGTGACGATACCGGATTCGCCGCTTGGAAGGACGAGGGCCAACAGCATAATGATTTCCTCGCTGATACAGAGGAAGGTCGGCATAAACGCCATACCGCATTTGTGCTGCAGGGACCGCAATCAGATTGCGATTAAGGGAGATCTGATAGCGGGCAATATTGACGGCGTGTCCCGTGTTCTTGCCATAACGGGAGACGCTTTGCCGGATGCCGAGCGCGGCGAGGCGAAAAACGTTTTCGGCCTTAATTCATTCAAGCTGATAGCCTTCATAAAAAGCTTAAATGAGATTATATTCCAAAGCGACCCTTACACCATCTGCGCTGCGCTAAATATCAACTCAACGAATTTCGACGCGGAGCTGAGGCGGGCGGAGGAGAAAATCAGAAACGGGGCAGTATGCCTTTTCACGCAGCCCATTTTCTCCGAAAAGAATCTCGAAAACTATTTTAAAGCCCGTGAGCTGCTGAAATGTAAAATTGCCGCCGGCGTGATGCCGATAGCCGGATATAAAAACGCGCTGTTCCTGAATAACGAGGTGCCGGGAATAGAGATACCACGGGAGCTGATAAGCAGGCTCGAAGGAAAGGGCCCGGAGGAGACGAAGGAGATCTGCGTTTCTTACGCCGCCGGCATAATTGACCGCCTCGGCCCGGACTGCGACGGCTATTACATTATGACGCCGCTTAAGAAGATAGACTACTCGGCCGCGCTGGCACAGTATATCAAGGAGAAGAGACAATGATAAAAATAGGTGAAAAGCTCAACAGCTCAATTCCAAAAATACTTAAGGCGCTTCACACACATGATGAAGACAACATTGTGGAAATGGTTAAGTCTCAAAGCGAAGGCGGCGCCGATTATCTTGATATCAACACGGCGCTCACAGGCGACAAGGAGAGGCAAAACCTGGAGTGGCTGATAGGGCTGACGCTGCAGCACTCCGCCTGCGGCCTTATGATCGATTCGCCGAATCCGGATGTAATTGCCTCCTGCCTTCACATGGCAGCCGGGCGCGCCGTCATTATCAATTCCGTATCCCTGGACGACAAATACGACGAGCTGATAAGAATTGCCGGAGAATTAGGAGCGGGCTTCGTATGCCTGCCGATCTCCGGAAAAAAAATACCTAAAACCGCCGGCGAACGATTTGAGAACGCCGCGCGTCTCATAGAAAAAATGAAGGCCTTCGGAATTGAGGAGAAAATGCTGTATATCGACGTGCTTGTCGAGGCCCTCGCGACTGACGATCAGGCCGGCCTTACAGCGCTGGAGACTATTAAGAGAATGAGGGACGGATTCCCCGGCGTAAACACAATCTGCGGCCTGTCCAATATATCGTTCGGGCTTCCGGGGCGGGAAAGAATAAACGCCGCTTTTCTGACCATGGCAATGGAATGCGGCCTTCGAAGCGCTATACTTGATATAACGTCGCCCGCAATCCGCGAGGCGCTCTATACGGGAAACGCACTTTTGGGGAGAGACGAATACTGCCTTGACTATATAGGATATTACCGCAGCAGCTTATAAAGCCGCCGCTTAACCGGGCGGGAAAAAGCGGAGGACGGCTGACGGCAGAAGTGCCGGCAGCCGTCTGTCATATAGGGCGCATAGCCATAAAAATAGCGGCGCGCTCAAGTCAGAACGCTCCATGCCCTGTTACAGCTCTTCATTCGTTGAAGAAAACGAGGCAGTTCCTGCCGTTTTCCTTAGCTTCATACATTGCCTTATCGGCTTCATTATATAGCTGCTCGAGCGTCTTGTCTCCGCCCCTGAACATCGAGACTCCGACGCTGCAGTATACGTTTATATCCGAGTCGCCTTCCCTGTAACAGAAGGTAAGCTCGTCAAATACTTTTCTTGCCTTTTTCTCCGCGTCGGCCCTACTTGCGACGTTTTTAAGAAGCACAATGAATTCGTCGCCGCCGACTCGGCCGACTATATCTGATTCACGGAAAAGACTCTTAAGCCTTAATGAAGCCTCGCAAAGTATTCTGTCTCCCAACAGATGCCCGAGCGTATCGTTTATCTGCTTGAAATTGTCAAGGTCTATAAACATAAGCGCGTGGCTTAAACCGGAGCCGTAGCCTGAAATACACTCGTCGATTTTTTCCATGACGCTCCTGCGGTTTAGCAGCCCGGTAAGCGCGTCTGTCGTCGCGATTGCGGTAAGCTCCTCTCTGTTTTTTATCTCATCGTCGACATTAAGCAGAAAACACGTAAGGCGAAGCGTACCGTCCTTTTTTGAATAATGTATGCGCGCGGTGATTCTGATCCATATGTATTTGGAGCCGTCGAGAGACATGCGGGAGAGAATAGTAAACTGTTTAAGGCCTTTTTCAAAGTCGCTTACCAAACGCCGGGCGGAAAAATCCTCGAAAAATCCCTGCGAGTATTCTTCATGAACAAACATGGAGGCCACATATTCGACAGCCGCGCTGAAAGACATTACCCTGAGCATTCCTATAGCCCTCTGCCAGGTGGAGCTTTCCGCGCGCAGGATTCTATCACCGCTTATGTCAGCCTCGATTACAGCGTCGAACATCTGGGTGGAAAGGCTTCTGCGCTCCCTCTCTTCCTCCAGCTCTAACTCTGCCGTTATATCGCGCCCTATGCATAAAAGGCCTATGGCGGCGCCGGCAATTCCCCTGATAGTATATTTGGATATAGAGAAATAACGCCGGACTCCGTTGCGATCGAAGCTATCGACCCGATTGATGACCGGGACCCCGCCTTGAAGCAGTTCTCTGTCTTCATTTTCGCGCCACACGCCTTCCAGGGACACGCCTAAGACCTCCTCGGCGGTCTTTCCCAACATTTCGGACGTGTCCGGGCATCCGACAATAGAGGCGAAGGTTTGCGACACCGCCGCAAACCTGTTATTATTATCCTTGACGAATGCAATGTCCGGCGTTTTAGAAAAAAACTCGCTGAGCGCGTATGTAAGCAGTTCGATGCTGTAGTTCTGAGATTCGAACATAAGAAACGGCTCCCTAAAAAATTGCAGCTATGCTGTATTTAAATATTATATAAACAATTTTTTAAAATGCAACAAATAATTAACAGCAATTACATGTTTTTTATCATTTCCCGCCCCAGGCGGCGGATTATCCTCTTTTCAAGACGTGAAATATAGGACTGGGATATCCCCAGCTCGTCGGCGACTTCTTTCTGAGTCATCCTTCTGCTCCCCCCGAGCCCGAACCGCATGACCATAATGCCGCGTTCACGGTCGCTGAGAGTCTGGAGCGCGACGTTTAGCAGCTCGCGGTCGGCGTCGTCCTCAAGCGGCCGTATGACGCTGTCACTGTCGGTCCCAAGTATATCCGAGAGAAGCAGCTCGTTGCCGTCCCAGTCGGTGTTTAAAGGCTCGTCGAAGCTTATTTCGTTCTTCTGGGGAGCCGACTTGCGCAGGTACATAAGTATCTCGTTTTCGATGCAGCGCGAAGCGTATGTGGCGAGCTTAATGTTGCGTACAGGGTCGAAGGTGTTGATAGCTTTGATAAGCCCGATCGTGCCGATAGAAATCAGGTCTTCGATGTTGATGCCGGTATTCTCAAAACGGCGCGCGATGTATACGACGAGCCTCAGATTGCGCTCAATGAGTACGGAGCGGACGCGCTCATCGCCATCCTGCAGTTTTAAAAGCAGCTCGTGCTCCTCCTCCGCTGTCAGCGGCTGGGGAAGTATGTCGCTTCCGCCTATGTACATTAGCTTTCCGGGGCGAAGAACGCGCATCAATAGCCGCAAAAGGAAATCTCTCACAGCAACCATCCTTTCCTTGAATCAATTTGCCCTGCCCGCCTCCGGGAAACTGTTTATTGAAAAAACCGTATTCCGGAGGCGGCAAAGTTTAATTAACCCACGCAAGAGCATGATAACCGCCGCCGTCGGAGACCGGAGAGGGCGAGAGCGCGATAAGCGCGTTGCCTACAACACGCCCACCGAGAGTCACCTTTTCCGGCTGGAAGGCGAGCAGCAGCAGGCTTTTTGAGCCGACTGTGCGGCAGGGTATCAAACGAAAACCGGAGTTCCGCCCGGCTTTTGCGAGTTCCTCGTAGACGGCGACAGCGTCTGAAAGCGGCAAAGCTTTGATTTGGGGAGGCAGTACGGCCTGGAGCGCTTCCGGCTCCGCGACGATGACGGGAGAACCGGAGAGAGGGTCGCTTAGAGTATTTCCGCTGTCCAGCAGTGCTGTAAACTCAGCCGTTTTACCGCCGTGGCGAACAACGCAGGCCGCGGTATCGCGCTTTAGCCCTCCGTGAGACGCGAGCCGGCCCAGCACCAGTATGGTCAAGGCTGCGGAAATGAGCATTGCCGCAAGCAGCTCTCTCGCGCCTAAAGGAGAAAACACGCCGTTTATCATGGTCGTGCCGCCGGTGACAAGCCCTATCAATAAAGCGCAGCCGCCGAACGCGAACGTGCACAGGAAAAACAGAAGCGTGCTGCGCAGGAAATGCCCTTTGCCGCCGAAGACAATAAGGCACATGAGTATGCCTATGGCAAGCTTTACCGGAAGCAGTGAGAGCCATTCCGCTCCGGGCAAAAAAACGCATACGGAATAGACGCCGCCTAAAACCGACGCGAGCAGCATGCGCGCGCGGGAGGCCCGGACGCCCATCAGCCTGGCAGTACCGAAGAGCATGAAGTAATCTATTATCAAGTTTTCAATGAAGAGGACATCCACATACACTATATTCATGTAAAAAGTATAGACCTGTCCCGCCTGAATTTTTTGTCCGAACAGGGAGGCGGGCGAGAAAACATTTTTACATTGCCGCGTCAGGCCATAAGGCAGCGGACGGGAGGCGGTGATAAAAAAAACGGCCGCCAGGCTTTGGCCCGGCCGCAGTAAAACCGCCGGAATGCGGCCGATATCGACATGCGCAGCTCCGGCGCAGCGATTTGAGCATAGTAAAACCCGGGCTTACCCTAAATAAGGAAGCCCGGGCTTTGATTTTTTTATCCTCCGAAATAGGCCTTCCGCACAGCTCCGCTGTTCTGGAACTCCTCGGTTATACCCTCGGCAATGATCTCGCCGACGCTCATGGCATAGCAGTAATCGGCCACGCCGAAAGCAAGGCGGACATTCTGCTCGACCAGGAATATGCTTATTCCCAGGTTTTTATTGATATCGTGTATCGTGCGGCCTATATCCTCTATAACCGCGGGCGCGAGACCTAGAGACGGCTCGTCCAGGCACAGGAGCTTCGGCTTGGCCATCAGGCCCCGGGCAATAGCGACCATCTGCTGCTCGCCGCCTGAAAGAGTCCCCGCCTTTTGCTTTCTGCGGTCTTTGAGCTTCGGGAAAAGATTGAAGACGTACTCAAAATCGCGTTCGATATTCTCCTTGTCGGTGCGCTGAGTCGCGCCCAGCTGGAGGTTCTTGAATACGCTCAGGTACGGGAACAAATGCCTTCCCTCGGGAACCAGCACAAGACCCTTGCGAACCCTCTCCTGAATAGGCATACCGGCAAGGTCCTCTCCCATGTAGCGAATGCAGCCTGCCGAAATCGGGACGATGCCGAGGAGAGACTTGAGCGTGGTGCTTTTTCCCGCGCCGTTGGCCCCCACGAGCGTCACGACACCTCCCTCGGGGATTTTTATGTTCACATTATTGATTGCGACTGATTTGCCATATTTTACTGTGATGCCTTCGATTTCCAGTATGTTCTTCATACGGCGACACCCCCAAAGTAGGTCTTGATGACGTTTTCGTCGTTCCTTACCTCGTCAGGCGTGCCTTCGAAGATTTTTTCACCGAAGCTGATTACGAATACCCTGTCGCAAAGGCTGAGTATCTGCATGTTGTGTTCCACAATAAGAATTGTCATGCCGTTGTCCCGGAGCTTTCGTATGACGTTGAGCGTAAAATCAATCTCTTCCGGGTTCATACCGCCTAACGGTTCGTCCAGCATAAGCAGCTTTGGCTGGGTAGCAATCGCCCGGGCCACGCCCAGGATTTTCTGGTAACCGTGCGGCAGGTTTTTGGCATACTCGTTCCTAACGTGGGAAAGCCCCAGCATTTCCAGGATTTTGTCCGACGATTCCGCGATATATTTTTCATTTTCCTTGTATTTTTTCGTATTGAAAAATACGTCCAGAACGCTGGAATGCGGGTGCAGATGGTGAGCGGCCACCACGTTTTCAAAAACAGTGAAGTCGCCGAAGAGCGGGTTGAGCTGGAAGGTGCGGCCGATTCCCAGCCTCGCCACATCATAGGGCCGCTTTCGCGTGATATCCTGGCCGTTGTAGTATATTCTTCCGCTGTTCGGGAACAAAACTCCGGTGACAAGGTTGAAGAAGGTTGTTTTACCGGCGCCGTTAGGCCCGATGAGCCCCAGAATCTCACCCTCGTTCAGTGTTAAGTTGATATCGTTCATGACGGTCAGACCGCCGAAACGCTTAGTCAGGTGTTTTGTCTCAAGCAGCATTGGCATCACCCTCTTTTCTCTTTGCTTCACGTCTGGCCGCCCGTTTCATCTTTATGCTTGCCGGTATACTGATCAGGCCGCCCGGCATAAAGTACGCGATCAGCAGCAGGATAAAGGCCAGCAGGAACGGAGAGTACGCTGAATAGGTGCCGACCCAGCGCGCGAAGGCAATAAACCCCTCCGATACGTTGCCGCCGGTCATTCCGTTAAGCAGCGTCGTTATCTGGGAGAGAAGCTCAAGTATAATCGCGCCTATTATGGGGCCGAGGAAACTGGATTGCCCGCCTATCATCATATACATGATAAGCCACAACGTCAGATTCATACTGTAGCTGTTCGGGGAGAGCGTCGTATTGTAATGGGCGTATGTCGCGCCGGCAAGCCCGGCAAAGAAGCAGCCGAGACCTACCGAAAGCAGGCGGTAAAACTTCTCGTTTATTCCTATGCTCTCGGCCACCTCCGGGGATTGGGACAAGGCGCGCAAAGTCCATCCGATGCGCGAATGCTCAAACCGGTAAAGGCAGACGAGTGAAATCAATGTTATCAGCAGGAAGAAATAATAGCAGGTATACGTGGAGCTCCAGCCGATTAGATCCGTCAGGCCCGAAAGAGCCTTGGACATGGAAGGTATCTTCATCATGCCGTTTGCTCCGCCCGTGATTTTCATCGACGAGATAAAGTTGATGATCGCCACGCCCATGAACATGGAGCCCATGCAGAAGTAGATACGGCGCAGCCTGGAGAAGGGCCACCCGGTTATAAGGCCGATCAGGAGGGCGAAGATGGCGCCGAGCGGGATGGTGATAAACATAGACAGGCCAAACGACTTGGCCAGCACGCCGGCAGTGTAAGCGCCCAGTCCTATGAAAGCGCCGTGCGCGAAGCTCATATTGCCGGACAGGCTGATAGTGCGCAGGCTGACCGAACCGACTATGCTGACGAAAATCATGATGAAGCAGTTAATCCAGGTTCTCGAGTTTAAAAACACGGGAAGCAGAATGCTCAAAGCAATCAGGATAATGTATGGCAGGGCTTTAACTATGCCTGTTCTTTCCTTCGTCATATTCACTCTCACCTCACATCTCGTGCCCGAAGAAGCCCTTCGGCTTTATCAGAAGCAGCACGACAACTATGGCGATTGCAGCCGCGCTTGAGGCGTTGCCCTGTATAATAACGGGGAAAAACGAGTCCAAAAAGCCCATTACAATGCCTGTTATGATAATGCCGTTCATGCTGCCGGCGCCGGCCAGCATGACCAGCATAAGTATCCTGAGATTCATCGTATCGCCCATTGTGGCGCTGAGACCCTGGTAGGCGCCCATGAGGCTCCCGGCCACCGCCGCCAGCGCGCAGCCAATGGCGCATATGATTGCGGATACCTTGTTTATATCGATGCCCTGCAGCGCCGCCCCCAGCCTGTCCTGAGACACGGCTTCCATCTGCCTTCCCAAAGCGGTGCGGTTTACAAGGAACAGCGAGGCCAGCAGAAGGAACAGGCCGATGCTGAAGGTCAGAAGCTTTTCGTTGGTTATAGGGAAGTTGCCCAGATTGGTGCTGCCGGTTGCGTAAGGGGGTACAACAAGGTATTTTGTGCCTGAGGCAATGATCGAAGCCGTCTGCAGTATCGTCATCAGCGCCACGCCAACCATGATAATTCGGTCGAAGTCGTTAAAGAACGGACGGAACATAAAGCGCTCCAGGAGAAGGCCTACAAGCGCAAGTATGACGGCTGAAATGGCCATTGCTATCCAGTTGTTTACACCGAGCAGCACAGAAGCGTAATAGGTGATATACGCGGCTATCATATACAAAGCGCCGTGAGCGAGGTTTATCGAACTGAGCATGTTAAAGATAAAAGCGAATCCCAGGCTTGTGAGTATGTACATTACACCCAGGACCGCAGCGTTGATGAGGATACTCGGCATCATAGATATTGAAAACATCTAGATCCTCCTTAAGTCATCGAAACGTTCCTATGCGAACTACGCGTTATTCAACAGGCGGAGGGGCGAAAGCCCCTCCGCACAGTATAGAAAGTGAGATAAATGCTGTCTTATTAGGGAATCACAGTGGGTATCCAGCCGTAGAAGTACCAGCCGCCCTCCGCTGCGGGGTCAATAATGGAGACGGAACGGGGGCTGCCTATGGCATGGTTGGCAACGCCGTATGTCTCAAGCCCGCCGGTGGTTCCGGTGCCGTAGATAGTCTCGACAGTCCCCATATTCTCCCAGGTCTCGGCAACGACCTTCGGGTCTATCGAGCCGGCTTTCTGCATGACCTGCAGCAGGACATAAAGGTTGTTGCAGGCAGCGCCGTCAAAGTTGTCGGCAACATCGTCGCCATAGAGCTTGCGGAGCTTTTCAATTACAGCGTTGAAAATCTCGGTGTTTTGGCTCTTGTCTTCCTCGCGCGTTGAGGGCCCCATTGTGAAAGCGTTATAGCTGGCTTCTTTTCCCGCGTACTCCATAAGCATGGCGGCGGGTTTGCCCTGGACGCAGGCGCAGACCATGTCGCTGCCGAGGGCGCGGACTTCCTTTAAAATAGCTCCGTAAGCGGTAGGCGTTCCGTTGCCCATAAAGCAGTCGGCTCCGCTTTCCACTATCTGAAGGGCTATTGCCGAATAGTCGGTTGTATCTCCCGCGTATTTAATATAGTTTTCCAGGACGTCAATGCCGTAATCCTTGCCGCAGTCCCTCATGATTTCATACAGCTTTTCGTTCGTGCCAGTATCGTCGTTGGCAAATATGACTGTCTTTACGTCGGGGTACACCTCATGCAAAACTGCCATTGCGGAGGCGAAATCGCCCACTGAACCGTTCTGCGCTGTGAAAGCCAGGGGGAAGTCTTCGGTGATATAGTCCGCCGTATAGGTGACATATGCCGAGCAATGCATTACTCCTGCGTCCTCAAAGACATCCTCGCAGGAAGCGACCCAGAAGTCGTTGGTCTCTACAACGAACTTGACGCCCGCGTCGACCAGAGAAATGGCTCCGGCGCGAATCGCGTTGGGGTCAGACTGCCCGTCCACGTTGACGGCCTCAATCTTGTATAAGGTGTCGCCAATCTTCCAGCCGCCAAGCTCCTCGTTTAAATAATCCACCATACCGTTGAACTCGTAGTAGTTTGTCGCGTCCACGGTCGCAAACCAGCCGGTCGTATTGATCAGCAGGCCGACTTTAAGAGTATCGGTTTTGAGTTCTTCCTCGGGAGGCGCGGTTTCAGGTGCTTCAGTTTCAGGTGCTTCAGTTTTTGGCGCTTCTGTTTCAGGCGCGCCGCCTTTGTCTTTGGAACCGCAAGCCGTAAAGCAAAACAGCAAAGCAAAGACCAGAATCAGTGATAGCAGCTTTTTCAATTTGTTCGTCTCCTTTCAATTATTGGGATCCAACCAACAACCTAGATTGAATAAGATTATAACAGTACTTTTTATAAAAATCAACATTAAATCTTGGATTTTATGAGTACTATTTTATTAGATATCAACAGGTAAAATTAGATTTACTAATTTATCTATTCTCCTTGTTCAACAAAAAGACAAGGCTGACGTTTCATCAGCCTTGTCTTTTTGTTATAGGTTTGACCGCCCGATAGGCCTTTTGCGGAGTCCTTCTCCGGTATTTAACGCATTGTCTATCTCGTTTAGCAGGCGTTCGCGGTCCTGGCGGAGAGTGCCTTTAAGCGGCAGGTAATTGGATACATGGTTGCTTGTGAAATGGAGACCTTCAAATTCGATGTTTTCAATAAACATGCGCGTCTCCCTGAGCGCCTCCTGCGCGTCGAGCAGCTTAAACTCGCCGCTGCGCACTTTTTCATAAAGAGGCGTACCGGGCACGGCGGTGTAGGTCATTGCCGAAACGTGGCCGGGGCGCATCTCGTTTATGAGCTTTGCTGTTGCCAGAGCGTGTTCCTCCGAGGCGACACCCTTGCCGTCGAGGCCGAGAAGGATTGTGCACCAGACGTCAATGCCGGCTTCGATAAGATGCCTTCCGGCTTTCAGCATAGTGTCCGAGTCCACTCCCTTGTTGACTTCCTTGAGTATGCGGTCGCAGCCGGATTCAACGCCCAGATAGGCCCTTGTAAGGCCGGCTTCGCGGAGCTTAACCAGCTCCTCCGAGGACTTTGCCAGTGTGCTGCGCGGGCCGGCGTATGTCGTTACCTTTTTCAGGTCCGGGAAACTCGCGTAGAGCTGCTTGAGCAGGACTAGCCAATCCTCTGTTTTCATGACGATCGCGTCGCCGTCGCAGACAAATACCCTGTCCACGCGCCCGAGCGTCATGCGCGCCATACGAACGTCCTCCAATATCTCGGTAAGAGGGCGTACGCGGAATTTTTTATCCTTATACATTCCGCAGAAGGTGCAGTTGTTGTGGGAACAGCCGATTGTCGCCTGCAGGATGTAACTGCGCCATTCTCCGGGCGGACGGTATATATCGCCTTCGTATCTCATAAATCTCTTGACCTCCGATTATGCATACTTATTATTTGTCTGTTATTTTTGTTCCTATTATTTCCGCCGCCTGCTTTAAAAACTTGTCCATCTCGCCGTCGGAGCCTATTGAAACGCGTAGATAGTTCTCTGTGCGCTCGTTGTTCGGAAAGTGGCGGACGAGGATCCCGCGCTCGCGCAGGGCGGAGAAAACCTGCTTGGCCGGGATAGCGGGATGAGAGATGAAGATGAAGTTCGCTTCAGAAGGTATCACCTTAAACCCGGCTCTTCGCAGAGCCTCTGAAACCCTGTTTCGCGTTGTCATTATCTTTGTGCGCGTAGTTTCGAAATATTCCTTGTCGCGCATAGCGGCGGCGCCCGCGAGCAAGGCGAGCCGGTTCACCGTATATGAGTTAAAGCAGTTCTTAACGGCGTTTAGGCCGGCTATTAACCCGGGGCAGCCGACGGCGTAGCCTATGCGCATGCCCGCAAGAGCGCGTGATTTGGACAGGGTATGTATAACCAGAAGATTATCGTATCTGCCGGTTAGCCCGACCGCGCTCTCGCCTCCGAAGTCGACATACGCCTCGTCTATTATCACGACGCACTGAGGGTTGTTTTTTACTATGCTTTCCACCTCGGAAAGCGGCAGGCTGCGGCCTGTCGGCGCGTTGGGGTTGGCAAGCACCACCCCACGTGAAGAGCAGACGAGTTTTTCGGGGCGGACTGAAAAATCATCGTCCACCGGAATTTCACGGTAATTAATGCCGAAAAGCTCGGCGTAAACCGGGTAGAAGCTGTAGGTGACGTCGGGAAAAACAATTTCGCTCCCGCGGCTGAAAAATGCCATGAAAGCAAATGCAAGTATCTCGTCGGAGCCGTTGCCGGGGAAGACCATATCTTTCGAAACCCCATGGTATTCGGCTACGGCTTCCACGAATTCCGAGCAGAGAGGGTCGGGGTAGAGGCGCAGGCTCTCGTTTGTGCCGGAGGCAATAGCCTCAAGCACCTTCGCGGACGGGGGATAGGGGTTCTCGTTTGTATTCAGCTTTATATAGCTCCTGCCGCGGGGCTGTTCCCCGGGCGTGTAGGGCGTGACGCCCCGTATCATATCGCTCCAGTATTTTTTCATTGAGGTTCTTCCACCTTTTTAACGTTCTTTTCGATTCTTGACCGGGGCTTCATAAACTCGCGGCCGCAGCCAAGGCAGCGCAGACGCAGATCCATCCCGGTACGCAGTACGACAAACCTCGCCGACCCGCAGGGGTGCGGTTTTTTCATCAGAAGGACGTCGCCAAGCTGTATATCCATTCTAATCCTCCAGTGTGCCGTCATATAGTGATACAGGAAACGGAGGTGCCTGTTGTGAAGTATCTTCCGGAAGGACAGCTTATAGAAAATGAGCAAAACCGAAGACTATTGAAAATGCTGTGCGAGCGCGACCTGAGCGCCGTCGACGGGCAGATCATGGAGGCAAACTGCGTCCGCTGCGACCGCGAGCACAATCTGTGGGTCGATCTTAACGGTATGAGCGGATTTATACCGCGGTGTGAAGCCGCCGTAGGCGTGGACGACGGAAGCACGCGTGAGATCGCCGTACTGTCCCGTGTGGGCAGGCCGGTGTGTTTTATGGCCGTAGGTATGAAAACGGGAACCGACGGGAGCGAGATGTTCATACTCTCAAGGCGGGCGGCGCAGGAGATGGCGCTTGAAAGCCTGCTGGCGAAGAAAATCGGGGACGTAGTCCCTGCCGCGGTGACAAGCATCGCGCCTTTCGGCGTATTTGTCGACTTAGGCTGCGGCATAGTGTCTATGATAGGCATTGAAAATATCTCGGTTTCCAGGATACGAAGCCCGGCGGAGAGGTTTTCCATAGGAGACAGCATATACGCAGTTATCACAGGTTTTTCCAACGACCGCATCATACTGTCGCACCGTGAGCTTTTGGGCACGTGGAAGGAAAACGCCGCGCTTTTTACAGCGGGGGAGACCGTGCCGGGCATAGTCCGCGGAGTTCGCGACTACGGCGTCTTTGTGGAGCTGACGCCCAACCTTTCGGGGCTTGCCGAGTACCGGGACGACCTGCCCGAGGGCACTCCGGTTTCGGTTAACATAAAATCTATAATCCCTGAAAGGCGGAAGGTGAAGCTTGTAGTCATTGACACGCTGCCTTCCCTGCCGCCCCGGAAACTGCGCTATTTCGTCACGGAGGGCAACGTAGCGGGCTGGGAATACTGAAAAACTTACGGGACGCCCGGGCAAAGTGCTTAAAATCACTTGATCTTGTCCCAATAGGCCTTGAACTGCTGCTCCGTTTTGTTGTCCCCGGGCTCGTAGTACTTCTTATCCTTTATCTCGTCCGGCAGGTACTGCTGCCGGACGTAGTTGTTTTCAAAGCTGTGCGGGTATTTGTATTCAATTCCGCGGCCGAGCTTTTTTGCTCCCGAGTAATGCGCGTCCTTCAGATGTGCGGGAATATCCCCGGATATGCCCTTATTCAGGTCGGATGCTGCGGCGTCGTAGGCTGCGACGGCTGAATTGGACTTGGGGGCGTTGGCCAGAAGCAGGACAGCCTGGCTAAGCGGTATGCGCGCCTCGGGCATTCCCAGCTGGAGCGCGCTGTCGACGCAGGCCTTGACTATCGCGGCGGCCTGAGGGTAGGCAAGGCCTATATCCTCCGAGGCTGTTACAAGTATGCGGCGGCAGGCTGACAGCAAATCGCCGCCTTCAAGCAGCCGCGCCAGATAGTGAACGGCAGCGTCAGGGTCGGAGCCGCGTATGGATTTCTGCAGGGCGGACATCACGTCGAAATGCATATCGCCGTCCCTGTCAAAGCGCATCGCGCTGCGCTGGGCGACGGTTTCGGCGTCGGCGAGCGTGACCTTCTTTTCGCTCCCGGCGGCCGCTATCAGAAGCTCCAGAGCGTTAATCGCCTTTCGCACGTCGCCCCCGCTGGAATATGAGATATACTCGCGCACATCCTCGGGAAACTCAATGCCGCCGGCGCGCAGAGCGATGGCGCGGTCTACGGCACGCCGCACCTCAGAAGGAGGCACGGGCCGGAATTCAAACACCGTGACGCGGCTGAGTATCGCGTTGTAAACGCAGAACCAGGGGTTGTCTGTCGTGGAGGCGATGAGCGTTATCTTACCGTTTTCAATATACTCCAGCAGGCTCTGCTGCTGCTTTTTATTGAAGTACTGTATCTCGTCGAGATATAAAAGCACTCCGTTGGGAGCAAGGAGCGTATCCACGTCGGCTATGACGGCGCGTATGTCGGAGAGCGAGGCGGTGGTTGCGTTCAGCTTGTGCAGAGCGCGGCCTGTGCCGTCCGCTATTATCTGGGCGACGGTGGTTTTACCGGTTCCCGACGGGCCGTAAAACACCATGTTCGGCGCCTTCCCGCTCTCTATCAGGCGGCGGAGCATCTTGCCCCTGCCCAGTATATGCTCCTGCCCGACGACGTCGTCAAGCGAGGCGGGGCGCAGCTCGTCGGCCAGCGGCCTGTACATGTTCAGCACCTCCTCCTTATAACCGACCTGATAACGGCTCTTGCAGCCGCCATCAGGACTGCTCCGAGAACCAGGCCAAGCGCGGCGCTTATCAGCGTGCGCATAAGCGAGAGGGAGAGATGGGCGCGTATATGACAGAATGAATTAGTGACCGAACAAAAACCGATGGAAGCTAAAAATGCAAAAGGCCAGACTCCCGCTTTATAGCCCCGGCAGGCAAACAGCACGGCGAGGGACAGGAGCGGGAAGGCGATAAGGAATTCCTTTGTGCGCGGCCGGGCATAAAGTATGTTTTCAAGGAAATTCCTCGCGCGTATCTCAGGGACCGAGGCGCGCAGCACCGAGTCGCCCGTCCGGAGTATGAACACCGCGACCATGCACGCGATTACAAGTACAATGAGGACGAGCCACAGTTTTCTGTGCCCGCGCAGGCTGTTTTGTATTGAC
This sequence comes from Oscillospiraceae bacterium, assembly GCA_050944055.1. GTDB lineage: Bacteria > Bacillota > Clostridia > Oscillospirales > Oscillospiraceae > JBMNQI01. Next base: position 4,245 of record JBMNQI010000002.1, on the reverse strand, counting down.
GAGAGGTCGCCGCCTAGACTGCGCCCTTTTTCATGGCAGAATGTTTTCAAAAGGATGAACGCGCTGTATAGAAGGGGCAGAAGCTGGCTGGCCTTTACTCCTGAAAAATGCCGCAGCTCAAGCAGATAATCTGTGCTGCCCAATATTGCGCCGACGAAAAGCCCGCCAAGCGTGCTCAAGGCGACGCAGGATAGAAGGCAGAAAGCGTACCGGGCGAAAATCCTTTTTCTGCCCGCGCAGCCCGTTTCGCCCAGAAGCTGCGCAAGCAGCCAGACTGCCGCGCACGGGAAAAGGACTGAAGCTGAGAGAGCGAAGATTTTACGCCCTTCTTCAATCATAATGATGAAAGCAAAAACGGCGGAAACGAGGCCGCCCAGCGCCAGCAGCACGAAATTGGCGCGGCGGGAGAGATTTACGATTGAGTTTAACAGGCCGATGCCCAGTGCAAAAAGGCCAAGATATATTATAAAAAGAAAAACGTGATTCGGATAAACGCGCCCGGGGAAGGAGAAATCGTCTCCCAAAACCAGATTCTGGGCCGAGACGCGCGCCTTCAGGCCGGAAAGGACCTCATAATACTGTATAGGGTCGGCCACAGTCTTCCCGTTATTAAGAAACGGCCGGAGCAAAATGATGCGCACGCTGCGGTCCGTCACTGCGCGGAAGAGGACGTTTTCAATCTCCTTGGCGTCGTCATATCCGTATATTGCGTACCGGGAGGCCAGATCCTCGTCCAAATCTATGCATTTGACCATGGGCGGGAAGGCTTTATCAAGAAGCGAAAGATAGTTCTCCGGAAGCACCGCGCCGAGGCGCTGCGTCCCCTCTATAAGAACGAGAGGAATGCCGCTTTGCCGAAGCAGGCTGAGATTCTGCTTTGACGGATAGTTAACAGGGAAGAGGGCGGGGAAAAAGCCGGCTTGAACCATGGCCGGGTCGTCGGTTCTGACGGCGGGCCGAAGCCCGGCCTCGCCGAGGGCGGCGAGTATCGCCTTATCGCCCGCCTCAGCCTCATCCAGCAGTATTGCCGAGACTCCGGCGCTTTTCAGATCGGCTAGCCAGTCGGACACGGAATGCCCGTCCGCCTGTGCAAGCTCCGAAACGCTTTCATAGGGCATAATAACGGTGACAAAGCGGTCCCCGGACTCTGCTGCCCATCGGCGCGCGCACAAAATGAGCGCAGCGACGACCGAAATGGCGAGAACTATGGTAAGTATGAAGTTTTTCTTCCAGAAATCCGGCATTGCTGCTCCTTTCGGGATAGCTGTCTCAGCTTTCACCCTCGCGGTTTGCTATTCTGACGGCGCACAGAAGCAGGGCAAAGAGGAACCAGAAAATCAGCATTACGCGGGGATAGCTCCAGGGATAATCGACAATGCCGTATACAAGGATTCCGACGATTCCGGAGATGCCCGCGGCGGCTGCGGCACGGACAAACATTTCACCTTTGCGGCCTATTATGACGTTCAGACCTGAGCGTATCGAGGTCAGTATTGAAGCGAGAAAAGCGAACAGACCGAATATCCCGGTCTCGCACCATATCTCAAGATAGATGTTGTGAGTGTGGACGAAAACCATCTGATTTGTGTAGAAGCTGCGGCTTTCCACAGCCTCCTTAACCACTTCGCTTCCAAGGCCCGCGCCGCGTATTGGACTGAATTTTATGAGCTTCCACGCGGCGTCATAGAGCAGGGAGCGGCTGGTTATCGAAGTGTCGTTGCCCGAGAATATTGTGACAATACGGTTTGTAATACTCGCCGGCAGCACAGGCAGACAAAGTATTCCAAGTATGATAATCAGCGGAACAAGGCTGGGGCGAAGTATCAGGACAAAGACAAGGACAGCGACAGCTACGCTGACCCAGCCGCCGCGCGAATAAGTGGCCAGCAAAGCGAGCATTGAAGCGAGAAAGCTTAAAAGGCCGAGCAGGCGAAGCCATTTTTTGGCGTAGAACGTGAGCGCGAGGCTCATGGGGCTGAGCATAACGATAACAAAAGCGTAGGAATTGGGATTTTCAAAAAACGAGAACACCCGCCCCGGCGTATCAATATTGGCGCTGAGGTCAACCAGCAGCTTGTCTACCTCGATTCCCATGGCCTTCTGATAAAAACCGTAGACAGCCGCTGCTAGAAGCCCGATTGCTGAAAACGCCGCAAGGCGCATAAGCTCCTTCCCGGTCCTGACCGAGCTGACACACAGCAGGACAGCCAGCATGCATGTTATATGGAAAACGAGGTGGCGAAGGCTCAGCGAAATCGAGGCGGAAAAAACAAAAAAGATGAATACGACGGCGGCAAACATGACAGGATACGGCCCCACCCGCCGCAGGTCGAGCCGCTGGTAGCGGTGCCGCATTCCGCCGAGCCAGAACAGGAGCAGGATTGCGCTAAGGCCCAGAAAACTGTACAGGTTGTCCCAATAGTCCTGCGGAATGACAAGCAGAGCGAGCAGCAGCCAGGAGAGGAGGGCGACCGATTGCTCCCCGCAGTAGAATGCGGCCCGGAGGATCCGGCTTCCTTCGATTGATTTACCGAACCGCGTGTACAACCTGTGCAAAGACACCGGTATCAGATTGGCCGCCGAGCTTAAAATGCGGCAGACCATGCTGTCGGGCCAGTCCCGGACAACGCGCCCCGCCTTCAGGACACGGGATGCGGAACGGCTTGAGCGAAAAACAGAGCCGACGGAGCGGGAGAAGCCATTCCAGGCGGAGCCGACGGCGCTTCCGTCCCAGGATGCCGTGAAAGCGTATAAGAAGCGGCAAAGCGCCGAAAGTATTGCACTGTTTTCAATAAGCTGCATATAATTACCTCTGATTATTTCAGGCGCCCGCGCTGTTCTTTAAGGTATACAGAAGCGAAAGCAGCGTAAAAAGCCTCGCGCGCAGGAGTTTTACGACTATCTTTTTGCCGCCTTTGACGTTCTTTGGCGCAAGCTTCTCAGCTGCGGCCTTGAATTCGGGAACTCTGAGAAGCTCGATAAGCTCGCGCCTTTTACGCGAAAAGCCCGCCTCTCGCCCGGGGGCGAAGATATTTGCGGTCGCTATTAAAAGCCCCGCCCAGCAGGTGTGGTATTCCCAGCCTTCTATGCCGGTTATGGAGTATTTTTTTACCAGCTCCTTTTTCATCTCGAAGGAGCGCAGGAAGGTCGGCACAAAGTCCTTAAGGTACCGGCGCGTGACAGATTTCGGATTTTGAAGATATATATACAGCGGCTCTTCTATGACCCGAAGCGAAGAGGCGAGAGAGAAATACTCGATAAGAAACATCTCGTCCTCGAGATAAGAGCCTGAAAATCGTATAGAATTGCCCCGGACAATCTCGGTTCGGTAGCAGAAACGCCATATAAAACCGTTAGGCGGCCTTTCCCCCTCGACCCTGTCGCGCAAAAGGGGGCGCACAAGGCCGTTTTTTATCGACTCGCCCGTATGAAGGCCGGGAGAGAGAGGGGCGCTCTCAGCTTCCTGTCTTCCGTCCGGCCACTTTAGAAAATGGGCGCATACGGCCCCGTCGACGCCGTCCATTGCCTCAGCCATTTTTTTCAGAAAATCAGGCTTATACCTGTCGTCGCTGTCGAGAAAGGCGAGAAGAGGGGACGCTGCCGCCTCGATTCCGCAATTGCGCGCCTCGGAAACGCCCGCGTTTGGCTGGTGTATAACGCGTATGCGCTTATCGGAAGCGGCAAAATCGTCGCACATTTTGGCGGAATTATCAGTCGAACCGTCGTCGACCAGTATCAGCTCCCAGTCGTCAAGGCTCTGCTCCAACACGGAACGCACGCAGCTTTCCAGAAATTCCTCCGCGTTATATACGGGAACCACAACCGATATTCTTGACATAGAGCTCCTTTCGGCGGAATTTACGCTTCGTCCCTTAGCTTTTCAGCCATATTCGTGCGCTCCCAGGGAAGGTCCAGCTCCGGACGCCCGAAATGGCCGTAGGCCGCTGTTTGGAGATATATGGGGCGGCGCAGGTCAAGGTATTTTATTATTGCGGCCGGGCGCAGGTCAAAATTCCGCAGTACCAGTTCGGCGATTTTTTCGTCGGGTATTATGCCCGTGCCCATCGTGTCGACAAGCACGGAGACAGGATGGGCGACGCCTATCGCGTAGGCAAGCTCTATCTGGCAGCGCCGGGCAAGGCCGGCGGCGACTATGTTTTTCGCGACATGGCGAGCCATATACGCCGAACTCCTGTCCACTTTCGTCGGGTCCTTGCCCGAGAAGGAGCCGCCGCCGTGGCTTGC
>JBMNQI010000001.1:0-81230 GCA_050944055.1 Oscillospiraceae bacterium | reverse complement strand
CTCAATCATTTTTTCAAAATCGTCGCGGCTGACGAAATAATAATCCTTCCCGTCGGTTTCGCTCGGGCGCGGGGAGCGCGTCGTGGCGGAAACCGAAAAACGGATGTTGGGATTAGCCTCCAGCACCTTGCTTATGACAGTGCTTTTGCCTACGCCGGAAGGACCCGAGACGACAAACAGCCTCCCGCGCCTACTCATCCTCCGCCTCTCCCGTTTCCGAAGCCTTCTCTCCTATGCGGTTCGCCACCGTCTCGGCCTGAATTGCCGAGAGCACAAGATGCCCGCTGTCCATAATAAGCACCGCGCGCGTACGGCGCCCGAAGGTGGCGTCTATCAGCGAGCCCCTGTCGCGCGCTTCCTGTATCATGCGCTTTACAGGCGCCGACTCCGGTTTTATGATCGCCACAAGACGGCGCGAAGATATCATGCTCCCAAAACCTATGTTTATCAGTTTCATAAATACGACCAACCCCTTTTCCCGCGCATCTGCACAAAACGGCCGCGAACGGCCATAATGTGCATGCGCTGCTTTTGCCGGCCCGGCGGGCAATACGCACATGTGTCAAACTGAAGCCCGACTTGCATCAAATATATCACCTATTCTATGTTCTGCGCCTGCTCGCGTATCTTTTCGATTTCGGCTTTCAGCTCTATAACCGCATGCGACATTGGGAGATCGTTGCCCTTGCTGCCTATCGTGTTTACCTCCCGGTTCATTTCCTGTATTAGAAAATCAAGCTTCCGCCCGACAGCCCCGCCGTCCCTAAGCATCTGGCGCAGCTGTGAAAGATGGCTGCGCAGCCTCACAAGCTCTTCGTTTACGGCCACACGGTCGGCGAAAATCGCGGCTTCGAGGAGTATCCTGTTTTCGTCTATATCCGAGCTTTCGAGGACCTCTCTCATTTTAGCCTCAAGCCTCTGCCTGTATTCCTCAATCGTAACCGGGCTGCGTTTCTCTATAATAAGCGCTATTGAGTCTATAGCCTCTAGACGGCCCTCAATATCCTCAAGCAGCTTGCGGCCCTCGTTTATCCGCATCGCGTCAAACCTGTCGAGAGCTTCGCCCGTTACCTCAATTATCTCGCGCTGAAGCTCTTCGTAATCCTCCTCCTGCTCCTCGGCGCGCAAAACGTCCGGCAGGCGGGCTATTTCGGATACGGTTGGTTCTCCTTTTATGCCGTAATCCTCGCTCATAACCCTGAACGCTTCGAGATAGCCTTCAAGCAGCGGGCGGTTGAGGCTAATGGAAATGTTTTTCGCACCCGTCTCCGAAATTGTCACGAACACGTCCAGCTTACCGCGCGATATTGCCTCGCGGACGCGGGATTTCACAGCCTCTTCCGCAAATAAGTATAGCCGGGGTAGCTTTACAGTACAGTCCAGATACCGGTTGTTGACGCTTTTCATTTCAACTGTAATCTTTCGCTCTCCGAAGCTTTTTTCGGCCCGGCCGTAGCCGGTCATGCTTTTTATCATTGTTTCTCCTATCTCATTTTTTCAAACCGGTTTACATAAATTTTTATTAATCCAGAGAACCCAAGGTCGTATAAGACGAAGGCCGCGCTGCCGACAGGATAGAGCAGCCAGATCGGGAAAAAGCTGTCAAACGTCTCTGTCAGCAGCAGCTTATACAGCAGCAGGAAGACTGTCAACAGCGCGTTAAACGCTATTAACTTCACGAGCCATTCCACTGCCATGCGTTTTATCCGCTCAATCAGGCTCTTGAGCACCGGCCAATGGCCGAAAAAGACAACATACATAAGCGCAATACCTTTAAGCGGAAGCAGGAACAGCGCCAGAAGGCCGGTTACGACGTAGCAATAAACGCCTCCCGAAATCCCGTTTCTTATTACCGCCAATGCGGGCACGACACCCGCCGCCGCTGCAAGCGCGATACGGCCTGTGGGCGCGGCGCAGGCAAGCAGCAGCAAAACAAACGAGATTGCGGATATTATTGCGGTGCCGGCCAGCTTTTTCGAATCCGGTTTCATATCAGCAGCAGGATATCAGGTCGCCGCCCATGCATTCGCAGCAGCAGTCGGCGCAGATAAGAGATGTACAGCAGTCGCAGGTGTTCAATCCGCCCGAACCGTAATGCGATACGTTCCTGTAGGCCTGGCCTCCGGACTGCATGTAACTGAGCGCCTGACGGTATTCCGGATTGCCGGGGTCCATATTGCAGGCGATTTCGTAGTACCTGCGCGCCTCGTCCAGCCAGCCCTTTCTGAAGGCCACGCTGCCCATAAGGAAATACCACTCCGCGCCCCGGTCCCCCTGGGGCACTTCGTTCAGAAGCTGCTGCGCCCTTTGCACATTGTTCATGTTTATCGCGTTTCGAATCTGGGCATATACCGTGCCGCCCTGATTCCCGTAATTCCTGTATGAAGAGGAGTTCGCACGCCTTCCGGAGCCTCCGTTCTGGCGCTGCTTCAGGATTTCGTCGTACGCTTCGTTTATCTCCTTCATTTTTTCCTGAGCCAGATCCGCCAGCGGATTATCGTGGTAATTATCCGGATGGAACTTGCGGGCAAGCTCCCGATAGGCCTTTTTGATTTCTTCGTCGGAGGCGGAGGGCAAAACGCCCAGGACCTGATAGGGGTCGTTCATTCGTGTTTTCTCCTGTTGTCTTTTTTCCAGCGTCCTTCGCGAACGGCCAGGGCAGTCGCGGGCATGCCGAGATAAAATATGTTTTCCAGAATATCGGTCCAGTCGCTGCATTTCATCAAATTGAACGCGGATACGCACAGGTTGTTTGAGTGCCGGAGCGTGGTGAGGACGGCCTGCGCGACGCTCTCGGGCAGCTCGGGAAAAGTGAGTTTAAACCGGGAGGCTATCGGATTGAAACGGCCGCTGCGAATATCCTCTTTAAGGTCGTCAAGCGCGTCCACAATATAAACCCACCGGCCGAGGTGATATAAAAGCTCCCCGAGCGTTCTTTCCTGCGCATGCCCCGCGGCGGCCGCTTTAAGTATGCCGGCAAAACAGTCGGCCGCCATGTCGAGGCTTTCGCAGCCGCTTTTTTCAAGGCAGTCCAGCTCCCCGAGCCTTTCGCTGACCTCCTTGTCAAACTCCGGGCGTTCACGCGCGGCTTTTTTATACGCGCGGCGGAGAAGAAGCGACAGAATACGGGCAAACAGCGATTTAAAAAAGCCCTCGTCCTGTGCGCTGTCCCGAAGCTTCCTGTAAGACAGAATTACGCCGAGCGCCGCCGCTTCGCTGAGATTGCCGGATGCGGCGCACACTTTTTTTCTGTGAAAAGGCGAGGCGTAACAGCGGCATTCCTCTGTCCGCGTCGGCCCGGTCGCCAGCAGCATGCTGAGCACCGTAAGATCATAGTTGAGGAAAAACGCGGCGATATGGCCGTACCTGCGGCGCAGCTCATGGCACAGCCCGCAGTATTCGGCCTTGAATTCCTCAAACTGGCGAAGCTTTAATTCGCACTTTAGCGGTCGGACATAGCCAAACATTTATTAAACCTATCTTTATATATTACTATAAAAATTATGAACATTTCAAGTTCAATCCAGGATTTCTATTATCTCGTAAGTGATTTTCCTCGAATTCCTCTCCCTTTTCCCGTAAATCACCGCAATTATTACCCCCAAAAGGAAAGCGGCGACAGAAATAAGCGACGAAACGCCCGCGCTCAGCCCGTATCCTGTGCATAGAGCTGCGGCGGCAATAAAAAGAACCACAGGCACAAGATATACCAAAAGGGCGGCGCCGAGCAGCTTCTTAGTGCTGCTGTAGACCACCACCCTTTCGCCCTTGCGGGCGTTGACCGTGTTTTTCGCTTCGACGGATATAACGCCGCCGACAGCGCCGCAGTCTACCGAGCATGAAGCGCATTTATGGCCGCACGCGCCCTCGCGGCGAACGGCAAGCAGCGCCCTGCCGTTATCCAGTACTTCAGTTACGGTTGCTATCTGAGTCATGCTCCCTCCTAAGGCGCAAAAACTACCTGCGTCGTCTCCTCCGCTTTCTGAATATTGACGAACATGCTGTATTTTCCGACAATTCCGGCGTCCGTCATTGTCTGTATCTCGACCGTTACCGGCACCTCCACCATGCCGATTGTGTTATTTCCGGCGAGGTCTATAACGCCGGTAAAGTTCGAATCGAGAAGAAGCCCCACAGTATCTCTCTTTCCCCGGACCCTGACCTTCAGAACGTCGTTCACCGCTGTAGCCGAGAAGCCCTGAGGCACGTTCTTGAAAGCGAACTGTGTCACGTTGAATGTCCTTGTCTCAAGGCTCTCAAGCGAAACGGTTACCGTCGCCTCCGTCTCGCCGCTTATGTTCTCCACCCCGTTCATCAGAACTATGGGCATTGTCTCCGTCACAGCGCCGGTTATCTCCGCGAGGTCAAACGCTCCAAGAGTCACGTTATTATAGGTTTTCAGCGTCTCCGGATCGCCCGCTATTATTATTGAGCGGGGCGAAATGGCAACGTCCGCGTCGGCGGCCGTCGCCCCTCCGCCGTCCCTGAGCTCGACGGTGAGGTATATCTCCTTCTGCTGGAGTATCGGCAGCCTGACTTCGACTTCCTCAGTTTCGAGTATGATGCCGTCCGTATCTATTTCATTGCCTTTGTTATCCACAAGCGTATAGCCCGACGTCGTTTCAATAGTTTTGTCTACATTCTCGCGCGTGATCGTGACAACCGCATGGTCGACCTTGCTTATTACTTCCTCGGGCCCTCTTATAGTGATTTCGGGCTGGGAAAACTCAAAGTCTTTAGCAAGGTAGCCCTCAGCCACGGTACCGTCTAGTTTGCCGACCAGGCGGACGCTCTTTGAATCCTGCTTCGCGATTGTAAATTTCACCTGGGCCGGGGTTTTCGACAGCACCTTGACGTCGCTGGCCGAGATCCCGGTCGGGTAGGTAATTGTATATGTGCGCGTGTATTCTCCGACTGAATTGAAGCCTGTAAGGTCGATGGAAAGCAAAATCGACTTTCTGTCAAGCTTCGCGAGAACGCTGCGCGTGCAGCGTACTCGCAGGCTCACGGTCGTGTCCTTCCCCTGGGTCAGCATCAGGCCGCGGTCGGCCAGTATTTCGTCCTCGCCGACAAAAGTGACCGGTATGCTGGAAATTGTCTGGTCAATTTCGGGGTTAACCGTGCCTACGACGTAAAACCAAAGGCTGATCGCTATTACAACGGACAGAACGATATACGCCACCCTGCTGCCGAATATTTTATTTGCCTTCTTTTTTATCATTCTTTTTCACCCTAAAAATATTCGCAAGCCCTAATCCTTTTTTTGCGGCTTCGTCCGTATTCTCCGTATGGAGCTCATTGTACAAAAGCCGCTCCAGCGTATCCGGGGTCAGGCGGCGTTTCAGCATCCCGCCGACGGCGACTGAAATGGCGCCCGTCTCCTCCGAGACAATTACCGCGACGGCGTCTGAATGCTCGGATATGCCTATGCCCGCCCTGTGCCGCATGCCAAGGTCGCGGCTGAGGTTGGCGTTGCCCGACAAAGGCAGCACGCAGCCTGCGGCGGCGATGCGGGCGTTTCGAATTATGGCGGCTCCGTCGTGCAAAGGCGCCTTCGGATAAAAAATATTCCTCAGCAGCTCGCTGCTGACTTCCGATTCAATCACCGTGCCCGTTTTTATAATGTCGTCGAGCTTTATCCTGCGCTCAAAGACAAGAAGCGCGCCCTCCCTGGCCTTGGAGAGCTCCGCCGCCGCAATTACAGCCTGCGTGATCGCGGCGTCCAGAGCCTGCGGGGAATTATCCAGCCGAAAAATACCCGAAATACTGCTGCTTCCGACCTGCTCAAGAAGGCGGCGAAGCTCGGGCTGGAATACTATTACGAGTGCGAGAAGGCCTACCTCCAGTATGCGCCCCATAAGAAAACTGACGACGTTAAGCTTAAAGAAGCTTGAGAGAATGATTATGGCGAGGAATAAAAGAACAGCCCTGATTACCCTGCCGGTGTTTGTGCGCCGTATAAGCCTGAGCAGCTTATAGCATAAAAACGCGACGACAGCAACGTCAATAACATCCGTCACTCTGATAGTCTGAGAGTACTTTGAAATCGTCTCAAATATATTTTTCAAATAGCTGGCGATGATATCCATCCGGCCTGTTCCTCTCCCGTACCGCAAAAAAACATACATTATAATAATTATAGAATAAAATAAAATGGATGTAAAGAAAGAATCCTGTAAATCCTGCAAAATCAAAATTACGGCTGTTTTATAATAATTCTCAATTCCACACTTGCAATTATTGGGAAGATGTATTAATATTACCAGTAGCTGAGGGAGTAATTCCGCACCATGTGCGTGGTAAGTCGTCAGTACGGCGTTTGCCCGGCTTATCTGTAAAGAATGAGACTCGTATACAGGGATAACCCGTCCTTTGTATATGAGTCTTTTATATTTCGCCATATGACAGCAACAGCGTTCAGGAGACGTACATTGGCGCATAAGCAGTTTAAACCGCGAAAAAAGGGAAAAATCAAGTATGCCATAGCGGTTTTGCAGACGCAGTTAAAAATCCCGCGGGAGTTTGGCCCTCTTTTCTGACAATGCGGGAACGATATTCTACGAATGGAGCTGAACAGATGCAGGAGCTAACAGGCCTCGCCGAAAAACTCGGCAGCAGCCTTACAAACGGTCTGACGGACGCGCAGGCCGCCGAAAGGCTTAATAAGCACGGGGAGAACAAGCTGAGGGAACCCAAATCGAAATCCTTTCTCAGCAAGTTTTTCGATCAGTTTAAGGATGTGATGATACTCATACTGCTGGCGGCGGCGGCAATTTCCTTTTTCATCGCCCTGACCGGTAATGAGCCGAGCGAGTTTTTTGAGCCGCTGCTCATAGTAGCCATCGTCCTGCTAAACGCGTTTATGGGTGTAATTCAGGAAAACCGGGCCGAAAAAGCCCTGTCAGCTCTTAAAAAGCTGGCCGCGCCCTATGCCCGCGTTATCAGGGGCGGCAGGGAGCAGGTTATCGAGGCAAGGCTTCTGGTTCCCGGCGATATTATTAAGCTGGAGGCCGGAGACTTCATACCCGCCGACGGGCGGCTTATCTTCTCCGGCTCGCTGCGCTGCGAGGAAAGCGCGCTTACCGGCGAATCAGTCCCCGTGGAAAAGGACGCAAGGGCCGAAGTGCCGGAGGACGCGCCTCTGGGAGACCGCCTTAATATGGTCTATTCAGGCTGCTCAGTCACATACGGGCGCGGAACCGCAATTGTCACAAATACCGGAATGAATACCGAAATGGGCAGGATAGCGGATATGCTCGAAACGGCCCAGGATACGCAGACGCCGCTGCAGCATAAGCTCTCCAGGCTCGGGAAGTTCCTCGGCATAATAGCCCTCGCCGCCTGCGCCGTCATTTTCGTAATCGGCCTGTTAAACGGCATACCCGTAATAGAAATATTCATGACCGCGGTGGCGCTGGCCGTCTCCGCTATCCCCGAGGGTCTGCCCGCGATTATAACCATAGTGCTTTCGATAGGCGTTCAGCGCATGGTAAAGCAAAACGCGATAATCAGGAGGCTGACAGCTGTCGAGACTCTCGGTTCGGCCTCTGTGATATGCTCAGACAAGACAGGCACGCTGACGCAGAACCGCATGACGCTTACTAAGCTCTGGACAGTTGCCGGCCATGCCGAAGACGCCGGGGGCGAATTATCGGAACGCGCGAGGGAGCTTCTGTATCTTGCCTCGCTCTGCTGCGATGCGACAGTAGTCAATGAAAACGGCGAGATAAAGCACATTGGAGACCCCACTGAAACCGCTATCGTATATGCGGCGCAGAGAGCCGGCGTCTATGACGGCGACGGCCGCAAAAACCGGCTCTGTGAAATCCCGTTCGATTCCGACCGCAAGCTGATGTCGGTAATCTGTCCCGTAAACGGCCGCAGGCTCGTAATTGTGAAAGGCGCTTTTGACGTGCTCTCGGAGCGCTGTTCCGAAACCGGGACCCTTTCCGATGCGGGCAGGATAAACGATGAATTCTCCTCTCAGGCCCTTCGCGTTCTGGCCGTCGGAATAAAAAGCATCGACGAAATCCCCTCCGAACTTATTAGCGATGAAATAGAAAACGGTCTTACGCTCATTGGCCTTGTCGGCATGATAGACCCGCCGAGGCGGGAGGCGCGTGAGGCCGTATCGCTCTGCCGCGAGGCGGGAATCAAGCCCGTAATGATAACAGGCGACCATGTGGCGACGGCTTCGGCGATCGCCCGGGAGCTGGGCATTTTATCCGAAGGCGACGCGGCCGTAACAGGGCGTGAGCTCGACGCCATGACGGACGACGAGCTTAACGACAGGGTGCGGAGCATCTCGGTTTACGCCCGTGTTTCTCCCGAGGACAAGATACGCATCGTGCACGCCTGGCAGCGCCAGGGCGAGATCGTAGCCATGACCGGAGACGGCGTCAATGACGCGCCGGCGCTAAAGGCGGCGGATATAGGCTGCGCTATGGGAATAGCCGGCACGGACGTAGCCAAGGGAGCCGCCGACATGACTTTGACGGACGATAACTTCGCAACGATAGTAGAGGCTGTGCGCGAGGGCCGCGGCATTTACGACAATATTAAAAAGGTCGTGGCGTATCTCCTGAGCACCAATACCGGAGAGATACTGACAGTTTTCATAGCCATGCTGATCTGGCACGTTACGCCGCTGCTTTCAATGCAGCTTTTGTGGATAAACCTTGTGACCGACAGCCTTCCGGCCGTGGCCCTCGGCATGGAGGCCGTGGAGCCGACAGTTATGAAGCGCGCCCCTAAGAAGAAGGACGAGGGGCTGTTCGCCAACGGGCTCGGCCTGAGGATAGTGCTTCAGGGCTGCATGTTCGCCGCTATCACGCTTGCCGCCTACTGGCTCGGGGCGAGAGTCGACGGCGTAATAGCCGAGGGCCAGACAATGGCTTTTATAGTCCTCGCGCTTTCGCAGATAGTCCAGAGCTATAACATGCGCTCCGAGCGCTCGCTTTTTAAAATCGGTTTTTTCAGCAACTTAAGGCTCAATATAGCGGCTCTCATCTCGCTTGGGCTAATGGCCCTTGTCTGCCTGACTCCTCTTCGCGTACTTTTCGGGCTAGTAATCCTGCCGGGAGAGCGTTATCTTGAAGTCCTGGGGCTTATTCTCATCCCGCTGGTCGTAATTGAGATATCAAAGGTCATAGGATTGATAAATCACAAAAAATAGTTCCGCGGCCGTTAAATCGATATGCCTGTTTTCGGTACATGCCGCGCCCGTTATAAATCCAAAGCGCCGCCTGCCAAGCAGACGGCGCCTGCGCTTATATAAGCCAGTCTTTAACAATCGGTATCCTGGAAAGAATTTTCCATACGACAAGGCTGCAAAGAACTGTGCCAATAACAAGCAGGGGGATTGAAAAAACATACGGCATACCTGCCGGCGGAAAGCCCAATGTCCTGAGAATCATAATAAAGAAATGATGAACGATGTATATACAGAAGGTCGGCTCAACCAGCCTTGCGGCAAGCTGCGACTCATTTTTCGCAGCGGCCGACACGGAGCCGAACAGCCCGGCGGCCATAAGCATGACTCCCGGGGACAGGCCTTCGAGGAACCTCTGGTCGAGACTGCCGATACGCGCGGAAAACAAGACCGTGCCGCCGAAGACCACGGCAAAGCCGAGAAAGTACATAGCGATAAAAAGAGGCAGCTTGTCCCTTTTAAAGCCCGCTTCGCGCATTTCCCAGCCGAGAAGCCCGTAGCCCATAGCGGCCCAGGTTTGGGGCAGGGCGTACTGCGCCGGTATGCCGTAAACCTGGTTCAGCGGGTAAAACTGCTTGAAAAAAGGAAGGCAGACGCCCAGTAAGAACCACACGGCCAGCACATACAGCCTTGTCTTCCTGTCCGCGTTTTTTACATATACGCGGATTATCGGCAGGCATGCGTAGAAAACCAGAAGTATCTGCAGGTAATAAAGATGGAAATGGTGCCGGAATTTAAGCACGCGGACGACTGCGCGCCAAATCTCGTTTGGGTCGAAGCCGCCGCCGAGAGCGGCGGCGCCAAGCGTCATAAACCAGTCGTATACGAGCGCCCAGACAAACAGCGCGGCAAGTGTCCGGAGAAAATACTTGGTATAAATCTTTTTTATTGGTATTTCGCGCGAAGGATCATAGAGCAGGGCGCCGGAGCACATCAAAAACACCGGCACTGCAAACCTTACAAGGCAGCCCCAGACTGTGCTGGAAAACCATTTTAAGCTTAGGACCGGGAGCGTATCCATCGGCGTAGACGCCGAGTGTATGAATACGACCGCCGCGCAGGATATGGTTTTCAGGATGTCAATCGCCGACGAGCGTTTTATCATTCTTTCATTCATTTTAGCCTCCAGCAACCTGTCGCATTTTTCCAAAATCCGGTTCAGCAGCTCTCTGCTCCGGCCCATAGAAGCGTCCGATAAAAGAAGTTATAATAATAATTTATTCCTCTCCGACACGTTTACAATAATAACACATTATACCTGTAATAACAATGCGCTCCTTGACTTTACATCAACAACTGTTTATAATTAATACAGACAAACTGGCCAAGCAGTCAGATGTAATTTATATTTGGAGGTACACGCTAATGCCGAAAGAATTCACGCTTGACAACGTCGCGACAGAAAATTTTAGTTCATGCTGGGATTACACCGAGCGGGTTCATCGTTCCGGTCTTAATTCCTTTCCCCCTGCTATTATCGCCTGCGCCATAACCGGCTCCAATCAGGGCAAGGAAGCCAATCCAAACCTCCCCGAAACCGTTGACGAACAGGTTCAGTCCACATACGAGGCTTATAAGGCCGGCGCGGTAATGGTACATATTCACCGCCGTGATCCTAACGCGCCCCACGCCATGTCACAAGACCCTGAGATGTACCGCGAGGTCAACATTAAAATCCGTGAAAAGTGCCCGGATATAATCATCAACAATACAGCAGGCTGCGGCTGCGTTGTCGACGCCAATACAAGGATGCGCAGCCAGCAGATCATGCCCTCCGTTTACGCCGACCCCGAAGTCGCCACAATAGACACCTCCACATACTGCTCTTACGTTAAGCTCCCCCCGCGTGAAGGCGTCCGCGACGAGGCCGTTTTCCGCGAGCTTATTTACACGATGACGCATAACGAAGCGATTGCCGCCTTAAAGGAAATGGCAAAGCGCAAAATCAAGCCCGAATTTGAGTGCTTCGCAATAGCAGACCTGTGGTATCTCACCCGCCTGCAGCGTGAGCCGGGCGGCTTCCAGGATTACACCGGCGGCCCCAGCTGGCTTAACTTCGTGTTTACCGGCGGATCCAACTGGCCCACGCCGAACTTTATAAACACTGTTGTCCAGAACACACCGCGCAACACCATTCTCGGCATTATAGCAACAGGCGCCCAGCAGTGGCCGGTACTTGCCCAGGCCCTCTGCCACGGCTGCCATGTCCGCGTCGGTATGGAGGATAACGTATACTATGCCAAGGGACAGCTCGCCCAGTCCAACGCACAGCTCGTTGAGAAGATCGTCAAGATCTGCGACCTGCTCGACCGCAAGAGAGCCACAGTCGAAGAGGCCCGCAAGATGCTGCACCTCGGCCCCCCCAGAAAGTGGAACTAATATATGCCTAAAAATCGGCGCTCCGACCGGAGCGCCGATTTTTACTGCTTTTAATCAGAAGCTTTTCGGGCAGATACTTATTCAATAACTTCTGAAATGAAATACATAAGCAGCTTTGCAAGCTCTGCGCGCGTGGCGTTCCCGCCCGGGTTGAGCTTTCCGTCGCTGCCTTCAAACAGGCCCGCTCCGACTGCCCATTTCATGGCTTCTTCCGCCCAGCCGGAGAGATCCAAACTGTCGCTGAAGCCCGCAAGGCTGCCGGATTCGCTGACGTCCAGTCCCAGATATACTGCCATATTGTAAAGCATCACCGCGGCCTGCTCCCTGGTTATGCTGCCGTTCGGGTCGAATTTATTGTTTCCGACGCCGCTGACTATGCCGCTGTCCGCCGCCCAGGCGACAGCGTCGGAATACCAAACGCCGCTCGGCACGTCGTCGAATGAGCTCTCTCCCCCGCCAATTTCCCCGGAAAGCCTGTACAGCACGGTTACAAGCATCGCTCTTGTCATTTCACCTTTCGGGTTAAACTCATCAGCCGATATGCCTTTGAACAGGCCTCTCTGCACGACGAAGGCAACGCTTTCATAGAACCAGTCGTCCTCATCAACGTCTACGAAAGGATTAATCCAAACGGGCTCCTCTTCTTCCTCCGTACTGAACCTCGCTTCTATCGTATGGGCGCCCGTCACGTTGCTGAATGTATAGCTCGCGACCGCGCCGACGCTCGCGCCGTCCACCAGGACGTCGGATATGCGATAGCCTTCGTTCGCTTTGATTGTAAACGTCGCGCTGCCGCCTCTTGTCACCACAGCGCTTGAAGGCGTAATCGTGCCGCCCGTTCCCGCGGCAGCCGTGATTTTATAGGACTGAACGGTCGTTCCGTCGGTATAGCCGCCGAAAGAAGATTTGACCAGTGAGAGCACGATATTGCCCTCATACGTCTTTCCAGCCTCAAGCTTCGTCGAGACACCGTCAACAGTCATGGCCACACTGTAGCCCGACGGGGCATTTATCGAGCTGCCGCTTTCGACATACAGTTTTGTCAGATAATTCGTACCTGTTACAGTCCAGACAGCACCGTCCTCCAGCGTGACGGACAGCGTGCTGTTCCCGTTATTATAGAGTTTGTTCTCGACATGGCCGAGGTAATAATACTCGTTGATTGTAAAGTATGTGTTCTGCTCGCCGTTCTCGTCAATATGGCGCGTTTCGGTCAGGGATATGACGCCTTTCAGCTTTGCATTCTCGCCGACAGTGACGCTGAGCGAGTCGCCCGGCTGGTTATAGTAGCCGGTGCCGTTGTACACGTCGCCTTCGTAATCGCCGTTAGTCAGTGTCAGCGTAACCTCGTTTTTCCCGCCGCCAGGCCCGGGAGGCACGTTTGAAGGATCGGTTACGTTGCCGTTTTCGGACGGCCAGCCCTCGTCTTCATGGAAAACCGTGTTGAATACCGGCCCGCCCGCGCCCATCGACGCGCCGACCGTACTATCGTCGTTGTCGATCATCTGCAGGATGATGCCGGAGCCGGGTTTGAGCAATGCTTCATCCGCTACGAAGTCAACATTTCCGGCTTTATAGAGGAACGTGGCCTCTTCCGTATTTACAATCGTACCGTCAAGCACGTTTATTGAGCCGTTGTTATGCGCCATGAAGCCGAAAACTGTGTTTATGGCAGTGACATTGCCTTTGCCTTCGACCGTTTCAAGGTCAAGTCCGTACGGGTCCTCAAGAAGAATATTTCCGCTGGACGACTGGTAATAGGCGTCGCCGCCCGTCAGAATCGAAGCGTACGTCATGCCCTCGAAGTTTACTCCGTAGAAGTATTCCTGGGCATTGCCTATGATGTAGGTGCCGTAGCCGGAGCCGTATTTGTCACCGTAGATGAAGGGCCCGGCGGACATCCCGCCTTCGGATTCGGGCAGAATGGACAGCGTCGAATCAACGACGTTCATTCTGAAATTACTGCCGGAGTCCGTGGATAGCACGCCCCAGCCGCCCGACGATATATCGGAGCCTATTACCGAGAGCGAGGAGTTTTTGCCGAGCATATTGGCCGTGCGCGCTCCGCCCTGAATGCCCAAAACCCACGGAGGCGAGATCATAAGCTGCATAATGGCGCTGTTTTTATAGCCAGGATACGCCTCTGTTAGAGGGTTGGCGCCCATCGCCGTAATCTTCGAGTTTTTGACGAACAGGTCCGCTTCTTCGTCCGATATCAAAGCGGCCCTGACGAAGCCCTCCGTATATATTTCCATGTCTTCGACTCTTACCGTCGCGTAGTCAGTGGCTGTTATCGCGGCGCCTCTGGCCGAGAAATCGGAGGCCTTCGAGCCGTCGCCGTCGTCGCGAACCTCAATTTTGCCTGTGAGCGTTATGTCGGTTCCCTCACCTTTTGCGAGCACGGTGTTGAACGGTTCGTCACCGTAAACAAAGAGGTCAATGTCAAGCCTGGAAACTTGCTCGTCTGCTTCGGGTATAAGCGACTTATCCGCGACTATGCTGCCGCCGCTAATATAGTAGCCGACGCTGTAGTCTTCCTCACCTCGGCCTTTAAACGAAGTCGCGTAGCCCGTATATGTCGGTACCGTTTCATGAATAGAGCCGCCCTCGTGGTCCACGACATAGTCGCTTAAAGTTGTTATGACTATTTCGCCTATATATTTTTCGCCCGCTTCGATGGGCGTTTCCACGCCGTCGACTGTCATAATTACCATATCGTAACCTGCGCCCACTACCTCGGAATCGGCGTCAAGCTCAAGTGAGGCAAGATATGAAGTTCCGGTTACCTTCCATGTGCTGTTCGTAAGCTTCAGGTTAACGGGGTTTCTTACCGTCTCGCATGCCTCGTTGACAATGCGCCCTATGGCAAGATAGTCGTCGCCGCCCGCCGTAACGGTTTGCCCGTCCATCGGTTCCCCGTTTTCATCCACGTGCGTGGCTACCGATGAGGAGATTACGCCCGTAATCGCGGAGTTTTCAAGCGTGACGTCAAGAGGCTGGTCGAATGTATAGATGGAGTTATATATATCGCCTTCCAGCTCCACATCGGTGAAACTGGCCGTTGCAGCGGCAATGTCGCCGCCGGATGTCATTTCCTTTATCTCGTCGAGCGTCTTGTCGTCTATTATGTATGAGGTGACGCCGGGGCCGCCCGCGTCGTCCGTCTCCATAAGCTGCAATATGACGCCGCTTTGAGGATTGTCTCCGAAGATATTTATATCCGCGCCGTTTATGCTTACGTCTATGATGGCTTTATTCGGCGTGCCGCTTTTGACCATTACGAATGTGTCGGCAACGTCGAAGCTTCCGCCGTTAATAGTGAGCACACCGTTTTCGCTCTGGTGAGACATGAATCCGATTCTGTCTGAGAAACCGTAGCTGTCGTTGAAAATCATTGTGGAGGGGCCGGCTGCCAAAATGCCTATGTAGTCGGGCGAATAGAATTCAACATTGTCAAACGTATCTATCACGCCCTGGTCTGAGTAGGTCACATAGCCGCTTCCCTCGCCGACTTTATAGACGTTGAAGCCGTATGTGACGCCGTTAATCTCCTTTGTCGCCGTGTATTCGACGCCGCTTTGCGCAACCTCTATGGTTCCTATCCCAGCGAGCGTGTCGGTAACCGTCAGCGCGTTGGTTCCGCGCCTGCCGCTGTCTGTAGACAGCGCGCCCCAGCACTCGGATACGATCAGGGAGTTATTGTAGGCCGCCTCCGCGCTGCCGAGGACGTTTGTCGCGCGTATGTTTCCCTCAAGGCCAAGTACGAACGGAACGCGCTCGAGCATGGGAGCCGCGAAGTTGTCCATGTTCGAGTAAGGCGTCGCGCTTTTGTCGGGGTGGGCGTACACGACAACGTTTTCCGCCGTAAGCTTAGAGCCTTCGCCGCCGGCCCAGATTGCGGTTCGTATCACCCCTGTCGTATCTATGTACGAATCGCTCAGCGTGACGTCGGCTCCGTTCGTGGCGACTATGCCGGCGCCCCAGCCCTGGAAGTCGTCCCCGCCGTAGCCATTGAGCGTCATGTTCAGGTTATTGATCTCGTATGTAGAGTTGTCAATCCAATACCCGTTGAAAAAGCTTCCCTGTGAGTTAATAGTCACTTCGGAAGACGATTGGCCGTCAGTCTCGCCGCCAATCAGCGCTTCAAGAACCGAGTAGCCCTCCTGCAGGGCGCCGTCGGCTACGACAGCCGCCGCTCTTGTGTAGTAGTAGATGAATTCCGGCTCCGAGCCGGGCGGCCTGTCAAACTTGGGGAAGCCGCTCATTACTTCGGCCTTGCCGGTGAGCGTAATCACGATATCGCTGCCGATATATGTTCCCGGTTTAATATCGCACTCGACACCGTCCACCGTGAGAGTCGCGTTGTATTTCTCGCTGTCAACCTCAATGTCTGCCCCGTTTTCAATAATTATTTCAGTGATTGTCGATGCCAGCTCGCTGTCAGTCTTCGACGCGTCCACGTAATTGACCTGGTCGATTACAAGTCTTCCCTCAAAGCTGTATTTTACAGGCAACAGCGTTTCGTCGTAATCGTAGAGTGCCGCGAGGGCTACCAAGCTGTTTGAAAGCAGGGAAAACAGCAAGGCGAACGAGAGTAGAAAACAAAGAATCTTCTTTTTTCTGAATCGCATAAATTAGTGTCCCCCTTTTGTATTTTTTTAGTGTTATTTGAACAAATTTATTATAGGAGACAAGCTATGCGAAAATTATCGAATTGTAGCAATGAATAATTAAAAAAACAAACAATAAGAGCGGAGAGTAAAAGCCCCGCTTTTGTTTTATCCCGCATTCAATTCGTTTCTCAGCTCTTCCAGCTTTTCGCAGAAATCCTGAATGTCGAGCGAGATAAAAGCCTCGGTTTCCTCAACGCCGACTGAGGACAGCCAGCTGTCCAGCAGCTTCTGGTAACTGCCATGTATATAGCTTAGCTTCGTGTCTTCATTAACCGCCGTCAGGCGCATTATTATATGGTACCCGAGGTCGGACTCGACAATATCGCTGACTGCGCCGACCTCAAGGCGCTCGACAGCGCTTTCGAATTCGCCAATCATGCTCCCTTTCCTGTATGTATAACCGTTCGGGTATTCGGGCAGGCCCGGGTCCTCGCTGCATTCGTGCATCAAGCGCGTAAAATCCTCCTCTTTGTCCCCGCCCGCTCTGAGCTGCGCACGGATTTCCTGAGCCCGTCTGAGCGCCCTGGCGCTTTCCTCAGCGCTAATAGGGCTGCCGTCCTCTTTTTGCGCAGAAATGAATATCTGTTTGGCGCAGAAAATCTGATTATCCTCAATGAACTTTTTTAAATCCTCTTCCGACGGTTTAAAAGCGCCGCCTTCTCCAAAAAGGTAATCGACAAGGTATTTTGAGTAGAGATCCCCTCTGCACAGAGATATGTAGCCGTCCATTGATACTGCCATTGAGGTGAGCAGATTGCTGAATTTGATTGAGCCGCAGTTTTCGATCCACGCTTTCTTCTGGTCTTCCGTGTAATCGCCCTCGGTTATAATTCCGGATTTCACGCCCTCCTCCCAGGCTTTTGCGCCGTAATAGTTTTTGAATTGGCTTATCTGAGCGTCAATCGATCTGATATCATCTTCCGTCAGGACAATTCCCTTCTCACGGGCAGTCCTCTCCATATTGCACCTTGCTGCAGCCACGTCCCGTGCCATGGCTTTTAAATATTCGGATATGGAAATGCCGCCCACGTCTTTTGTCCAGTCGACGCTGCCGTTATAATAGTTTTCTATGATATAGATAATCCAATAACAAAAATAGCCTACGGTAACATTTTCGCCCGCCACGACAAGCAGCACGTCGTCCTCATCCAGGTTTAAAAGCCTCCTGAACATGGCGTCTGAATCTTCCGAATACGGGTTATAGGACGCTGCGGCGGCATTGGCGGAAAACCCCGCGTCCCCGTACTTTGCGGCGGCATCAAGCTGGGAGTCGATAACTGTTCCGATAATTACAAGGAAAAGCATGAAGCATAGGACGGTCGCCGCTGTCCTTATCATATGGACACGCCTCCTTTTGGAAAATAATGGCATATTTTCTCCGAAAATAAAGGCGAATCCGGGCGACGAAGAATACAAAAAACTGCGCCGGCCAAAAACAGCCAGCGCAGTATATTCTATTGATACCGGGGCTTAGGCTAAATCTCTCCTACCTGCGCGCGGTTTATAATATCGTCCTGGAGGCTTTTTTCAAGCTCCACGAAATAGGCCGCGTATGTCGCGACGCGGACGATAAGGTCCTTGTGCCTCTCCGGATGCTTCTGCGCGTCGCGCAGAGTCTCCGTATCCACTATGTTAAACTGGATAAGGTAGCCGCCGAGGTCAAAGTACGTCCTGAGCAGGGCGGAGAATTTCCGCAGCTTATCCTCTCCCTCAAGAGACTTCGGGTCCAGGCGCAGGTTGAGAACTGAACCGTGGCGCAGCTTCATGTGGTCGATGCCGGCTACGGATAAAAGCGTCGCGGTCGCACCTGAAATGTTGCGGCCCTGATAAGGCGAAAGCCCGCCTTCGGATATGGGCATGCCCGCCCCTCTGCCGTCCGGCAGGGTGCCGACATGTTTCCCGAACTCCACGTTGAAGGCCACTACACCGGCGGCCGCGTTCGGCTTTGCGTCAAGGTAGCACGGGCACGAAGCAATTATGTCGCTTCCGAGAGACAGCACATCGTTGACAATACCGTCGACATACGGCTCGTTGTTGCCGAATTTCGCGACGCCTCTTATCTTATGCAGAAGCTCGTCGTCGCCGTGAAAATCCCTGTCAAGCGAGTCGATAAGCTCCTTCATCGTAACCGACTTTTCTTCAAATACAAGCTTCTTGATAACCGCCAGCGAATCGCCCACGTTTGGGGCGCCGGAAAGCGACATGGCGAAAACCAAGTAAGGCTTTGTGCCGCCCCTCATCACGTCGACGCCGTGTTCAATATAACCGTCGAGGAGAACCGAGTGAAGCGGGCGCGGCCGCGTCTCGTACTCCACTACCCGCAGGGCGTTGTCGCCCGCGCGGATTATCGGTATAAAATGCCTGCACTGGGCTGTAAAGGCCTCCCAGACTTCGCCGTACTTCGTAAATCTGCGGGCTTCTCCGGTATGCGGCCCGAGCTGCTTTCCGAGCATGGGCGAATAGCCGTCATGCAGCGCAAGGTCCAGCAGCAACGGAAGGTTAATAAGCGTGCCCGGCATATCGTGCGAGCAGCCGGGTATGGTAGGCGAATTGCAGCCGGTTATGCAGTAGTTGCGCGCAATTTCAAGTGGCTTGCCGTCGGCCGTCAACTGGCGGATAATCAGGGGGTCGCCGACAAATTTCAGCTTGCCGTGAAGAAGATACGCGCTTTTTGCGGCCCGGACAAGGAAATCCTCCGGGGTTTCGGGCCCGACCCTCACGATTATATCCTCATCGTTAAGGCGAACGGCGTCCTCCGCGTCAAGCACCATATAGCTCAGTTCGTTCACGGCGCACTCGCCCGCGGGAGTGCAGCCGCCTATCGTGAGATTAATAGACATGGAGTTATTGAACATTATCGGTATCTCTTCGTTGGTCTTGACAAGCAGCATGGCGATAAGCAGCGTGGCCTTATCCCGGTCGATTTTCCCCTTTTCAACGTCGGCCCTGTAGAAAGGCAGCATATACTGGTCAAAACGCATGAAGCCTATACCGACAGACCACTCTTCGTTCAGCAGCGCCATATTGGTGAACCATATGCTCTGCATCGCCTCATGGAAAGACCGGGCCGGGTGCGCCGGGACACGCGAGCATATGTCTTTTATCTCCTCAAGCTCCGCGCGGCGGCGAGCGTCGCTCTCTTTTTCGGCCAGCTCCCCGGCGTACTTAGCATAGCGTCCGGCAAGCTCTATAAGCGCGGTGAGCGCAATCTTCGAAGCTTGAAGGCTTATGATTTTTTCCTCTGAATTTCCGGTTTTGGACAGCTCCGCGTCTATTTCGCTGATTAGTCCAGCCGCGCCTTTTCCGAGGATTTTTTCATATCCTATGCTGTGGTGGCCGGTTCCGGGGCCGAATCCCGCTACTATCCCGGGCAGCGCCGCGTATTCCTCCGGCAGTACGGTCTTCACTCCGCCGCTCATCGGGTGCACGCTCCAATACTTGTCTATCTCGCGCAGCTCTTTTTTTGCCTCCTCCGGTATCGGCAGCATCGTCCCCGAAAGCGCGGCGGTCGCTTCCGAAAACTTGCCCTCGCTCAGCTCCGGAGTTAGAACGCAGCCGCGTGTTTTATCCGTCAGGCGCCCGACGAGCAGCTCGTCCCGTCCGATATACAGCGGCAGGCCGTTGAGAATTTTCCTCAGGGCCTTCGCCCTGCGGATCGGTACGGGTTCGCCCTCGGTTTCGCTATAGGACTCCATTATAAGCCTGGGCCGGCAAAGGCTTATCTCCCTCTCCCCGAGCATCGAATCGCGCAGAGCCTGTATTCTTTTGTATGTGGCTTCCGTCATCTGCGTGTCTCCTTATTTATCTGAAATACTTATAAATTCCTCTCTGGTATAGAGCGCGTTGAGGACGGTGAGCAGCGTATTGGCGGTCATGCGCTCCGGCAGCCCAAGTTTATCAAGCAGCTGCTTCCTTCTTTCGGCGCTTCCCGAGGTTCCGGAAAGGCCTAGCGTATAAAGGTCCGATTTGGTGATCCTGCCGTTTGCCTGCTGTTTTGCCTCCCCGTCCATCGTTACTCCCGCAATTCGCAGCGCCTTTAGTATGACCTCGCTATCCATACCCTCGACGCCGAGCTTTCCTTCGCTCGACGCCTTTTTTTTACGCCTCTCCCTGCCGTAAACGTCGGGTATATAGGCGTGGAGCACGCGGCCCTTCGTCACGCGCGACTTGATGAAGTTCCGGATCTGGAAGCCCGCCCCGTCGCTGTCCGTGAGGATTACTATGCCGCGCTTTTCCGCCATGCGGCGGAATAGCTCTATCTTTTCTTCGTCGTTGAATATGCCGAAGCCTGAGGTGTCAAGTATGACGGCGTCGATAATCTGCGAGAGTTTGTTTTTATCATACCGGCCCTCGACGATGACGGTCTCGGCTACTTGGACAAGAGGCATAGTTTCATAATCAGCTCCCGCATTACTTCTTCCTTGCCGGCGGCGGTTTTTAAGCGTAAATCGTACTGCGCGCACAGTTTTACGCGCTCAAGGCAGGTTCTGAGCGACAGCGGACGCGCCGTATCCAGAAGCCTTTTTGCCGGGTAGTCCGAACGGTAGCCCAGCGCGGCGGCAAGCTCGGAGGGCTTTTTCCCCTCTTCAAGCGCAACCCTCGCCAGAGCGACGTTCCTCATCTGCCCCCCGATTACGGCGAGCAGGGATATGGGCTCCTCGCGCAGGGCGAAGAGCTTCTCAAGCACAGTCAAGGCCTGCGCGGCGTCGTTTTTGGACAGCGCGTCTGTCAAATCGAACACAACGGCCTCGACGACGGGTACGGCGACCGCGTCTATATCCTCTTTTGTTACAAGGCGATGTCCCGCCCTTGCCGCAATTTTCTCGATTTCTTTTTCAAGCAGGGTCATAAGCCCGCCGCACAGGAATATCAGGTAGTCCGTCCGCTCTTTATCTATGTCGCTGCCGGCCTGAACGAATTTCTGCCTTACCCAGCTGTAGAGATCGCCGGCCTCCCTGCGCTTAAACTCCACGACGCGGAGGTTTTTATCCACGGCCTCGCTTAGCTTTTTCTTTCGGTGGTCCGGTTTATACTCCAAGGTATCGAACAAAAAAACAAGGCAGCAGTATTCCGGCAGGTCTGAAATGAGCTCCGTAAAACGCTCGCGCTCGTTTTCAGGCAGGGCCCAGAAATTATAATCCCATACGGGTATATAGACGCGCTCGGAGAACATAGGCGGGGTCTCGACTGCTGACTCCAGCTTATCCATGTTAAGATTCCCGCCGTCCAGCACACGGTAGTTAAAACACTCCGTCGCCTTATCCGTCATCATTTTACGAAGGTACGACGCGTAGTAGTCGCGGAGATAGGTCTCCTCGCCGTAAAATACGTAGCCCCGGGCGGGCCGGCCGTTCTTTATATCTTCTTTTAGCTTCCTATAGCCCGGGCTCTCCGGGCTTCCCTTTTTCGCGCCGGACATACGCCGCCCCCCTTCATAACGCGCCCGAAAGTCAATTAAGAGTTATGCTTATGCTTCCGTTTAAGTCCGTCCTGTATATTTCGGCGCCCGCTGATTTAAGCCGCGAAACCGCCTCGCCGGACGGATGCCCGTATGTATTGCCTTCTCCTACAGAAATAACGGCAATGTCGGGTTTTATTTCATCTAGCAGCATTTTGCATGAGCCGTTTTTTGAGCCGTGATGGCTGACTATGAACACCTCAGTCTTCGGCAGCTCATACCGCGATGCCAGCCTGATCTCCGTTTCCGAGCCCATGTCGCCTGTAATCAGCGCATCGAAATCGTCCCTGGTTATTATGGCGGCAAGCCCCGCCTCGTTGTCCTCCCGCCCCAGAGGCGCTACCAGCCTTACTCTTGTATTGCCAAGCTCGAGAGTCATATCCTCCGTGACGTATATTACCCTGGTTCCGTACTCCCGCGCTTTTTGGAGTATGCCGCCTAAAAGCCCGTCCCTGTCCGCCGTCATGGGAAGGTAGAGCGCATCGACCTTCATGCAGGAAATAAGAGACGCGGCGCCGCCTGCATGGTCAGCATGCAGATGCGTCAGAACCAGCGCGTCGAGAGACGTCTTTCCCAGCGCGGACAGCGCGTTTTGCGCTTTGTCCGCCGCTTTGCTGCCTCCGCAGTCAAATACGGCGCTGCAGCTCCCGGACGAGAGTACGGCGCAGCTGCCCTGCCCCACGTCCGATATAACCAGGCTCAGCGTATCTGAATAGAGCATAAGGCCCGCGCAGCAGGCGGCGCAGAAGGAGACCGCAAGACAGGCAAGCGGGATATAGAACTTCTTTCCGGGCCTGGGAGCAAGCAGCATCAGCAGTATTATCGCGTAAGCGAACACGAGCCAGTATAAGAGGAACGGGTTGCCGGTCGAAAACGATATGGCCTGAGTGCGGCTGAGAAGCGTCGCCATCCAATCGAAATACCTGGCGAACGGCCATACGATAAACGACAGAGCCGAAGCGGCAAGAGGAAGAAATATGCCCAAAGCGCCGACAATAACGCCGCCTATGAAAATAAAGACTACAACCGGCAGGGTCACAAGATTGGCAAGCGGGGCAAGTACCGAGACCCGCCCGAAGTATACGGCTGTAAGCGGTACGGTCAGCGCCATCGCCCCAAGCGTCGCCGCTGCGGACGAGCATACGTATTTGAGGATACGGTCTAAAATGCGCAGTTTGCTATGAAGCCTTTGCCTGAAAGCGGAATAAATCCGCGGCGAAAACAGCAGAAGACCCAGGAACGACGCGTAGCTCAGCTGCAGGCTTATGCTCAGCGCGGCCTTGGGGTTTATGCCCAGCATAATTATAAGCGAGAGCCCCAAACCCGTCAGAGGGTCGTACTCCCTTTTTAATACCGGAGCCGGAAGCAGAATAATCGCGATTATCCCGGCGCGCATGACCGACGGCGTAAATCCGGTGACGGCCATGAAGAAAAGCAGGATTGGAAGAGCGATTAAGCGCCTGCGCGGGTTTTTGCCTGTCAGTAAATAGAGAAAAGCCAGAAGATATGAAAAGTGCATGCCCGAGACGACGACAACGTGCGTAAGCCCCGTGCTGCTTATCGCCGAAACAAGGCTCTCCTCCAACCCGGAGTCGTCTCCTGTGACGACCGCGTTTACAAGGCCGGATACATCGGGCGAAAAGCCTGAAGCTATGCTGCGCTTCAGCGAATTGAAAACTACTGCCGGCCAGTATCGCATGGGGACTTTTGCCGGGCGGGAATAAACGGGCTCGCTTTTTTGCACCGCCGTAAGATAAACGCCTTTTGAATTATAATAATCTCTTATTTCCTTTCGCGGCAGGCTGAGCTTTGCGCGCAGAGTTATTTCATCTCCGGGCGCTATGTCCACATCGTCCTGCAGATAGAGATAGGCTTTCAGCCCGTCTGTGCGCACGAGCACACGGCAGCCCCAGTCCGTCGCCTCCGTATAGGCTTCAGCACGGGCGGTTATTATTTCCTCACGCCCGTCCTGCGCCGCTGCCTTTACGTCATGCGTAAGGTAATGCGCATAGCTTAGCCCAAAGGATACGGCGGCTCCCGAAAGAAAGACAGCGGCGCGTATGCGCCAGTCTCCGCGAAGCAGCAGCGCGGACGCAATAGACAGAATCAGCGCGCCGCCCACAAACCATAAGAGAATGTTTGCGGGAAGCAGATACTGCGATGCAAAGCAGGCGGCGGCAAAGCCGAGCGAGAATATTCCCAGCTTACGCATGTCTTTCAGTTGCTATGTTCAGCCGCGGAAAGCACATGTTGACCTCCATTGCGCAGACGCGCTGAAAGTATTCGTATAACGCACGTCAATCTGCGCGACGAAAATTGGCGTGGCGCGCCGGTTTGAAGCTCTCCAAAGCAAAAAAGCGGACGGCTCATACCGCCCGCTTAAGGCTAAGCCCAGCAGAGTTCCGGCCGCGCATGGCGGTGAATGAATAATAGTGCCGCAATTAGCCCGGAGGCCATGTCAAATCGCGGCCGGCAAGCACATGGAAGTGCAGGTGCCCGACGCTCTGACCGGCCTGCTCGCCGCAGTTCGTGACCACGCGGAAGCTGCCTGCACCTTCCTTTTTCGCAGTCTCGGCTATTACCTCGAATATATGAGCCACGACTTTGGAATTTGAACTGTCGATGCTCGCCGCGGAGTCGATATGGGCCTTTGGAATGACGAGGAAGTGGATTGGCGCTTTCGGGTCAATGTCTCGGAAGGCTAAAACGGTATCGTCCTCATAGACGCGCGCAGACGGTATTTCCCCCGCCGCGATTTTGCAAAATAGGCAGTCAGACATATTGTTTCCTCCGTTCGGAATAATGTTATGTTAACCTAGCTTGGAAGCGATAAAGCCTTCCACGGAAGCCAGGGCCTCGCCCAGTTTGCTTATGTCCTTTCCTCCGCCCATGGCGCTGTCCGGCTTGCCGCCGCCCGAGCCGCCTGTGGTTGCGCAGACGTGCTTTATAATGTCGCCGGCCTTGAGGCCTTTGGATATTGCCTCCCTGCCGCAGACGCATAGGAAGCTTATCCGGCCGCTGTTGACTGAAGCCAGCACGGCGACAACGGCGTCGCTCTTGTCGCGGAAAAAGTCGCCCATGGAGCGCATTTCTTCCGCGCTCCGGCCTTCAAGCTCGGCTGTAATAAGCTTCAGCCCTTTTACGTCGCGGGCGGAGCCTAAATACTCCAGAGCCTCGCCGCGCATCAGCTTTTCCCGGAGGTTATCATTAGAGCGGCGCAGCTCGGACACTTCGTTCATGAGCTGATCGGCCCTGTGCTTCAGGTCGGAGGGATTTGTTTTGAGCCTTTCGGCTACAGCGTGTATAAGCACCGCGTTTTCGTCCGCCGACCTAAGCGCCTCCTTGCCGACGACAGCCTCGATGCGCCGCACGCCGGAGGCGATGGAGGCCTCGCTCAGTATGCGGAAGGAACCGGCTTTCGCGGTGTTGCTCAGATGCGTTCCGCCGCAAAGCTCGGCGGAATAATCGCCCATTTTAATTACGCGGACTATATCGCCGTATTTTTCGCCGAAGAGCGCCATCGCGCCCAAAGCGCGCGCCTCGGCAATCGGCATCTCAGTTGCCGAGACAGGCAGGTCGGCCAGAATGGCCTCGTTCACCTCGCGCTCTACCGCCTCCAGCTCCTGCGGCGTTACGGCCGAAAAATGCGTGAAGTCGAAGCGCAGCCTGTCCGGCGTAACGAGGGAGCCGGCCTGCTCCACGTGCGTTCCCAATACGCTACGCAGGGCCTTTTGCAGTAAATGCGTCGCGCTGTGCGCGCGCATAATAGCGCGGCGGCGTTCAGCGTCGATGGATGCCCTGAGCTTTGCGGATACGTTTACCCGGCCCTTTTTAACAACGCCGTTATGCATGTATTTGCCGTCTTTGGACTTCCTTACGTCGGTGACTTCAAACAGAATACCGTCGGCTGTCAGCTTGCCCGTATCCGTGACCTGGCCGCCCTGCTCCGCGTAAAACGGGGTCTTATCGAGTACGACAACGGCTTTTTCGCCCTCATAGGCCGCCGAGCGCTGTTCATCCCCGACCACTATTGCGAGCACAGTCGCGTCTTCTTCCTCAAATCTCTCGTAGCCCGTAAACTCCGTTACAATATCCCGGTCGAGCCCCAGGTCAATGCCCTCCCAGGCAAAGTCCCCGAGGGCCGCCCTCGCCGCCCGGGCGCGCGTCCGCTGCTCGTTCATCAGATTATCGAAGCCTTCGCGGTCCAGAGTCAGGCCCTTCTCGGCCAGTATCTCTATTGTGAGGTCGACGGGGAACCCGTAGGTATCGTAGAGCTTGAAGCTGTCTTCACCCGAGAGAATCTTTTGGTTCTTTGATTCAAGCTCCGCCATAAGTCCTTCAAGTATGCGCATGCCGGAGTCGATTGTGCGGCTGAAGTTTTCCTCCTCCAGCTTTATTATTCGGCGTATATAATCGCGTTTTTCCTCAAGCTCGGGATAGGCTTTCCTGCTTTCGTTTATGACCGTGCCGCAGACCTCGTAAAGGAAGGGGCGGTCGACGCCGAGCAGGCGACCGTGGCGCGCGGCGCGGCGCAGGAGCCGGCGCAGCACATAGCCGCGGCCCTCGTTGGACGGGAGTATCCCGTCGCATACCATCATTGTCGTCGAGCGTATATGGTCCGTTATGACGCGCAGGGAAACGTCCGTGCTCTCGCTCTGCCCGTAGACAGCGCCTGTGATTTGCGAGACATGCTTTGTTATATTCATGACCGTATCGACGTCGAACAGGCTCTCGACGCCCTGCATTATGCAGGCAAGGCGCTCCAGACCCATGCCGGTGTCGATATTCTTCTGCTTAAGCTCAGTGTAATTGCCGTTGCCGTCGTTATGGAACTGGGTGAACACAAGGTTCCAGAATTCGACATAGCGGTCGCAGTCGCAGCCGACCTTGCAGTCCGGGCTGCCGCAGGAATACTTCTCGCCGCGGTCAAAATAAATCTCGGAGCAGGGGCCGCAGGGGCCGGAGCCGATCTCCCAGAAATTATCCGCCTTGCCGAGGCGGGAAACATGCGACGGGTCGACGCCGACCTCCTTAGTCCAGATATCGTAGGCCTCGTCGTCGTCAAGATAGACTGTCACATACAGCCTGTCCTTTGGTATCTGCATTACTTCCGTCACAAACTCCCACGCCCAGGCCGCCGCCTCGCGTTTGAAATAGTCCCCGAAGGAGAAGTTCCCCAGCATTTCAAAGAAGGTGCCGTGGCGGCTGGTTTTGCCCACACGCTCTATATCCGGCGTCCTGATGCATTTCTGGCAGGTGGTCATGCGTTTGGACGGCGGCGTGACCTCGCCTGAAAAATAAGGCTTTAAAGGCGCCATCCCTGAGTTGATAAGCAGCAGGCTGTTGTCCCCCTGAGGCACGAGGGGAAAGCTCGCGTGCCTCAAATGCCCCTTGCTCTCGAAGAATGAAAGGAATTTTTCGCGTATTGTGTTCAGTCCCATCGGTTCCATGCGATTATGCTCCCATTGTATAGATTAGCCGTTCATCTGTGCGACGAACGCGTCGTGCTCGTCCTTCGTCCTTGAGAAATGGTGCGTCCCGTCCGCTCCAAGGGCGTAGAAATAGTAATCTGTAGATGCCGGGTAAAGCGCGGCGTTGAGAGACGCCCAACCCGGATTTGCTATCGGGCCTGCCGGCAGGCCGGGGTATTTATAGGTGTTATAGGGGCTGTCTATCTGGAGGTCGTCGAGGCTCAGCTCCTCCTTGCGCTCAGGCAGGGCATACTGCACTGTCGCGTCGATCTGCAGGTAGGGGAAGGAATCGCTGCTCAAACGGTTATATATGACGGAAGCGACGGTAGCGCGCTCCGAGTCGTTTGCGGCCTCCTCCTCAATAAGCGAGGCGATAGTAACGATATCGTGTATCGAATATCCCATCTCCTCGGCGCGCTCCCTCATTTCCGTGCCGAATTTTGAATTGAAGTTGGAAAGCAGCTTGTTTATCGCCGTAACCGTATTCTCTTCTATATAGAATTCATAGGTGTCCGGGAACAAATAGCCCTCGAGCCTGTTTTCGTCGCCCAGCGGCAGCTCGCTGAGGAAGCTGTATTCAAAATCGTAATTCGCCGCGGTGTCCAGCAGCTTGTCGTAAGAGGCAACGCCGTTGTCGGCAAGCTTTTTAAGCGTCTCCTTGAGCGTAAAGCCTTCGGGGATGGTTATCTTGACCGTAAGCCGTGTCGGGGAATGAGACCCCATGGAAGTTATTATCGCGCGGTAGTCCATAGTTGTGTTGAGCTCGAAGGAGCCCGGTTGGATTTTCTCCTCGGCGTCGGCGATTCTGCCGAAAAGGCGGAAAAGCCACGGATATTCGATTATACCCTTCTCTGAAAGCTTCCGGGCCACGTCGGGCAGCCCGTCCGTCTCCTCTATCTCAATAACGGCCGTCTCGTAGTCCTTGCCAAGCGCCAGCACGTCCGTCGCCGCCATCCAGCCGACCACTGCCAGCAAAGTCGAAATCCCTACAATGAAAGCAAAAAACAAAAGCGCGCCGAGGCAGCCCGTGCGCCTGCGGGAACCCAGTTCGACAGTCTTTTCGGTCCTTATGTCCCGCTCCGGTTTTTTATCTTCCCGGGGCTTAGGCATTTTCGCGGGCCGGCTTACTTCCTTCTTACTGCCCTCAGGCTTTTTAACAGGCCTGGGCACAGTCTGCCTCCGTTCACTTGCATTTTCCACGGCGGGCTTCTTTTGCGTCAGCCGCGTAAAGTCGAAATTCTCCGCCTCACTTTTTTCGACTGGCTCATTAGACTCGGCCAAACGCCTGAATTCG
Organism: Oscillospiraceae bacterium; assembly: GCA_050944055.1. GTDB lineage: Bacteria > Bacillota > Clostridia > Oscillospirales > Oscillospiraceae > JBMNQI01. The sequence goes on along the minus strand of JBMNQI010000001.1, from coordinate 52,744 downwards.
TCAAGGTCAAGATCGTCGGCGGGCCGGTTGATATCAAAATCGCGGTCGTCAAAACTTGGGGACATAATCAATAATCCTTTCATCGTAACAGGGCGGATGGAACCTGCATAGAATGGCTCAGAAAAGTATAGCGAGGTGAAAAAATGTTTAATAGTGATTTCTTCGACGGAAACGGGTGCTTGTGCATAATACTTATCATACTGCTCCTGTGCTGCTGCTGCGGAAATGGTTTCGCGGGCACCGGAAACCGCTGCTAAATCTTACTTACGCACTGTCCGAATCCGTCCATAGCAGGCCTGCGCCGTTAGCAGGCGCAAGCTTAAATCCTCGATTTTGCCAGCAGGACCGGGGCTGCCCTATACACAGGGCAGCTCTCTCCCTATAATGGCAGTCAATACCTATTCCTGCCCGTAATGCAGCACTGAACGCACTTTTTCCCTGGATGCCTCTCCCTTCAGATAGGAAACAAGCTCCAGGGCAAAGTCTATAGCAGCTCCCGGCGCCTGGCCGGTTATGACGCGGCCATCGACGACCGCCTTGGCTCCATTTTGGACATCGGCGCCGTCTATCTCTTTTTCCATGCCGGGGTAGATAACGGCTTTTTTCCCTTTCAGGAAGCCGAGCTTTCCAAGAATCATGGGCGCCGCGCAAACCGCGGCCAAAGAACCGCCTTTTTCATAGGTTTTCTTGATAAGCTCCATTGCCGCAGAACTTTCCAGGATGCTCTGGACGCCGCCCATTCCTCCCGGAAGTATGACCAATTCGGCCTCTCCCGCCTCTTCCACGGTTATGTCGGCCGTTATGGTAATTCCGTGGGCGCCTGCTACCTGCCTTCCGCCTATACCCGCGGTCTTAACGTCAATATCCGCGCGGCGGAGAATGTCGATTGAAGCGACGGCCTCCATCTCCTCAAATCCTTTTCCCAACAGTAAATAAATCATACTGGCCTCCTTTCGCGTCATGCAGACTTTTTATTAAAAATGTTTCGAATAATACGCTAAAAACGGCTTTTATCGCGGCCTGCCCGCGCTGCCGCGGCGACCTCGCCGAATATCTCCTCGTGTATCTCGTCGACCGAACGCAGTATGCCGCCCGGCGCGCACGAAATCACCTTCCACCCGTCCTCCCGGGCGGCCCGCAGGGCAGTCTTGCGGCAGGAAATGAGGTATTCCTCGTCAAGCTCGTGTATATCGCGCTCGCCGCCCCGCGTCCTGAGCAGTTTTACGCTCAGCTCGGCGGGCATATCAAGATATAGTACAAGCTCCGGCTTCGGCAGCCCGAGCAGATTATACTCAAAGTCGAACAGCCAGCGGAAAAAGCCGCTCTTTTCGCTATCGGGCAGCTTCGCGCCCTGGTGTATGGCGTTTGAGGTGGTATACCTGTCCGCAACCAAAAGGCCGCCCGATCTGTAGTATTCGCCCCAAACCTTTATATATGACGCGACACGGTCGACGGCGAAAAACGCTGACGCGGCGTAGGCGTTGACGGCGTCAGGCCCGCCGCCGAATTCCCCGCCGAGATACATGCGTATAAGCGCCGAGGACGGCTCCGAGTACTGCGGGAAGACAATTTTCTGAAAATCGCAGCCCTCGCGGCTCAGGCGCTGAGTCAGCAGCTCAAACTGCGTGGACTTGCCCGCACCGTCTATACCTTCCAAAACTATAAGCGGCATCCAAATCTCCTCCCGATAACCGCGAAAGCATACAGCGGGAGCTTTGCCATGCGCTTAATCCTTCTCGGTTGCTTCATTAATCGGTAAAGCCATTCCAGCTTCATTTTCCGCCATTTTTCCGGGGCTCTTTTTACTTCACCGGCAAAAACGTCAAGACTGCCGCCCAGACCCGCGAGCAGGTGAACGTTGAGTTCACAGCGGTGTTCGGCGATCCATAATTCCTGCTTAGGGGCGCCGAGGCAGACAAAAACAGCGTCGGCTCCCGAGGCGTTTATATCCGAGACTATGGGCGCGCTGTCCTCAAAGTACCCGTCGTGCGTGCCGCATATAATAAGCTTCGGGTATTTGGCTCTAAGATTATAGGCCGCTTTTTCAGCTATGCCCGGACGCCCGCCGAAAAGGTAGAGCCTAAGGCCGAGAGCTTCCATGCGCGATATAAGATTCTCCGCGAAGTCTATTCCGGCGACCTTTTCAGGCAGAGGCGTTTTCAATATGCCGGCTGCAAACGTTATTCCCACCCCGTCGGCAAGCACTAAATCAGCCGAGTTAAGAACGTCCCGGAGCTGCGCGTTTTTGCGCGACTCCCAGACAATCTCCGGGTTAGGCGTCACCACATAGGCGGCTTTGCCGCTCTGGCACAGGCTTATCCCTTTTTCAACGGCCATATTCATTGTAACAGGGTCAAAGCCCACGCCTAAAACGTCGGTCCTCAAGTGTTCCACCGCCTGAGTTTTTTAGTATTTTATCACGGTGCTTTACGTTTGTCTATTCCGATATCAGCCGAAATAATCCCGGACCGCCGCACTGTCCCTCGCTATCTGGCCGCTCAGGGAGCCGATATCAGAAAACTTTATCTCGGGCCGGAGAAGCTTATAAAAATCGACGCGGAGCGTCGCCCCGTACAGGTCGCCGTCAAAATCCAGTATGTTCGTCTCTACCGATACCTGCATACCGTCGCTTACGGTCGGCCTTGTGCCGACGTTTGTGACTCCCATGCGCACCTCCCCGCCCGGCAGATGCACTTTTGTCGCGTAGACGCCGTGGAAAGGCGTCAGCACCCCGTCCTCAAAGCGCATATTTACGGTGGGGAAGCCTATGGAACGCCCGAGGCGGAAGCCGCGGACGACCCGGGCTGAAAGCGTGTGCGGGTGGCCGAGAAACGCGTTTGCGCGCTCTATCTCGCCTTGGGCTATCAGCTTCCTGATGTAGGTTGAGCTTATGGTTATGCCGTCGTACTCGACCTTAGTTATAACGTCGCAGCCTATACCCAGCTCGGCGCATTTTCTTTTCAGGCGCTGCGGATTTCCCTCTCCCTTATACCCGAAATGAAAATCGTGACCGCAGACCACATGGACGGCGCCGTTGTCCTTTTGCAGCGTGTTATATATGAAGGCCTCCCAGGGAGTATGCATAAACTTTTCGTCGAACCTCATAAATATGATGTCGCGTATGCCGAAATACTTTTCCGCGAGATACGCCCTGTCCGACTTAGAGTTAATAAGCGGTATTGTGTATCCGAATATGAGGTCGCCGGGATGCTTATCGAAGGTAAGTATGGCGGGTGTGGCCCCGAGCTCCTTTGCAACCTCGTTTGTGCGTTTAAGAAGGGCGGCGTGGCCCAGGTGCAGTCCATCAAAAAAACCCAGGGCCAGCACTTTTTTACTTCCCGTCATTGTCCACCTCGAAAAAGCTTTTGATAGTTTTCATCATGCCTTGCCTTACCTCCCCCAGCATAAGGAAATCGCCGTTTTCCCCATAGACGCGGTACCGCCCGTCGGGGAGGCTGACGCGGTAGGCTGCGCCGTTGCGTATTTTCCGCTCGTCTCCGAGAGTTTTGGGCAGCTCCGGCCAAAGGCAGTCAATGCTCTTTATAAAATCGGGTTCTGCTCTACCTTTCTCGGCCCATTCCGACACTTCGCTTATCGTGACCGCCTGCTCCAAAGTAAAAGGGCCGTTCCTCGTGCGCCTGAGCGCGGTCATGCAGGCGCCGCAGCCGAGCCTTCGGCCGATATCGTCGCATAGCGTGCGCACATAGGTGCCTTTGGAACAGCAAATATGCAGCTCATACTCGTCGCCGTCGCAACCTGTAAGCTCGAGCCTGTATATTTTTACGGGACGGCCTTCCCTCGGGACCTCGATCCCCTTTCGGGCCAGCTCATATAGCTTTTCCCCGCCTTTTTTTATGGCCGAATACATCGGAGGCACCTGGAGAATTTCACCCGTAAATTCTTTAAGTACCGATTTTATAGCCTCTAAGGACGGCTTATCGTCGCAAACGGAGAGGACTTTCCCCGTTATATCCTGCGTATCCGTAATTATGCCAAGCCGCATTTTCGCAACATATTCCTTGTCTGCAAAGGTGATGTAATCGGCGGCGCGCGTCGCCCGCCCTATAAATACAGGCAGCACGCCGGTAGCCAGGGGGTCGAGCGTGCCGCCGTGCCCAACGCGGCGTTCACCCAGCAGGCGGCGCAGTTTTGCGACCGCGTCGTGCGATGTCCAGCCCTTGGGCTTGTCCAGAATAATGACGCCGCTTTTCAATATACCGGTTCCTCAACGACCCTGCTCTTTTGCCGGATCTTCTGTATGGCGTCCAGTATGAGGCGTTTAGATTCCTCCACGCCCGCATCCAGCGTGCAGCCCGCCGCCGCCTTGTGGCCCCCGCCTCCGAGCTGCGCGCATACGTCAGAGGCGTTGAGGTCCGGCCCGGTTCGCAGCGAGATCTTGCAGGTTCCGTCCTCGAGCTCGCGTATGGTCACGCTCGCGCGCACTCCCTCTACCTGGCCGACAAGCGAGGCAATATCGTCCGTATCGTCCTCCGTCGCGTCGGCCTTTTTCATCATCTCGTTCGTGAGCGTGACTATGCCTATCGTGCCGGAGTCGAAAAGCTGCATATTTGCGAGCATCATGCTTTCTATCATAATTCGCGCCCGTGATTTAGTGCGGAAAAACTTCTTGTTTAAATAAGAGGCCGGCACGTCGTATTCCATAAGGTCCGCGCAGATTCTGAGCGTCGTGGAATTTGTGTTGCTGTACCGGAAACAGCCTGTGTCCGTTACAATCGCTATATAGAGCGCGGTCGCTATGCGCTCGGTCATTTTGACGTCCATTTCGCAAAGTATCAGGTATATGATCTCTCCGCAGGCGGCGTGCTTCCCGTAAACACAGGTATTCGGAGCGTAAGGCGCGTGGGAGGCATGGTGGTCTATAGCCAGCTCCACACGGTCGCCGTAATCGCCAATATTGAGCGGAAAGAGGTTCCTCCCCGCCGTGTCGACCGTAATGACCGTTTCGGGCTCAAAGCCCTCCGGCGCGTAATAGGGCTTCACATATTCCAAATATCTCTCCGTGGCCTCGGGATTGGGCAGGATATAAGCCGTTTTCCCCTTGTCCCTGAGCCCCTGGCAGAGTCCCGCGGCGGAGCCCAGCGTATCCCCGTCCGGCCTTAAATGCGTGATTATCAGAAAATGATCGCGCTCGCCGAGCCACCGGGCGGTTTCACTGTAATCCATCTTCTTCTGCCTCCCCGGTTCCAAGTGTCTTGAGTATTTCGGATATATGAGCCCCGTGCCTTATAGAATCGTCCGCGCAGAAAACAAGCTCCGGAGTATACCTGAGCCGCAGGCGCGCGCCGAGTTCCCGGCGCAAATATCCGGAGGCCGAGCGCAGTCCCTTCATAAGCTCTTTTTCGTCATCCTTGTTTAAAGCCGAAACATAGACCCTGGCATATCGCAGGTCTTCCGTTGTGTTAACTCCGGTAATGCTTATCAGCCCCCTGCTTATACGGGGGTCTTTAACCGTGCGCAGAAGCGCTGAAAGCTCGCGTTGTATCTCTTCGTTTATTCGGCCTATTCGCTTCTTTGGCATTGCTATACCTCTTTCGGCAGTCAGAAGTCTCTGTTTAATGTATACTCGTCTTTCGGCGGGCTGTTCCTACTGCTCGATTTCCTGCATCACGAAGGCTTCTATTATGTCGCCTTCCTTTATGTCGTTGTACTTTTCGATGCTCATGCCGCACTCGTAGCCGGAGGCGACCTCTCTAACGTCGTCCTTGAACCTGCGCAGGGACGCGAGCTGCCCCTCGTGTATGACGACGCCGTCGCGCACTATGCGCACCTGGGCGTTGCGCTGTATCTTGCCGTCCTGCACATAGCAGCCGGCGATAGTGCCTATGCCGCTGGCCTTATACGTCTTGCGTACCTCGGCGTGGCCAAGTACGGCCTCCTGGTACTTGGGCGCGAGCATGCCCTTCATCGCGGCCTCCATCTCGTTTATGCAGTCGTATATGATGCGGTACAGGCGCACGTCGACGCCGCTTCGGGCGGCGGAATCGCGCGCGGCGGTATCGGGGCGAACGTTAAAGCCCACCACTATGGCTCCGGATGTCGAGGCCAGCATTATATCGGATTCGCTTATGGCGCCGACGCCGGAATGTATGACACGCACGCGGACTTCGTCGTTTGAGAGCTTCTCCAAGCTGGATTTTACAGCCTCGGCGCTGCCCTGCACGTCCGCCTTTACGATGATGTTGAGTTCCTTTATCTTGCCCTCCTGAATATGAGCGAAAAGGTCCTCGAGCGAAACGCCTTTCATGGGAGCGCGGCTTGCGGCCTCTTTTTCCTCGAATTTGCGCTGCTCGACCAGCGTGCGGGCCATGCGCTCGTCGTCTACGGCGTTGAATATGTCGCCTGCCGAAGGTACGTCGTCCATGCCTATTACCTCAACCGGTGTTGACGGGCCGGCTTCGACAAGCGTCTTCCCCTTGTCGTCCGTCATGGCGCGCACACGGCCTACAGCCGTGCCCGCGATAATTACGTCGCCCTTTCGCAGCGTCCCGTTCTGGACAAGCATGGTTGCCACAGGGCCGCGGCCCTTGTCGAGACGCGCCTCTATGACCGTGCCTCTCGCGGCGCGGTTGGGGTTTGCGCGCAGCTCGCGCATCTCGGCCGTCAGTACGACCATTTCGAGCAGGGTATCTATGCCCTGGCCCGTCACAGCGGATACCGGAACGACAATCGTATCGCCGCCCCATTCCTCGGTCACAAGGTTATACTCCGTAAGCTGCTGCTTGATACGCTCCGGATTGGCTCCGGGCTTATCCATTTTATTGATGGCGACTATGATCGGTATCTCCGCGGCCTTGGCGTGGTTGATAGCCTCAACCGTTTGGGGCATAATGCCGTCGTCCGCCGCCACCACGAGGATCGCGATATCCGTGACCATAGCCCCGCGCGCCCTCATCGAGGTGAACGCCTCGTGTCCCGGCGTGTCGAGGAAGGTAATCATGTTGTCGCCCAGCTTGACCCTATATGCGCCTATATGCTGTGTGATGCCTCCGGCTTCGCCTGCGGCGACGTCAGAATTGCGTATCCTGTCGAGCAGAGACGTCTTGCCGTGGTCGACGTGGCCCATGACGACGACGACAGGCGCGCGCGGTACGAGCTCCTCTTCCTTATCCTCGCGGTCGTCAATCAGCCTTTCCTCAATTGTAACGACTACTTCCTTCTCAACCTTGGCGCCAAGCTCCATTGCTGCCAGCGCCGCGGTATCATAGTCGATTATCTCCGAAAGAGAAGCCATTACGCCCATCTTCATCAGCTGCTTAACCACCTCGGCCCCCGTCTTCTTAAGGCGAGAGGCAAGCTCGCCGACGCTTATCTCGTCCGGTATCATGACTTTCAGAGGATGCTTCTTTGCAATCTCCTCCATAAGCTTTTTCATCTTTTCGCGCTCTTCCTGACGGCGCTTATTGCCGTAGGACTGGCCGCCGCGCTGGGCTGATTTCCTGCTCCCGAACTTCTCCTTGCTCCGCTGCTGAAGGTTTTGCGCGCGCTCGGGTACAAGGCTTTCTATGCGTTCGTCAAAGCGGCCGAGGTTCACCGTCGCCTTTCTGGTGTCAACAACCTTTGTACGGGCGGAGCGGTCTACAGGAGGCTTAGGCTGCGCGGGCGCTTCCGGTTTGGCCGCCGGCTGGGCCTGGGCTTTCGGCTGGTGGGCGTGTTTTTCGGGCGCCGGCTTTTCGCTCTCCTTCTTCGGCTTTGTGTCGGCCGCGGGAGGCGCCTGCGTCTTTTCCGCTTCCCTTTTGTCGCCTTCGGCAAAAATCACATCGATTCCCGATACCTGGTTTTTCTGCGTCAGGTACTCAAAAATCAGGTCAAGCTCCGCCTCCTCAAGAATCTGCATATGATTCTTCGGAGCCGTTGCGTATTCAGTCAGTATTTTGGTAATATCCTTAGTGGCAAGTCCAAAATCCTTGGCCACCTCATGTACCCGGTATTTTATAAGCATACTCATAAACCAGCCTCCTGCTGCGCGTTCTTTCCGGGTTTACGGCCCTGCGGCACGCTTCCCGGTCCTTTCGACGGCTGCTACCGTCCTGTGCGATGTTTCTTCATTTCTTTTTTCCGCTGCGCCGCCTTTTCTGCCTTTATTTTAAACTCCTCGGCATCCTGCCTGTATTTCTCGTCCTTCAAAGCCAGCTTCGACAGAAAAAGGCTGGCCAAACCACTATCGCATATTGCCATCAAAGCGCAGCCCGGCAAGCCGACCATCGTACCCAACTCGTCTTTGGAAAACGGAGTTACGATAAGCTTCACCCTGCCTGCCCCGGCGAAGTGTTCGGCGCGCCTTGCCGTATTTCCGGCGGCGTCGCCGGCAAGCAGCAGCGCTCTTGCTTTTCCTGCCCTGCATGCCGCCCCGCAGTTCTCCTCGCCCGCTTCAAGAAAACCCGATTTCTTAATAAGGCCAATGAGCGACAGCGCGTCATCCTTCATTTCCCGTCTCCATCTGCGCCTCCAGAGCGTCGTAAACCTCCGGCGGAATCTGAGTGTTGAGCGAGCGCTCCAGCGCTTTTGATTTGCGGGCCTTTTTCAGACATTCCGCCCTGGGGCAGACGTATGCGCCGCGCCCGGAGCTCTTCCCCTTAAAGTCCAGCGAAACCTCGCCCGCGGGCGAACGCACGACCCTGATAAGCTCCTTTTTGGGGCGCATCTCGCGGCAGCCCGAACACTGACGCATAGGCGTTTTTTTAGGCGTCATCCTGTTCACCGTCTTTCACGCGCCTTTTACCCGCCTCTTATTCTTTAATGGCGGATTCAGGCTTGATATCTATCTTAAACCCTGTCAGCCGGGCGGCAAGGCGCGCGTTCTGCCCCTCCTTGCCAATGGCGAGAGAGAGCTGATCGTCGGGCACGGCTACGCGGCAGCTCTTGCCGTCGTCAAGCATCCAGACGCCCGTCACGTCGGCCGGAGCCAGCGCCGAAGCCACATATTCCGCCGGGTCCTCGCTGTATTTTATGATGTCGATCTTCTCTCCGTGCAGTTCGTCGACAACCGCCGAAACGCGGCCGCCCCTGGGACCGACGCAGGCGCCTATTGGGTCGACGCTCTCGTCGTTTGACCATACGGCTATTTTCGTGCGGCTGCCCGCCTCGCGCGCTATGCTGCGTATCTCTACCGTCCCGTCGTAGATTTCGGGGACCTCCAGCTCAAAAAGGCGCTTTACAAGGCCGGGATGCGTGCGCGAAATCAGAACCTGGGGACCTTTTGTAGACCTCCTGACCTCAACGACGTAGACCTTGACACGGTCCCCCTCGCGCATCGTCTCGCCCTTTACCTGCTCGCTTACGCCGAGCAAAGCCTCTGTGACCTCGGTCCCGCTGCCTATGCGTATCGAGACGGCACCTGTGCGGCGGTCCACCCTGGATACGACGCCTGTCAGTATCTCGTGCTCGCGCGAGTTGAATTCCTCAAAAATCATCCCGCGCTCCGCCTCGCGTATGCCCTGTATAATTACCTGCTTTGCCGTCTGGGCCGCAATTCTGCCGAAGTTTTTCGTGTGGACAGGTACGTTTACAATGTCCCCAAGCTCGGCCTTCGGTTCTACCTCCCGCGCGGCGTCAAGCAGGATCTCCATGGCCGGGTTTTCCACCTGCTCCACGACCCGCTTTGAGACGTACATGCGTATCTCCTGCTTTTTTTCATCGGCCTCGACAACAACATTGTCGGTTATGCCGGCGTTGTCACGGCGAAATGCCGTTACCAGCGCCTGCGTGATCTTTTCAAGCATATATGTCTTCGGTATGTTCTTTTCCTTTTCGATCTGATCAAGCGCGCTGAAAAATTCGGCGTTCATTTATGTCTCTCCTTTAAGGCGGCGCTTATTGGACTCGCCTCTATAGATTATTCTGCTGTTTATCCTTCTGAGCGCTCTAAAACTCGACCGCCAGCCTGACGAGCGCGATCTCGTCCCTGCCGAACGACAGGTCCTTCCCCGCCGCCTCAATCGTGACGGCGGCTTCAGAATAAGACTTAAGCGTGCCCGTGTGAACCTTTTTTCCGTCCTGCGCCCTGTACAGCTTTACATCAACCTTATAGCCTATAAAACGCATGAAGTCGGAAGGCCTTTTCAGAACCCGGTCGATTCCCGGCGAGCTGACCTCGAAAATATAGCTCTGCTCCACAGGGTCGGCCTCGTCAAGAATTTTGTCCATTTCGCGGCTGAAGTCCTCGCAAAGCGAAATATCCACTCCTTCGGGCCTGTCGATATAGACGCGCAGATACCACTGGCCGCCTTCGCGCACGAACTCCACATCCCAGACTTCGCAGCCCAGACGCTCCGCCACAGGCTGCGCCAGCCCGGCTACAAGCTCCGTCACTTTTTTCATAATAAGCGCGCCTCCGTTTCCAATTTCTGACAGAATGCCCCGGGCCAGAAAAAAGAGCGGGGAGACCCCACTCTGCCAACACTTACTCTCTGATAAGGCTAATATAGCACAGCTTGGGACATTATGCAAGTATTTTTTATTTTTATTGTTATTGTACCCATTTGTACTGAAAACACTATGAGTTTTTTCAGTTTTTCGCCGCCATGCATAGTATTGCCATTATACAAAGCCGACGGCTGCACGGGCAGGCGGCCGCGATACGACGGATTCCCGGTCCTGAAGTTACTGTAAAAAATCCTTGACTATGCATAGAATATACGTTATGATGACAAGACTGAGAGAAGGCACATAGAGTCTTTTCAAGCAAAATTATTGACCACCTTAAGGCGCAAACTTAAGGTCAAGGCTACACGGACGGCCGGGTCAAATGCCGAAGACCTGTCGAAGAGGCAGGGGCAACTTCGTTGCCTTATTGATTGAGCGAAACGCTCAAGTTTTATAAGTTGGTTACTTCATAACCGGGCGCCAGCGCGCTGCAACTTGTGAAATGGTCAATAAGAGTAGTAAAAGTAATTTTTGCTATATAGACTCTAACGCCATGATTTACTCCGGAACAGTTGATTTCTGCTGTCCGTAGTTTTCGATAATTCAGCAAGTGACGCGCCCTGCCGTCGCTTGCTTTTTTATTTTTTATTCCCGGCTAATATTCTCAAGCAGGAGGTGCAGCATGGAGAGCAAGATCAAACTGTACGGTTTCAATAACCTCACCAAATCGCTTAGCTTCAATATCTACGATGTGTGCTACGCTAAAACTCCCGGCGAGCAGAAGGACTATATAGCATATATCGACGAACAATATAATTCCGAACGGCTGACGAAAATCATGACTAATCTTACGGAGATGATAGGAGCGAACGTGCTGAGCGTCTCAAAGCAGGACTACGACCCCCAGGGCGCCTCCGTAACCTTCCTCATTGCCGAGAATTCGCTTATACCCATGAACGGTGAAGCGGTTGTGGCGCATCTGGATAAAAGCCATGTGACAGTCCACACGTACCCGGAATACCATCCCGACACTTCAATAGCGACCTTCCGCGTGGATATCGACGTGTCCACCTGCGGGGAGATTACGCCGCTGTCGACACTGGACTATCTCATCGGCAGCTTCGATTCGGACATAATTACGATGGACTACCGCGTCAGAGGCTTCACGAGGAATATCCGGGGCGAAAAGCTTTTTATAGATCACGATATTAACTCCATCCAGGAATATATAGACCCTTCAATACTCGAAAAATACGACGCGGTGGACGAAAATCTCCGCAAGGCAAATCTGTTTCACACAAAAATGCTCATTAAAGAGCTGAAGCTTCAGGACTACCTTTTCAACGCCAGCGCAGACGAGCTGCCCAGGGAGCAGCAGCAGGAGATAATCTACGCACTGAGCCGTGAAATGGCTGAAATCTTCACCGGGAGGAGTATCGGCTGATGAGCGATATGTCCCAGAGCTCAGCGCCCCTGGCGGAGGCTCTCGAGCGGTTCAGGAGGACGCGTATAGTTCCCTTCGACGTGCCGGGGCATAAGAGGGGGCGCGGAAACCCGGACCTTGTCAGGCTTCTCGGCTCTCAGTGCGTCGAAGTCGACGTCAACTCGATGAGGCCGCTGGACAACCTCGTACACCCGGTTTCCGTCATAAAAGATGCCGAGGAGCTTGCCGCCGAGGCCTTCGGGGCCGAACACGCGTTTTTCATGGTCAACGGCACGACCTGCGCCGTTCAAAGCATGATACTTTACGCCTGCAAGCAGGGGGATAAGATCATTCTGCCGCGGAACGTGCACAAAAGCGTGATTAACGCGCTGATTCTCTGCGGCGCCGTGCCCGTATACGTCATGCCGGATATAGACCCCAGGCTCGGAATCTCCCTCGGGATGCCGCTTTCCGCAGTTGAGAAGGCGATAGCTGATAACCCCGACGCAAAGGCCGTTTTTGTCAACAACCCGACATATTATGGAATCTGCTCCGACTTAGAGTCGATAGTCAAACTGGCCCACGAGCACAATATGCTGGCGCTGGCCGACGAGGCGCACGGGACCGCTTTTTATTTTGGGGACGGGCTGCCCGCCCCCGCCATGCGCGCCGGCGCCGATATTTCGTCCGTCGGGATGCACAAGTCGGGATGCAGCCTCACGCAGAGCTCCCTGCTTCTGGCCTCGGATGCCGTAAACTCCGGCTACCTCCGCCAGATCATCAACCTGACGCAGACGACCAGCGCCTCATACCTTTTAATGGCGGGGCTTGACGTGTCAAGAAGAAGCTTTGCCGTTCATGGCGCTGACATGATCGCCTCCTCGCTTAAGCTTGCCGAATACGCGCGCAGCGAAATAAACGATATCGGCGGCTACTACGCGTTTTCCAAAGAGCTTATTAACGGGGACAGTGTTTATGATTTCGACCGCATGAAGCTGTCGGTGCACACGCTGGACATCGGGCTTGCCGGCATTGAGGTATACGATATTCTCCGCGACGAGTATGATATTCAGATCGAATTCGGGGATATCGGGAATATCCTCGCGTATTTCACCATCGGGGACCGTTCGCGAGACGTCGAGAGGCTGGTGAGCGCGCTTAGCGAAATACGCAGGAAATTCAGCCGCGAAAAGACCGGCATGCTCACGCAGGAGTATATCGCGCCTGTTGTTGTAATTTCGCCCAAAGAGGCGTTTTACTCCGAAAAATACTCGCTGCCGCTCCGGGAAACCGCGGGGAGGATATGCTCGGAATTTGTTATGAGCTATCCGCCCGGGATTCCGATACTCGCGCCCGGCGAGCTGATCACGGAAGAGATTATAACTCACATCGAATACGCAAAGGAAAAGGGCTGCTCGATGACCGGCCCCGAGGATCTCAGTGTGGAACGCCTGAACGTACTGAAGTAATATTGTCCCGCCGCAGATTAGCGGGGCGCCTAGTGCCCTTAGAAATTATCGCTACCGTACAAGGGAGGTTTTTTATGGAGCTCTGGTTCACTGAAAACCACACGAAAAACGTACGCTTTTCGATACGCGTAGACCGCCAGATATTCAGCGCGCAGAGCGATTTCCAGCGTATAGACATATATGAGTCGTATGAATTCGGCCGCATCCTCACGCTCGACGGCTATCTTATGCTCACCGAGAAGGACGAGTTCATATACCATGAAATGATGGTGCACGTGCCGATGGCGGTCCACCCGTCGGCAAAGAATATCCTCGTCATAGGCGGCGGGGACGGCGGAGTCGTCCGGGAGCTTGTTCGCTACAGTACGGTAGAGTCAATCGACCTTGTGGATATCGACCCTATGGTCATAGACGTGAGCAGGAAATACCTTCAATTCACCGCCTGCAAACTCGGCGACCCGAGAGTCCGCATTTACTATGAGGACGGCGTCAAATTCATAAGGCGGCAGTTCAACGCCTATGACGTCATAATAGTGGACTCGACAGACCCCTTCGGGCCGGGCGAGGGCCTGTTTACAAAGGAGTTTTACGGCAGCTGCTATAAGGCGCTGCGCGACGACGGGATTCTTGTAAACCAGCACGAGAGCCCCTTCTATCCCGAGGACGGGGCCGCGATGCAGCGCGCCCACAGGCGCATAGTCCAGAGTTTCCCGATCAGCAGGGTCTATCAGGCTCACATCCCGACCTATCCCTCGGGGCACTGGATGTTCGGCTTCGCCTCGAAAAAATACCATCCTATTAGCTCCCTGCGGGCCGACGAGTGGAAGGCCCTCGGCATCGAGACGGATTATTACACTACGAACCTGCATATGGGCTGCTTCTATATACCAAAATATGTGGAGAGGATGCTGCGGGATGTGGAATAAGAACGTCGAGACATTTCTCTGCTGTAACAGCGACTATGAGCGCTCCTCAATAGTCCTCTACGGCGCGCCGTTTGACGGAACAGTTTCGTTCAGGCCCGGCGCGAGGTTCGGGCCTTCGTCTATGCGCCATGAGTCCTACGGCCTTGAATCCTACAGCCCCTATCTTAATAAGGACCTTTCGGACATATCCGTTTTCGACGGCGGCGACCTTGAGCTCGGCTTCGGCAATCCTTCCAGGGTTTTGGATGAAATCGAGGAAAAAACGGATATTATATTCTCCGACGGCAAGCTCCCGTTTTTGCTCGGAGGCGAGCATCTTATTACGCTGGGGGCTTTCCGTTCGGCGGTTAAAAGATATCCGGGCATAATGCTTCTGCATCTGGACGCGCACGCCGACCTGCGGGATAAGTACCTCGGAGAGGAGCTGTCGCACGCCTGCGTAATTAGGCGCTGCCATGAGCTTGCAGGCGACGGGCGTATTATACAGCTCGGCATCCGCTCCGGCGACAGGAGCGAATTTGAATGGAGCAGCCAGGGGCATACGGAAATGCATCGCTTCAGTACGGACAGCCTTCCCGAGGTGATAAGCCGCCTTACCGGAAGGCCGGTGTATCTTACGGTTGACCTCGATATACTCGACCCGTCCGTCTTCCCCGGAACCGGGACTCCCGAGGCCGGCGGTATATCTTTTGAGGAGCTTCGAAAAGCCGTCACGGATATATGCCTTAACTGCAGCGTCGTCGGCTGCGACGTTGTCGAGCTCAGCCCGGGTTACAGCCCGGCCGATATATCGGTGCTCACGGGCGGGAAAATCGTGCGCGAAATGCTTCTGGCTCTGGCTCACTGAAAGGAGTGTCAAAATGTCAAAAGTACTTGTTATCGGCTGCGGCGGCGTGGCCTCAGTCGCCATACGGAAGTGCTGCATGAACAGCGACGTATTTACCGATTTGGTTATAGCAAGCCGGACCAAATCAAAATGCGACGCGCTTAAGGAGGCGCTTGAGGGCAGGACAGGCACGAAAATTACGACAGCACAGGTCGACGCGGACGACACGCGGGAGCTAATCGAGCTTATTGACTGCGTAAAGCCCGAGCTTGTGATGAATTTAGCCCTGCCGTATCAGGATCTATCAATTATGGACGCCTGCCTTGAATGCAGGGTCAACTATTTGGATACGGCGAACTACGAGCCCGAGGACACAAACGACCCAAACTGGCGCGCAGCCTACGAGAAAAGGCGGCGGGAGCTTGGGTTTTCGGCCTATTTCGACTATTCCTGGCAGTGGGCCTACAGCGACAGGTATAAAAGCGCGGGCATCACGGCCCTGCTCGGATGCGGCTTCGACCCCGGCGTTACGGGCGTTTTCTCGGCCTACGCGCTGAAGCATCAGTTTGACGAGATTGACGAGATTGACATACTCGACTGCAACGGCGGCGACCACGGGTACCCGTTCGCCACCAACTTCAATCCGGAGATCAACCTCCGCGAAGTCTCGGCCCCCGGCTCCTACTGGGAAAACGGGCGCTGGATAGAGACGGAGCCGATGGAGATAAAGCGGGAATACGTATTCGACGGGGTGGGTAAGAAGGATATGTACCTCCTGCACCACGAGGAGATTGAGTCGCTTGCCCGGAACATACGGGGCGTCAAGCGCATACGCTTCTTTATGACCTTCGGGCAGTCCTACCTGACGCACATGAAGTGTCTTGGGAACGTGGGCATGCTCTCGACAACGCCTATAATGTACGAGGGACGGGAGATCGTGCCCATACAGTTTTTGAAAGAGCTGCTGCCCGACCCCGCCTCGCTTGGGCCGAGGACAAAAGGAAAAACCAATATAGGCTGCATTTTCAAGGGGAAAAAGGACGGTAAGAATAAGACATATTACCTCTATAACATCTGCGACCATGAACAGTCTTACCGCGAGGTGGGCTCCCAGGCAATCGCTTATACGACGGGAGTGCCGGCTATGATCGGCGCGAAGATGCTGCTTACGGGCAAATGGAAGGGGCCCGGTGTATTCAACGTCGAGGAATTCGACCCGGACCCGTTCATGCATGAGCTTAATACTCAGGGGCTGCCGTGGAAAGAGGACTTCAGCCCTGTCCTGGTGGATTAAGATGAGGCTGAGCGAACTGCGGACTCCGTGCTATGTTATAGACGAAGAAAAGCTCGAGGACAATCTGAAGATACTGCGCGGTGTTTCGGAGAGGACCGGAGCTAAAATCCTGCTTGCCCAGAAGGCGTTCTCAATGTTCTCCGTCTACCCGCTCATAGGCAAATACCTCGACGGCACCTCGGCAAGCGGGCTGTATGAGGCAAGGCTGGGGAAGGAGGAAATGGGCGGCGAGACGCATGTCTATTCCGCCGCGTACCGCGAGGACGAGTTTCCCGAGATTGCGGAAATCTGCGACCATATTGTCTTCAATTCCGCCGCGCAGCTTGAAAAGTATAAAAGCCTGGCCCGGGGTAAAAAGCTCGGCCTGAGGATAAACCCGGGATGCTCGACGCAGACAAAGGCCATATACGACCCCTGCGCGCCGTACTCAAGGCTCGGCATAACGGCAGAACAGCTTGAAAAAGCCGATTTTACCGGCGTGACAGGGCTGCATTTCCACAGTCTGTGCGAGCAGAACTCCTACGCCCTGCTTAAGACGCTTAATTCCGTCGAGGAGAAATTCGGGCAGTACCTTGAACGAATTGAGTGGATTAATTTCGGCGGCGGGCACCATATAACGAGAAGCGATTACGATATTGGGCTCCTGGAGCGCTGCATAGAGCGTATGCAGGAAAAATACGGGCCTGAAGTCTATCTTGAGCCCGGAGAGGCCATAGCCCTCGACGCCGGCGTGCTGATAACAAGCGTTCTGGACATTGTCCATAACGGCATGGACATCGCGATAGTGGACGCCTCCGCCGCCTGCCACATGCCGGACGTCATAGAAATGCCCTACAGGCCGCCGCTGTTTGGCTCGGGCGAGGCGGGAGAAAAAGCGCATACGTACCGCATAGGCGGGCCTACATGCCTCGCCGGCGATATTATAGGAGACTATTCGTTCGACAAGCCTCTCTCCGCGGGGGACAGGCTGGTTTTCGGGGATATGGCGATTTACACGATGGTTAAAAACAATACATTCAACGGCATGAGGCTGCCCGATATTGTGCTTAAAACAAAAAACGGCGAATACCGCGTAGTAAAAGAATTCGGGTATGGCGACTTTAGGGAAAGGCTTTCTTAAGACTGAATAAACTGCAGGGGCCGCGCGTTAATCAGCGCCGGCCCCTTTTCCCGCCCGGCGGCAAACGCAATTGCCTTCGGGCCTATCTTGTCTCCCTGAGAACGGTTTTTCTGATTTTTCCGCTTATGGTCTTAGGCAGGGACTCGACAAAATCCAGAACGCGTATCCATTTATACTCTGACATACGCGCATTGCAGAACTCTCTGATTTCTTTGCCGAGGCTTTTTGAAGGCTTATAGCCGGGCGCGAGCACTACTACGGCCTTTATGGCCTGCCCTCTTTTCTCGTCCGGAATGCCGACTACCGAGCATTCCATAACCGCCGGATGCTCCATCAGGACGTTTTCAATCTCAAACGGGCCTACGCGGAAGCCTCTTGTTTTTATCACGTCGTCAATGCGGCCGACAAACCTGTAGTATCCCTGCTCGTCCCTCCATGCGGCGTCGCCCGTGTGATAAACTCCGCCGCGCCACGCGTAGCCGCTCAGGTCCTCGTTGTTGTTGTAAGCTGAAAAGATGCCGGGCTGTTTCCCCGTCTTCGGCGGGACGACGACAATCTCTCCCGTTTCGCCGTTTTTGGCGGGCATCCCGTCTTCCTTCAAAAGCTCTATATGATACAGGGGCGAGGGTTTTCCCATTGAGCCCGGTTGCGGCATATCGCCTTTGAGGTATCCTATGAGCATTGTGGTTTCCGTCTGCCCGAAGCCCTCGGTTAAGCTCAGGCCCGTCAGCTGCTTAAACCGGCTGAATACCTCCGGGTTGAGCGGCTCTCCAGCAGTCGAGGCATGGACAAGGCTCGGCATTTCCGGTATCTCCTTTTTTACGAGGTACCTGTAAACCGTGGGCGGCGCGCAGAAGGTAGTCACCTTGTACCGGTTTATAACAGAAGTCAGCTGCCTTGGGTCAAAGCTGTCGAAATCGAACACCATAACCGCGCTTCCCGCGAGCCACTGGCCGTAAATCTTGCCCCAGGAGGTTTTCGCCCAGCCGGTTTCCGAGACTGTGAAGTGAAGCCCCCCGTCGACGACCTGCTGCCAGTATTTAGCGGTTACTATATGGGCAAGCGGATAGGTATGGTCGTGGACGACGCCCTTGGGATAGCCCGTTGTGCCGGAGGTGAAGTACAAAAGTATCGGCTCATCTGCCGAAGTCGCCTGCCTTTTCAGTTTTTCCGGCGCCGCTTCCACCTCGTCCGTAAAACTATAAAATCCCTTCGCCGGCGTATTTACGGTCCACAGCGTTTCAAGAGACGGGCAATTCACCCTGAGGAGTTTTTGCGTAACCTCTTCGTCAGGCACGCAGATTATTGCTTTGATCCCGGCGCTGTTGACCCTATACTCGATATCCTCCGCCGTAAGCATATGCGTCACGGGCACAAGCACGGCGCCAAGCTTATGCAGGGCTACGGTTATATACCAGTACTCATAGCGCCGCTTCAGAATGGTCATTACTCTGTCGCCCTTTTTTACGCCCCGCGCGAGCAGCGCGTTTCCGGCCTTATTGCTCAGGCGGCTGATGTCGCCGAACGTAAAGCAGCGCTCCTCTCCCTTGTCGTCGCACCAGACAAGAGCCTTCCTATCCGGCTCCCTCCGGGCAATCTCGTCGACTACGTCGTACCCGAAGTTGAAATCGGGCGGGTACTTGATTTGAAATTCGGTGAGAATGCCTTTTTCGTCAAAAACCTCGTCGCAGAACTGCCTGTAAATGCTCATTTATAACCGCTCCTTTCGTAAGGCACAAAGGCTGTGCGGCCGTTTTGTGCCGTTTACCTGCCTCAGGCTACACGCGCTATGTAATTTCGGACGCGTCCTTAAGCTTACATGCTTTAAATGCTCTTTCATATAGTTCCGGGCATCTCTTCTTCAGGTTTACAGGCATCCCGGTTCTTTCGTCCAGAAAACAGTGTACGGTCTCGCCGGCTGCGACGAGCCGCCCGCTTCCCGCATCGCGCATTTCATATTTGTATATCGCCCTGATACCGTTAAAAAACGCGAGGAGAGTGCCGACCTCAATTATGTCGCCGCTGCGCACTGAAGAGACATATCTGCAGCTCAGGCTGACGACAGGCAGTTGTATCCCTATGCCCTCGAGCTTTCCCAGCCCGGCCTTTTCCATAAAATCCGTGCGGGCTTCCTCCATCCAGAGGATGTAATTGGCGTGATGTATTATGCCCATCATATCCGTCTCGTAAAAGAACGCACGCCTTATATAGGGCACGGCTTCATTCTGCATGCTGACCTCCCTCGCCTTGCTCGGCTTCGTCCCCAAGAAGCGATTCGCAGCCTATTTTTCTGAATCTTTCGTAGCGTTTGTCAATCAGCTCCTGCGCGGGCATCTTCCTGAGTATTTCTAGCTGCCGAACCAGCATATCTTTAATATTCTCGTAAAAACCGTCCTTCCCGAGCTCTTTTTCGGGTATAATCCGCTCTGCGGCCGATAGGGACAGCGCATCGTTCGCCGTAAGCTTCAGGCTGTTTGCAGCTTCGGCGGCTTTCGACGCGTCCTTCCATAATATGCTCGCGCAGCCCTCGGGTGAAATGACGGAATAGATTGCGTTTTCAAGCATCCAGACCTCATCCGCGACGGCCAGCGCAAGCGCGCCGCCGCTCCCGCCTTCTCCCGTTATGATTGAGATGATCGGGATCCTCAGCGCCGACATCTCCAACAGGTTTTCGGCTATGGCCTGTCCCTGCCCGCGCTCCTCGGCCCCTATGCCGCAGAACGCGCCGGACGTATCCACAAAGCAAATCACCGGGCGGCAGAATTTTTCCGCCTGCTTCATAAGGCGCAGTGCCTTTCTGTACCCCTCCGGATTTGGCGAGCCGAAGTTCCGGAAGGCGCGCTCCCTGGCGCCGCGCCCCTTTTCAACTGCAATGACTGTCACCGGAATGCCGTTAAGATATGCGATTCCCCCGATGATTGCCGGATCGTCGGAAAACCTCCTGTCCCCGTGCAGCTCAAAAAAATCCGAAAATATATGCTCTATATAGCTTCTGCCCGTCGGCCGGCTGTTCGCTCTTGCAAGCCTGACCCTGTCGTATGCTTTTCTGCTCATGCGCTCCCGCCTCCGCCGTGCATTTTAAGCAGGTATGATATGGTTTTTTTTTGCTCCGCCCTCGGGACAATCGCGTCAATAAACCCGTGCTCCAGCATGAATTCGGCCGTCTGAAAGCCGGCGGGCAGCTTTTTTCGCGTCGTCTGCTCCACGACGCGCGCCCCGGCAAATCCGATCGTCGCACCCGGCTCGGCCAGTATGATGTCCCCCTGCATTCCGAAGCTCGCCGTAACCCCTCCTGTCGTCGGGTCCGTCAGAACCGTGAGGTAAAAAAGCCCCTTGTCCCCGTGCCGCCTGACTGACGCGGAGGTCTTCGCCATCTGCATCAGCGATATAATTCCCTCCTGCATCCTCGCCCCGCCCGATACCGTGAATCCCACGACGGGAAGCGCGTTCTGCGCGGCGTATTCAAAGATTCTCGTTACCTTCTCGCCGACAGCCGCGCCCATGCTGCCCATCATAAAATAAGGTTCCATTACAAACATGCAGCATACACTCCCGCCTATCGTGGCCATCCCGCAGATCACCGCCTCGGTTTCGCCGCAGGCGCTTCGCGTCGTCCTGAGCTTGTTTCTATAACCCGGGAAGGAGAGCGCGTCCTCGGAGACGAGGCCCGAGTACATCTCCGAAAAGCTATTTCTGTCCGCTATGAAGTTTATCCTCTGCCGCGCGGTCATGCGGAAATGATAGCCGCAGGTACAGGTGTGGTATCTGCCCCAGATGAGGCTGAGCGGAATCTGCCTGCGGCAGTTCGGGCAGGTCTTCGACGGCTCGTTCTCATCCGCGAGCACCGGCGCCGCCTGCCTGCCGCCTTTTTCAAGCTCGTTTTTCGGCTTATGCCTGAAGTGAATAAAGGCCATATAAATCACCTCCGCGGAAGCAGTTCGTGCGCGCATGCTTGGAAAAAGTCCAGATTGTACGTTCCGTTTTTCATTGATTCGCTGCCTATGAGCTCTATCTGCTGCTCGATATTGTTTTCAACGCCCTCAATAATCAGCTCGCAGAGCGCGGACTTCATTTTGCGCAGCGCTTCCTCCCGCGTCCCTGCGCTTGTTATTAGCTTTCCGAGCAGGGGATCGTAAAACGGGGTGACTTCCGCACCCGCCGTAAGATATGTGTCGAAGCGGACAGACGGCCCTCCCGGTATATGCAGAAACTCAACCTTTCCGGGCCTGAGCGCGTTTATGCGGCATTCTATCGAGGCTCCTTCAAATTTGACGTCCTTTTGCTTAAATCCCAGCTCCACGCCCGCCGCCACGCGTATCTGCCACTTGACTATATCAATGCCTGTCAGCTCTTCGGTTACCGCGTGCTCCACCTGCAGGCGTGTGTTCATCTCCATAAAATACAGCCTGCCGTCCCCGTCGAGGAGGAATTCAAGCGTGCCCGCGCCTACATATTTAAGCTTCTCCATTGCGCCCGCAACCAGCTTGATTAGGCTTCTTCTCTGCTTTTCGTCAATCGCGGGAGAAGGGCTTTCCTCTATCAGCTTTTGGTTTTTTCTCTGAACGGAGCAGTCGCGCTCGCCCAGGCAGACTACATTACCCTTTTCATCCGCCAAGACCTGCACCTCTATATGGCGGGCGGGGCTAATGTATTTTTCGAGGTACAGCCCCCCGTCGCCGAACGCTTTTTTTGCCTCCATGGACGCGTGCATAAACCCGGCATTGATATCTGACACGCTGCGTATTAAGCGTATGCCGCGCCCGCCGCCCCCGGAGCGGGCCTTGAGCATTACGGGGTATCCGAGCTTTCCGGCGGCAATGATCGCGTCCTCCGCCGTATCGACGACAGGCGAGCCCGGGATTACGGTCAGCCCGGCATCCTCCATCAGGCGCTTGACTTTCTCCTTGTCGGACAGCTCCTTTATATTCCCGGCGGAAGGGCCGATAAATACGAGGCTGTTCCGCCTGCACAGATCCATAAAATGCGCGTTTTCGGACAGGAAGCCGCAGCCGGGATGTATCGCCTGAGCTCCGGACACCAGGGCCGCGCTTATTATCCTGTCCTCTTTGAGGTAGCTTTCCGCCGCTTCCGCCCTTCCAATACAGTAGCTCTCGTCCGCCAGGGCGACGTGCAGCGCCTCCGCGTCGGCCTCGGAATACACCGCCACCGTGGAAATGCCCATTTCCTTGCAGGCGCGTATTATCCTTACGGCGATTTCGCCCCGGTTCGCTATTAAAATCTTGGAGAACATGATCCTAGTCCCCCGTTACGGCCAGGGAGAAATCCGCCTTGAGGCTCAGCTCCCCGTTTACGTAGCCCTTCCCCTGCGCGAAATAGAAGGGCGGCCTTGCCTTAGCGAGAATGCACTCGGACTCGAATACGTCACCGGGTCTGACAGGAGTTTTGAACCTGACGTTATTTAAGCCGGTAAGCAGGGGAAGCTTTCCCCCGAGTCCGCCGACGAGGACGCAGGCGGACTGGGCGAGCATTTCGCACAGTATAACGCCCGGAACTATCGGCTCTCCCGGGAAATGGCCCTTAAGAAACCATTCGTCGCCGCGAACCAGGTATCTCCCGTGCGCTGTGTCGTTTTCCAGGCTCACCTCGTCAATAAGCAGCATGCTGTCGCGGTGCGGAAGTATCTGCATTATCTCCTCGCGGTTCATGCCTGCTCCTTTCTGAGCCTGAACAGCACGCGCCCGAAATCTACCGCCTCGGAATTGCCGACGCAGATTTCGGCGATTATGCCGTCCTGCTCGGACGTTATCTCGTTCATAAGCTTCATCGCCTCAATTATGCAAAGCACGTCCCCCTTCTTTACTCTGTCTCCGACCTGCACGTATGGAGGCGCGTTTTCAGTCGGCGAGGCGTAGAAGACCCCCACCATCGGAGAGCATATTTCGATAAAATCAGAAGCTCTCTCCCGCGCCATAACGGGCAGGGCCGCCGTTTCCGGAGGAAGCTCTTTTCGGCAGTTTCTCTCAAGGCGGATCGCATTCCCGTTCTCGCTTATCTCCAGCCCGGTAAGATCCAGCTCCTGCATAAGCTGCGCATATCTGCGTATTCTCGTCTCTTCCATAGACCTGTCAATCCTTTCGCAGCCGCCGATTTATACACTTCTGAAAGCAAGGCACGCGTTGTGGCCGCCGAAGCCGAAGGAGTTGTTGACAGCCAGGTCGATTTTCGCGACCGCCGCCTTTTGGGGAACATAGTTAAGATCACATTCTTCGTCCGGCTCAATCAGCCCCAGTGTCGGCGGGACAATTCCCTCGTTTAAAGCCTTCAGGCACACGATTGACTCGGCGGCGCCCGCGGCCCCGAGCATGTGGCCTGTCATTGACTTGGTCGAGCTGATGAGCAGCTCCTTTGACTTCGCCTCTCCGAAAGCTTTTTTTATAGACCTCGTCTCCGTTATGTCGTTGAGCGGTGTCCCCGTGCCATGGGCGTTTACGTATATAACCTCGTCTCCTCTGTAGCCCGCCTCGCGAAGCGCGTCTTTGATAGCCTGAGCGCCGCCCTCGGCGTCTTCCCTGGGCGAAGTGATATGGTAGGCGTCGCAGGTGGAGCCGTAACCGCAGACCTCGCCGTAGATGCGCGCGCCTCTTTTCAGCGCATGGTTCAGCTCCTCAAGCACGACGCACGCGCCGCCTTCGCCCATGACGAACCCGCTTCTGCGCCTGTCGAACGGGAGAGACGCTCTGTCCGGATCCTCCGCGACGCTGAGAGCCTGCATATTTGTGAAGCCGGCCACGCCTATCTCGGTTATCGGGGCTTCCGATCCGCCCGAGATAACGGCGTCCGCGTAGCCGTGGCGGATTGCGCGCACGCCCTCGCCGAGCGCGTTCGCGCCTGTCGCGCAGGCTGTGACCGCCGGCATGGCCGCACCCCTGCAGTTGAACCTTATAGCAATCATACCCGAGACGATGTTGGCTATCATCATCGGAATGTAGTACGGCGATACCCTGTGGGGGCCTCGGGCGCGCAGCTTGTCAAGCTCGTTGGTAAACGTCTGTATGCCGCCGATTCCCGAGCCGAAATAAACCGACAGGCGTTCGGGCGGGAGCGTGCCTATAATCCCGCTGTCCTCCACTGCCTGGCAGGCGGCTGCAATTCCGTAATGCGCGAATACGTCGCTGCGTACAATATCCGCCTTATCCATATAGTCCCTGGCGTTAAAATCCTTGATTTCCGCCGCCAGTCTGGCTTTATAATTCGAAATGTCGAACCTTGTTATCGGCCCGATTCCGTGCCTGCCCTGTATGAGGCTTTCCCAGAATTGGGCAACGCTGTTGCCGACAGGGCTTATGATTCCCATGCCGGTTACGGCCACTCTTCTATTCATCTGATACCTCCGCCGCGCTGCGCGCGGATTTTTTGTTTTCGGAAATTGAGCGCCATATACGGTTTTTGCTTTTCGTGAAGGCGCAGCCACGCACGGCGCTATATGGCCAGCCCGCCGTCGACTCTTATGACTTCCCCCGTTATATAGTCGGAGCCGCCACCGGCAAGGAACGCCGCAAGCTCCGCGACATCACTCGGCGTGCCGAGCCTTCCCAGCGGTATGCCCGCTTTCAGGAGGCCTGAGTCTTCAATGCCGGCGGTCATATCCGTCTGTATGAAGCCCGGCGCTATTGCGTTGCAGGTTATGTTTTTTGCGGCGAGCTCCCTGGCCACGGACTTGGTAAGTCCGATCAGCCCCGCCTTTGCCGCCGAATAATTGGCCTGACCGGTGTTGCCTCTCAGGCCGACGACGGAGCTGATGTTTATAATCTTCCCGGCGCGGCTTTTAATAAAAATGCCGCTGCAGTGCCTTATCATATTGAACGCGCCCTTGAGGTCGGCTCCGATTACCGCGTCAAAATCCGATTCCTTCATAACGGCAATCAGCCCGTCGCGCGTGATTCCCGCGTTGTTGACAAGTATGTCGACTGTTCCCATGTCTTTTTTTATCTCCGCAACCGTCTTTTTTGACGCCTCGAAATCGGATACGTCGCAGCGATACGGTTTAATCCTTATTCCGTATTTGCGCTCGCAGGTTTCGCATATACAAAGCGCCGCTTCCCTGTTGCCGGCGTAGATTACCGCTATATCGGCGCCGAGAGACGCGAATTTCTCTGTAATCGCGGCTCCGATGCCCCTGCCGCCGCCGGTTATGACGGCCACCTTGCCTTTCAGCACATAATTACCTCCTTCACCGCCCGGCGCAGAGAGTCCATATCCTCGACGTTCAGCGTTCGCACGTTCGGATCTGTTTTGTTTATCATGCCGCACAGTGTCCTTCCGGGGCCCAGCTCTATGAAAGTATCGGCGCCGCTTCCTATCATATGGGCTACGATGCTCTCCCATCTCACGGGGCTGCATATCTGCTTTGAAAGAAGCTCTGCACAACTGCCTTCATAGGGCAGGCCGGTAAAGTTTGAGTAAAGAGTTATGCCGGGCTCTCCCATATCCGTTTTTTCAGCCGCGCTGAGAAAATTCTTCGACGCGTTTTCCATAAACGGAGTGTGGTAGCAGCCTTTTACCTTAAGCATAATCGTTCGTCCGCCTTCGTTCCTGACGTCTTTGGCGAAACTCTCGAGCTCTGGTTTAAGCCCCGAGACGGTTATCTGGCCGGGGCAGTTGTAATTCACGGGGTAAACGTGCTTATAACGATTGCACAGACGCTCGACGGCTTCGCTGCTCAGCCTCAGCACCGCGGCCATCGCCCCGTCCGTCTTTTCGGCGTCGGCCTGCATAAGCTCCGCCCGCAGGCATACGAGCCTAAACCCCTCCTCGAAGCCCAGAACGCCGGAGTAAGTCAGCGCTGCCAGCTCCCCGAGCGAGAAGCCCGCCGCCATGCACGGCTTAACGCCCGCCTCCGAGACAGCGGCGGCCGCCGCCATCTCCATCGCGAACAAGCATGGCTGTGTGTTCACGGTTCTGGCCAGCTCCTCCTCGGAGCCGGAAAAGCACTGCTCAATCGTGCCGGGCCGGAGCTTTTCGGCAGATTCAAACACCTCGGCGGCGGCAGCGTTATTCCTGTACAGGTCCTGGCCCATGCCGCCGTACTGAGCACCCTGCCCGGAAAAAACAAACGCTATCTTACCCATTTGCCCATCCCGCGAAGCAAGGCTTCGGCCTCTTCCATCACTTCCTGAATTATTTCTGCCGCGGGCTGTTCCCTTGTCACCAAAGCCGCGCACTGCCCGGAGAGGAAAGAGCCGTTTTTGACGTCTCCCTCCTGAACCGCGAGGCGCAGGGCGCCCGTGCCTAACTGCTCAAGCTCTTCGTCCGAAATATCGCTGTATTCCTTTTTCATATATTCCCTGGAAAATGTAGTGCGCAGGCAGCGCACAGGATGACCGAGCCGCTTTCCGGTAACAACCGTGCACAGATCGCCCGCTTTCAGAATCTTTTCCTTGTAATTGGGGTGGATTGAGCACTCTAGCGCCGACAGGAACCTCGTGCCCATCTGTATGCCGCGGGCGCCTAAGATAAAAGCCGCAGCGGCCCCTCTCCCGTCGGCAATCCCGCCGGCCGCAATAACCGGAAGATGCGTCGCGTCGCAGATGAGCGGAACAATCACCATCGTAGACAGCTCTCCCACATGCCCACCGCTCTCTCCTCCCTCGGCTATTACCGCCGAGGCGCCAAGGCGCGTCACGAGCTTAGCCATCGCGACGGAGGCGACGACCGGTATGACCTTTATGCCCGCCCCGAGCCACGCCTGCATATACTTCGCCGGGTTACCGGCCCCGGTTGTCACGACTTTTACCTTCTCCTCGATTACAGCCTGCGCTACCTCGTCCGCAAACGGGCTCATAAGCATTATATTGACGCCGAAGGGCTTGTCGGTAAGAGAAGACGCTATGCGTACCTGCTCTCTTACATATTCGCCGGGCGCGTTTCCGGCCGCGATTACGCCGAGCCCGCCCGCTTCGGACACGGCCGAGGCCAGCCTTCCGTCGGCAATCCAGGCCATGCCGCCCTGAAACACCGGATAGCGGATATTAAGCAGATCACAGATTTCCGACTTAATCATTCCTGCAGCTTTTCTTCCACGAAGCTTACAAGCTCGCCGACAGTTTCCATCTTGCGGTCAAGCTCTATCTCTTTACCCACTATGTCTTCCAGCTTCATCAGCATTTCCACGGTATCCAGAGAGTCGATGGAAAGCTCCTTAAAGCTGCTTTCCATCGTTATCTCGCCCGGGTCGCAGTCGTTGTGTTCGGCAATCAGTTTTGCAATTTCCTCGAAAACCATGTGTGCTCCTCCAAAATTAGATTTTGACTGTTATCCGGGCGCTGAATAATGCCCGGATTATTGCGCTCAAGGTTATCAGTGATAACCTTGAGCGCAATAGTAGCATATTTCCTTTTGAGTGTCAATATATCTTATTTGGAATTTTATCGGAGATTTTGCACTTTTTGCGTGAATCAAACCGCCATATGTTGACTGGCGGGGTATAATCCGTATAATGTAATTAATATTCGTAAAATTTCAGCGGTTAGGGGGAAGCAAACATGGCTGAAGCCGCTATACAGGGCAGCGTGCGCGGCAGGCTTATCGAGGCGGGCCTTGAGGAGCTGAGCAGACACGGCTATCACAACTTCTCCGTACGCAGGATAGCCAACAAGTGCGGCGTATCGTGCGCGGCGCCGTATAAGCATTTTAAAGACAAGCACAGCTTTATTGCCGCCATAATCGGGCACATCAATTCGTTATGGGCGGAAAGGCAGCAGGTTATAATCAGTAAATACCCGGATTCTACGCGGAAGCAGCTTGTTGAAATCAGCCTGGATTATATACGATTTCTGGTCGAGAACCCTCACTTCAGGTCGGTGCTTATGCTCAAGGACGAGGAATTTGACGAAGAAAGCAATAAGCTCCGCGGCCAGCTGAGCAAGCTGGCAAGGGAGCTTATAAAAAAATACTGCGACGAAGTCGGCATGCCCGACTTCACGAGATGGTTAAAGACATATATAATCCGCTCGCTTATATACGGGGCCGCTCTTATGTTCGACAACGGAGAGCTCGAATACACGGAGGAAAATATGCAGGCCGTATATTACGCAATTGACAGGGAATTCGACCTGCCCTAGTTCTCAGATTATGCCCGTCTTGCCGCCACGCAGCGGCAGATCTTTTTCCCCTCGCTGTGGAACTTAAGCTCGTAATCTGTCATCACGCCCTTAATCCCCTCGGCGTGGAGGTCCCGAGTGACCTCTGAAAGCCTGTATCCTGCGTCCTCGAAGCGGCGCAGGGAGTATTCAAAAAGCGGCAGATTATCTGTTTTAAAGTGTATCTCCCCGCCGGGGCAAAGTATCCTCGAATATATTTCGAGGAAGGATGGCGAGGTCAGCCTGCGTTTTATATGCCGGCTTGACGGCCACGGGTCGCAGAAGTTTATATATATCCGGTCAACCTCTCCCTCGGCGAAATAACCGCCGAGGCTTGAAGCGTCCCCGGAGATGAACCTTGTATTTGGCAACGCTTCTCTTTCAGCCAGCTCGACGGCTGTAATGAGCGCGTTTTCCTCGCGCTCGACGGCTACAATTAAAACGTCCGGACACTGTTTCGCCGTTTCCACTGTGAACCGCCCCCTGCCGCAGCCGAGCTCGATATAGATCCCGGTGCATTGGGGCAGCAGAGCGCGCCAGCCGCCGGCAGGAACTGACTGCTCGCTTACCAGCATGTGCGCCACTCTCTCAAGCCTTTTGTCAAGGTTTTTCTTCCTTCGCATTCTCATATAAAAACCCCTATGCTTTTACTGTCAGAACAGAGCTGCCCCTATGATACATTTATCACAGGGGAAAATCTATCATATTTGCGAATCTATTTCAACCCGGGCGCTTCAGGAGGGAACAATGAATATACAGATTTTCGGAAAGAACAAATGCTTCGACACGCGCAAGGCCGAGCGCTGGTTCAAGGAACGCCGCATCAAGTTCCAGCGCATTGACCTCGACCGATTTGACATGAGCGACGGAGAAGTCAACTCGGTCGCCAGGGCCGTGGGCGGCATGGACAAGATTATGGACGAAAACGGAGGCTATGTGACGCCGATTGTGCGCAACGGGAAACAGGCCACGGTAGGCTACTGCCCCGACGTCTGGAAAACCTGGGAATAGAGGGCAGCAGGCAGCGCCTGCGGCCTTGCCTTTTTATGCCGCGGGCGATACGACGTTCTGCGCCCAGTAACCGGTCCTGACAATAATAATTCCGATTACGCTCTTGACCGTATCGGCAAGAAAGCTCAGAGGGTAAATGGCGGCGATGCCAAGTCCCGAAAAATGTGCCAGCGCATAGACAAGAGGTATGCAGACGGCCCAGGTGTACGCGCTGTCGAACAAAAACGTTATGATTGTTTTGCCGCCTGACCGGATCGCGAAGTAGCATATGTGAGTTATTGAATTGATTGGCATGTATAAAGCGCTTGTGAGCATAAACAGTGTCGCAAGTTTGCGGACATCTTCCGTCGTTTTATAGATGTCAGGTATGAAAGGCGACGCGGCTCCCAGCCCCGCCCCTATGACTAAACAGACGCCGAAGTTGAAGAATATGAGCTTCCATACATAGGACTTTGCACGGTCTATGTCGCTCGCGCCAAGGGCCTGACCCACCATAACTGCCGTGGCGGAGCCTATCGATATGAATACTACGTTGAACAGGTTGGTAACTGTACTCGATATATTCAGCCCGGCGACGACGTTCAGGCCGCAGGTCGAGAATATCTGCGTCGTTGTCGTAACGCCCAGCGACCACAGAAGCTCGTTGACGAGCAGGGGCATACCTTTTTTTAATATGTTCTTAACAAGCTCCAGAGGGACCCTCATTGAACTGAATAATCCCCTGATGAAGGAAAACCGCCCGATGTGCCGGCGCGTATAGATCAGCATGATCGCCAGCTCCACGTAGCGGGAAATAACTGTGGCAATGGCCGCGCCAACGACTCCGAGCTCTGGGAAGCCGAGCTTTCCGAATATCAGTATATAGTTCAGCACCAGGTTAGTAAACACGGCTGCTATGCTTGCTTTCATAGGCAGCATCGCCTCGCCTGTTTCGCGGAGCGTGCCGCCGTACGCCTGCGAGAGCGCAAACGGTATCAGGCCCCAAACCATTATTCTGAGATAATCGAGGCCGTACGAAAGCATTTCCGCCGCTTCCGACTTATCGCCTTCACCCGTCAGATATAAGGATATAAGCCTTGAGCCGCCCAGGGAAAAGACCGCGATGGCGCCCGCCATTATGACGACTGCAGTCCATATCTTAAACCGCAGCGTATGGCGGAGCCCGTCGTTATCCCCCGCCCCGAAAAACTGCGCACCGTATATACCCGGCCCGGACAGCCCTCCGAACACAGTCAGGTTGGCCACGAAAATGAGCTGGTTGGCTATGGCGACGCCCGACATCTGCGCCGTGCCCACCTGCCCTATCATCACGTTGTCAAGCAGGTTAACAAAATTAGTAATAAGATTCTGAAGTATTATCGGCACTATGAGTGTCAATACTTTTATGTAAAAAGCGCGGTCCCCTATGAAGGTACTGCGGAATCTTCCCCATATGCCCGCCGAACGGTTTAGCTTCATATTCTCTCCCGATACATTTATTGGCAGTAATTTTATAAGTTTAACATATGCGCAAAAAGAAGTCTATATAAAAAACCGGGAAACCAATAATTGTAAAAGGCGCTTCGGAACTGAAGTCCGGAGCGCCTGCTTTACGTTTCTGTAAACGCGAGCTATTCGGCTGCAGCCGTGTCATAGAAGATAATCGGCCCGCCCGGGTACTGGGGCTCTTCAAAGCCAATGGTGATGCCGCCGAGTTTAGTAAAATCTCTGTAGCTGTATGCGGTCAGAGTGTTGTTTGACGCAAGATACAGCGTATCGCCTATATATACAAGGCGCTGGTTGCCGTAGTAATAGCCTTCGTCCCCTAGATTTGCGAGGATATCTATATCTCCGCCCCCGACGCCGGCCAGGACATATCCGTTCCAATCACTGCTGATTGTTTTTATATAGTCCGCTCCGTAGCTGCTTACCGGTATGCCGACGATTTGCCTGTCGATGTCGACCATCAGGCTGCGCGGGTTGTATTGGGCCTCGGACCAGGTGCTCCAGCTGCTGCCTAAAACCTTATGAGCGACTTCGACCGGATTTCTCGGGTCGGTTACGTCGAAAATGCTTATCTTGAGCCCCTTGTCGGTCATGCCCTCGACGGTCTCCACCCCGTTGTCATCCCTGCTGTAAAGCTCCGTAGTATGCCGCCCTATACCGAGCAGCATGCCCTCACCCAGATAGTGAAGGTATGAGGAGAAGCCCGGAATCTTTAATTCGCCCAGCACCTTCGGCGAAGCGGGGTTAGAGAGGTCGAGCACGAAAAGCGGGTCCATCTGCTCGTATGTCACAACATAGCCTGTGTCGCCGGAAAAACGGACGGACTGGATAGTCTCGCCTTCGGCAAGCCCGGTGACGCTGCCCGTTATTTCAAGTCCGCTGTTGAGTATATAGACGTTGTTCTCCTCGTTCCAGTTTTTATCCTGCGTCGTTGTGGCGATGCGGAAATAGCCGTTATACTCGTCCATGGAATACTGGTTAATAACGTATCCCGGCACCTCGGCGCTTCCGCTGAACTTCAAGGAAGCGCCGTCCACGGAAAAGCGGTAGATTTCAGTCGTTACGCCCTTGAATTCGCCTGTACCGTTTTCGTAGTTCCAGTCCTGGCGCACTACGTAGAGGTTTGAAAGGTTCATATATATCGTGCTGCCGGAACCGAGTATGACCTCCGGCTCGCACGGCTCCATGGCATTGACGTCGAACGCGCCGACCATCAGGTATGTGTTCTGGAGCTCTCCGGGGCAGTAGTAAATCTCCTCCGGCTGAACGGAAACGCCCTCCTCGCCCTTTGCCGTGTCGCGGTAGCACGGCAGAATATAGCTCTCGTCATACTTCTCTCCATAAGCTATGGAGAATATAAACTTGTTGTTTACAAAATAGAGCGTGTTTTCAATAAGCCGTGTCTGAAGAGGGTTGCCTTCGACCTCAACCCGGCGGAATTCGGCGGGATTGGATTTATCCGCAATGTCGTATACGATATAGCAGGTATAGGTCTTGCCCAGCCATATGCGGCAATACGGCTCTATCCCGTCCCCGTTTTCCGCGTTCTCGTAGCGCGTAGTAACGGCTATCAGCTTATCTCCGACAATATATATATCGTTGACATAGTGCTCGCCGCTGATGACCGACATCGTGGATATGTTTTTGCCGTCCGCCCTGAGTATCGCTATCTGGCCGTTACACGCGTAGTAGATATGCTCGCCGTCAGTTTTGATGATGTCGGCCTCGTCGACATTCTCCACCTGGATGTTGGTTGAGGAATGGCTGCCCGTATCGGACGCCCCCTCCGCTTCGGCGGCCTGAGCCGGGGCTTCCGCCATGGTTCCATCTTCGCCGGCTCTGTCGAAGGCCGTTATTCCGCTATACTTGTAGCCGTCATTGGGTGAATAGAAAAGGCCCATGTCGGAGAAAATCCGCATCAGGTTTTCCATTGTGCCAACTTTGGGCAGTTCTTTATCGGAAGCTTCTTTTTCCGTGCCAGCGAGCTTTTCAATGTCATAAACCTTGTCGCCCACGCTGACTTCCTGCGATTTGGGTTTGCCTTCGTCCGCCTCGCCGGGCTTAATATAATTCATGGCGGTCAGCGCGGCCCAGGCCAGGACTGCAACCGCGCAGAGAATGATTAATATAACGACAGGTTTTTTCATATTATACGGCTCCTTTCGGCGCTTAGTAAGATTTAGAACGTACAAAGCCCTAAAATGTTCCGTATAAATTAATAAGAACGCCCGGCAGGCGTCCCCAAATTTTTCTATACGTCATATTATTTCACGCAGCTTTTCAAGAGTGCGTTTCTCCAGACGGGATATCTGCACCTGGGACACTCCGATGATGCGCGCGCACTGTTCCTGCGTCAGCCCGCGGAAATAGCGCAGGTCGATTGTAAGGCGTTCGCGTTCGCTCAGGCGCGCCATGGCCTCTCTGAGCGCGACCCGCTCTACGATTTTATCCTCTATACTCCCCTCGGAAAGCACCGACTCCAGCGTGAACCCGTCTTCGCCCGACTCGTACTGCAAAGACTGCGTAGGCGCCGCCGCCGTCTCCGCAACGGCAATCTCCTCAGGGCTGAGGCCGGTCTCTTCCGCGATTTCCGAAAGCGTCGGCTCGGTGCCCAGCTTCTGCATGAGCCTTGAGCGGGCGTTCCTTATTGCCTGAGCCTGCTCTTTGAGGCTGCGGCTGACCTTGACGCTGCCGTCGTCTCTCAGAAAGCGGCGTATTTCGCCCGCTATTTTCGGCACGGCATAGGTTGAAAACTGCGTGCCGAATGACGGCTCAAAGCCCTGTACGGCCTTGAGAAACCCAAGGCTGCCGAGCTGGAACAGGTCGTCCGGCTCGATGCCCCGCCCGAAAAAACGGCGCGCAACGCTCCAGATAAGCCCGGTATTCTCGATTATAAGGCGTTCCGCGGCCTCTTTGTCGCCGCTTTGCGCCTGCCTGAGCAGCTCCGCCGTATTTGTGGCCGGCGTCCCCGTCATTCCTTGCGCCGTGTCACTGTGCGGCGCATCGTGACAGTGGTGCCGGCGCCCTCCTTAGACCTTACGCGCACTTTGTCCATAAAACTCTCCATTATTGTAAAGCCCATGCCGCTGCGCTCCGGCCCACCGGTAGTGAACATCGGTTCGCGGGCGCGTTCTATGTCCGCAATGCCCACGCCCCAATCGCGCACCATGATTTCCAGAACGCCCCCCGGCAGTATACGCAGTCGCAGCAGAATCTTCCCGATGGTGTCCGGATAGGCGTGGATAATGCAGTTCGTAACGGCCTCGCTCACAGCAGTGCGCAGGTCGCCGAGTACCTCCAGCGTCGGATCCAGCTGCGCCGCGAAAGCCGCGGTCGCCGCTCGTGCGAATCCCTCGTTCGCCGAACGGCTGGGAAACTCCAGTTTAATGTAGTTCTCATTCTTCATATATGTAGCCTCTCCTTTCTCGTAGCCAAAGCTTGACCTATTACGGTTCAGATGTCGGGCCATGCAGGGCGAAAACGCCCGCGCAGGCTGCAGGTTGCGCCTCAGATACGGCTCAGCGCGCTTTCGCCCTTTCTATGTCCACAAAGCGGTTAAGCCCCGCCGCGTTTATTACGCGCAATGCCTGCTCCGGCACGTTAATTACGCGCAGGCTGCCGCCAATCTCCAAAGACCGCCTTTTCGCACGCAGGATAAGAGCGATTCCGGAGCTGTCCATAAAGCTTACGCCGCCCATGTCCATCGCGGCTCTCAGAGGCAGATAGCGGTCGTATATACTGTCTATGTCGTCCATCGCCGCCTTTGCCGCATGGTGGTCGAGCTCGCCGTGCAGGCTTATTACGCCTTCCCTCAGGTTAAAATCCACGCGCATTATAACCAGCCCTCCCGGAAAAATAAAAATCACCGTGTTTATGTATACGGTGATTTTACACTCTATGGCCTGTCCTATTGCGTCGGGAAATAGCGGCGCGCATCGCCTATTAGATAAATACTGCCGCAAATCAGCAAAACTGAGTCGGGCGGCAGGTTCCGGACCTCCGTCTCAATCGCAGTCTTAAGCTCGCCGCCCGCCGCCGCTTCGCAATAAGCCGAGGCGATGCCGGCGGCCTTCCCCGGTTCCAGAGCGCGTGGTGAGGGCGGCGCCACCGCCACAAAGCGGCGGCAGATTTTAGCCAGCGCCTTTATGCAGTACTCATATTCCTTATCAGCCAGCATGCCGCAAACTGCGGTTACGCTCTTTCCGGGAAACAGCTCCCCCATACTTTCGATAAGCGCGTCGAAGCCGCTTCTGTTGTGAGCGGCGTCCAAGATAACGGGCGGAGCTTCGGACACAAGCTCGAGCCTGCCCGGCCAGCTGACAGTCTCGAGGCCGCGGCGCAGATCTTCTTCGCTTACAACAAAGCCGCGCGAGCGCAGGACCTCGACAGCACCCGCTGCGGCAGCGGCGTTTTGGCGCTGGTGCGCGCCCTTAAGAGGCAGGCGCAGATCGGGATCCGGCTTTGTTTTTAATAGGTTTACTCCCGCATTCGCGCACGCGCGCTCTATGACCTCCATAGCCTCGTTCTCCTGCTCGGACGCGACGACCCCGCCTGTCCCGGGCTTGATTATGCCGCATTTCTCGGAGGCTATCTGAGCTATCGTATCGCCCAGCTGCGCCATGTGGTCAAACGATATGGACGTAATGACGGCGCAGTCCGGCGGGTCGATGACGTTCGTCGCGTCCAGGCGGCCGCCGAGGCCTGTCTCCCAGACTACGATGTCGCAGATACTGCGCGAATAGTATACGAGCGCCGCGGCTGTTACAAGCTCAAACTCGTTCTCGTCGCCCTGCGCGGCGTCTCTTACCGCCTGCACGCATTTAACAAGCTCCCCACGGGAAATATCATTTCCGTTAAGCCTTATGCGTTCGCAGAAGTCGGTGAGATAGGGCGAGGTAAAAAGTCCCGTGCGATATCCCGCGGCCCTGAGTATACTGTCGAGCATCGCGCAGGTGCTTCCCTTGCCGTTGGTGCCCGCCACATGTATAAAGCGGAGGTTCTTCTGCGGGTCGCCGAGGCGGGACATTAGACTTTTTATGCGCTCCAGCGTGGCGCGGGACGAAAACCGCCCCGCGCCGTGCAAATACGATAAAGCTTCAGAATATGTCATGTCGTTACCTGTAGTCCCTCCCGGAAGCCCGGTAAAAACCGTAATTTCCAGCCTGACGCCGCGGCGGTCTCCACTGCCCGGCGCACGGCAGATTACGCCTTCAGCTTCTCGATAAGCGCGCGCAGCTTAATCTCCTTTTCGCGCTCGGCCTGGACCACGTTTTCCGGCGCGCGCGACACAAATCTCTCGTTGCCCAGCTTTTCGAGAACGCGCGCAAGCTCCGCCTCGGCCTTTTGAAGCTCTCTTTCCTTGCGCTCGCGCTCTTTTTCCATATCCACAAGATCGCTCATCGGCATGAAGCAGCGCGCAATAGGCGTGGTTACGACCGCCATGTCTTCCGTGTTTTCGGGCGCTTTGTCCGTAACAGTCAGCTCGGAGGCGTATGCCAGCTTCAGTATATAATCTCTTCCCGCCTCAACGGCTTGCGGCATATCCGTCACAATCGTCAGCTTGCTCTTTCTGGAGGGCGGCACTCCCATCTCGCTGCGGCGCGCGCGTATGGCCCCTATTATCTCCATGACACGTTCCATCGACGCGGCCTCGTCTTCAAAGCTGAGCTCGGGTTTTGCTTTGGGCCACGGGGAAATCATTATGCTCTCGCCCTCGTGGGGCAGCGACTGCCAGATTTCCTCGGTTATGAAAGGCATAAACGGGTGCAGCAGCTTTAACGTGTCTGAAAGCACATAGACAAGCACCTGCTCGGCAATCTTCTTTCGCGCCGGGTCGCCTCCCGTCATACGCGGCTTTGTAAGCTCAATGTACCAGTCGCAGTAGCTGCTCCAGATGAAGTCATATATCTTCTGGACGGCTATGCCGAGCTCGAATTTTTCCATATTTTCGGTCACTTCAGCTATAAGAGCGTTCAGCTTTCCGAGTATCCACTTGTCCTCCGCTTCAAGAGCATCCATTTCGGGCAGCTCGTTTTTGTCTATCGTAAGATTCATCAAAACGAAGCGGGAAGCGTTCCATATCTTGTTCGCGAAATTGCGCATAGCCTCGCAGCGCTCGACAAAGAAACGCATGTCGTTTCCGGGGCTGTTCCCCGTCACCATGTTCAGGCGCAGCGCGTCCGCCCCGTATTTTTCAGCCATCTCGAGCGGGTCTATGCCGTTTCCGAGGGACTTGGACATCTTGCGGCCCTTTTCGTCACGCACGAGACCGTGTATAAACACGGTGTGGAACGGGTATTTTTTCATATGCTCGCAGCCTGAAAATATCATGCGCGCGACCCAGAAGAAGATTATGTCGTATGCCGTAACAAGTACGTCGGTGGGATAGAAATACTGAAGGTCCGGAGTATTATCCGGCCAGCCGAGCGTCGAGAACGGCCAGAGCGCGGAGGAAAACCATGTGTCGAGCACGTCCTCATCGCGCGTGATGTTTTCAGAGCCGCATTTTTCGCACCGTGACGGATCCTCGCGCGACACCGTAATATGCCCGCAGTCGGCGCAGTACCACGCGGGTATCTGATGCCCCCACCATAGCTGGCGGGAGATGCACCAGTCGTGCACGTTCTCCATCCAGTTGGTGTATATTTTTGTAAACCGGTCGGGGACGAATTTAACTTCGCCGTCCTCCACGACGCGTATGGCCTCTTTTGCCAGCGGCTTCATCTTAACAAACCACTGGGCGGAGATTATCGGCTCGACGTCCGTGCTGCAGCGGTAGCACGTGCCTACGCTGTGCTGATGCTCCTCTGTTTTTACGAGATAGTTCTGCTCCTCCAGGTCTTTAAGCACCGCTTTTCTGGCGGCGTAGCGGTCCATCCCCTCGTATTTTCCGCCGTTTTCGTTGACCTTCCCCTCGTCGTCAAGCACGCGAATGCTTTCAAGATTGTGGCGCAGTCCGACCTCAAAGTCGTTCGGGTCGTGAGCCGGCGTCATCTTGACGCAGCCTGTGCCGAATTCGCGGTCGACGTATTCGTCGGCGACAATGGGCATCTCGCGGCCCACGAGCGGCAGAATGCAGGTCTTGCCGACAAGATGCGTATACCTCTCGTCCTCCGGGTGCACGGCCACTCCCGTGTCGCCCAGCATTGTCTCCGGACGGGTTGTCGCCACTACAACATATTCGTCGGAGCCCTTCACGGGATAACGTATATGCCAGAGCTTGCCAGGCTTGTCCTTATATTCAACCTCTGTGTCGCTCAATGCTGTCGTGCAGTGGGGGCACCAGTTTATTATCCTGCTTCCCTTATATATAAGCCCTTTTTCATAAAGCCTTACAAATGCTTCGCGCACGGCTCTGGAGCAGCCCTCGTCCATTGTGAAGCGGGCCCTCTCCCAGTCGCAGGAGGAGCCGAGCTTCCTCTGCTGCTGAACTATCCTGCCGCCGTAGAGGCGCTTCCACTCCCAGACGCGCTCGATAAATTTCTCGCGCCCGAGGTCGTAGCGCGTGAGCCCTTCCTCGCGCAGAGCCTCCTCCACCTTAATCTGCGTCGCGATGCCCGCGTGATCCGATCCGGGCAGCCATAGAGCCGCATAGCCCTGCATCCTGCGCCAGCGTATAAGAATATCCTGCAGCGTGCAGTCCATGGCGTGGCCCATGTGAAGCTGGCCAGTTACGTTCGGGGGCGGCATAACAATAGTATAAGGCTTTTTCTGCATGTCGCGCTCGGCGCGGAAATACCCGCCTTTAAGCCACATGTCGTATATTCTGGATTCCACCGCCTGCGGTTCATAGGTTTTTGGAAGCTCTCTCATAACTACACTCCTGAAATATTGCAAATAACGAATCGGTTTACGATATAATATCCGGAAAG
The DNA here is from genome assembly GCA_050944055.1 of Oscillospiraceae bacterium. Taxonomy (GTDB): domain Bacteria; phylum Bacillota; class Clostridia; order Oscillospirales; family Oscillospiraceae; genus JBMNQI01. The sequence continues at coordinate 13,837 of JBMNQI010000001.1, read as the reverse complement.
CCGATATTATAACGCGATGCGCCGTCTCCGACGGCGCGCGTTATAATTCCCGGGCTGTCGCAATGCCCGGGCCGCATTACTAAAACTGCATCAATAAATTTACGTTATAATATTATATATCAGGCTTTTATACACGTCAAGATTCAATGGAAGAGCCGCCGAGAAGCTTTTTGTCAGCCGACCGGGCGCAGGCTTCATTGCTTGCAACCTAAATGCAGCTATGTTATACTCTAGTATTAATGGCCATGGAGGAAGTATGGATACTCTGAACGAACTTAAGCCCGGTCAAAGCGGCATAATAATATCCGTTGGGCTGGATTCCCCCGCGGTCAAGCGGCGCCTTGTCGACATGGGGCTCACGCCGGGTACGCTTTTAACCGTGCGCAAGGTTGCGCCCTTCGGCGACCCGATTGAAGTCAACCTCCGGGGCTACGAGCTTTCGCTGCGGCGCGAGTCGGCCTCGCAGATACGGGTGCGGCCCCCGGAGAGAAAGGGAAGCCGGAAGGTCTATGTCTATCCCGGCACGGAGCACGAGGCCAGCGTTGAAATGAAGAGGCTGATGAGGCTGGAGCATATGCACGAGCTGGACGAGCACCCGCCCCGCGATATGAAGCACGACGAGAGCGAGCTGCGCCTGGCCCTTGTCGGAAATCCCAACAGCGGCAAAACTACGCTCTTCAACGCCCTGACCGGCTCAAACCAGTATGTCGGCAACTGGCCGGGCGTCACCGTGGAAAAGAAGGAAGGCACGGTCAGTTTAGGCGAAAAAAAGTATGTCATTGTCGACCTGCCGGGTATATATTCGCTCTCGCCCTATTCGATGGAAGAGCTTGTTGCAAGGGACTATATAATAGGCGAGCACCCGGACGCTGTTATAAACATTGTGGACGCCACAAATCTTGAGCGGAATCTCTATCTGACCATGCAGCTTCTCGAGCTGGAGCGCCCTATGGTAGTCGCCCTGAACTTTATGGACGAAATAATAAAAAGCGGCGACTATATAGACTGCGACAGGCTCAGCAAGGAGCTGGGCGTGCCGGTGCTGCCCATATCCGCCCGAAACGGCGAAAACATCGAGCAGCTATTGTACGAGGCTCATCGCCAGATGCATATAGGCCTGACGATCGAGCCGGACGACCTTTATGACGAATTCACTCACGAGATACACCACCGCATAGGCGCGCTTATTCACGACGCCGCCTACGAGGCCGGCCTGCCCGCTCACTGGGCCTCTATTAAGCTCATCGAGGGAGACAAAATTGTGGAAAAAGCGCTCGGGCTGGATAAACCGACGCTAGATAAGGTCGAAAGCATAGTCCGGGAATATGAGTCGGCCTTCGAACTGGGAGACAGGGAGACGCTTATCGCGGACAGCCGGTACCGCTTTATAGAGCGCGTCGTCTCGTCCTGCCTCCACCGGCGGCAAACCTCTTCCCTCACCGCTACGGAGAGAATTGACCGCATAGTGACCAACAGGTTCCTCGCCGTCCCGATTTTTCTTCTGCTGATGCTTACCATGTTCGCTGTGACCTTCGGGCCCTTAGGCTCGTGGCTCTCGGACGGAGTCGGCTACCTTGTCGGCGAGCTTTTCGCCGGTTTTGTCTCTGACCTTCTCTCCGGCCTTCCGGAATGGGTCAGAAGCCTCGCGGTCGACGGCGTTATAGGCGGGGTCGGCAGCGTGCTGACCTTCCTGCCGCAGATCGCCCTGCTGTTCTTCTTCCTCTCGCTGCTGGAGGATTCGGGCTACATGGCCAGAGCGGCCTTCATCATGGATAGGCTTCTGCGCCGCTTCGGCCTCTCCGGCAAGGCTTTCATACCGATGCTCATGGGCTTTGGATGCACGGTGCCCGCCGTAATGGGCGCCCGGACGATGGAGAGCGAGAAGGATAAGCGCATGACGATAATGCTCGTTCCTTTTATGAGCTGCTCGGCAAAGCTCCCCGTATACGGGCTGCTTGCCGCCGCGTTTTTCAGGCGGGGGAGCGGCCTTGTCGTCTTTTCCCTCTATATTTTAGGGCTGCTCATGGCAATTTTATCCGGGCTGGCTTTCAAAAAAACAATTTTTTCAGGCGAGCCCGCCCCGTTTGTCATGGAGCTGCCTCCTTACCGCCTTCCGACCGCGAGGAACACGCTTCTCCATGTTTGGGAGCGCGTCAAGGGCTTTTTAGTCAGAGCCGGCACGGTTATACTCGTTATGAGCGTCGTCCTTTGGTTCCTGCAGAGCTTCGACAGCCGTCTTAATATGGTAGAGACAAGCGGCGAGAGCCTGCTCGGTTCAATAGGCAGCATTATTTCCCCGGCGCTGCGCCCGCTCGGCTTCGGTACCTGGCAGGCCGCAGTAGCCCTGCTTACCGGCATAATAGCCAAGGAGAGCATAGTCGCCTCCATGGCCCTGTTTTACGGCTTCTCTCTTCAGGCGGGCAGCAGCGTGATAGCCTCCGCTTTGTCCGGCACCTTCGCAAGCCCCCTGGCCGCCTATTCCTTCCTTGTATTTGTGCTCCTCTATATCCCCTGCTTCGCCTCTCTAGCCACCATGCGCCGCGAACTCGGCGGGGGCAAATGGCTGGCCTTTTCAATCCTGTGGCAGCTTGCAGTCGCCTACGCCTCTTCGTTTCTCGTTTACCGGATAGGTTCATTGATTCTATAGGCGTTTATATTTTTTAGAGGTGATTATTTTGGAAGAAAACCGCCTGAATGTCGGCATGAAGGCCGGAATATTCGGGATAGTTACAAACGTCCTGCTCTCGGCGGCCAAGCTGACGGTCGGCTGCCTTACGGGCAGCGTAGCCGTTACTGCCGACGGGGCAAACAATTTCTTCGACGCCTCGTCCTCGCTCGCTTCCCTGATAGGCTTTCGAATGGCTGCCAAAAAGGCGGACAAAGAGCATCCTTACGGCCACGGGCGCATGGAATACCTCGCGGGCTTAGTAATCGCGCTGCTGATTATCGTTACGGGCGTTCAGTTTTTTATTGTATCCGTGCAGAAAATTACTAACCCGGTAAGGCCCTCTTTCTCAGCCGTTTATGCCGTCGTCCTCGGCGCCTCCATAATAATCAAGCTTTTTATGGGGTTTTATTACCGCTATCTGGCCAAAAAAGCCGGTTCCATGACCATAAGCGCCCAGGCTTCGGACAGCTTCTCGGACGTAGCTTTGACAGCGGTAATACTTATAGCCCTGCTGCTGTCTCCATACACCGATTTCCCGGTCGACGGCGTTGCCGGCTGCCTTGCCTCTGCGGTCATTACAGTCGGCGGAATACTTATGCTCCGCGAGATTTTGTCGCCCATGCTGGGATCTCCCCCGCAAAGCTCGCTGGTCCGGGAAATTACGGCCCTGATCATGAAGCAGGAGCACATACTCGGCGTCCACGACCTGCTTGTGCACGAATACGGGCCGGGCTGCCTCCTGGCGTCTATACACGCCGAACTGCCCAGCAACCTGTCTTTCTCGCAGGCGCACAACATCCTCAACGCCGCCGAATCCTCCGTTAAGCAGAGCCTGAACGTAGATCTCGTTATACACGGCGACCCCGTGGATGTGGACGACCCTAAGCTTCAGACCGTCCGCTATCAGCTTAAAAGCGTGCTTACCGAAATAGACGAAGCTCTGGCATATCACGACCTAAGGCTTATACCGGACGGCAGCCATACAGACGTCGTTTTCGACCTTGTCATACCCTATTCCATGGACGTCGATATTGAAGCCGTCAGAACGGCCGTCGCCGAACGCCTGCGTTCAATAGATCCCGGCTACGACCCGCACATCGAGTGCGACAGGATATAAATCGCGCGAGCTAAGGCGGCGCGCGCGGCAATAAAGAGGTTAGTATGAGATTACAGACACTTGCGGTCTTCAGAAACCTGCTGCATGACCCTATCATCGACGCTTTCGAGCACATAGACGAGAGCCCCTCGGCATGGTGCGAATTCTGCGCGAAGCTCTACACTGTCGGGGGCAACTGGACCGAATACCTGCTTTCCGAGACCCTCTGCTGCGATACTCCGTACATACGGGGGCTTCGGACACGCGAGATAGAAGACGCCGCGGCGGCTGAGCTTTCACTTTTACAGGATGTTTCGCAGCTACGCCCGGAGGATATAAGGCCAAAGCATTGGGAGATGGAGCTTCCCTCCTGGGCAATATCTCCCGCGGATTTTGCCGCGGAGTATAAGGAGCGCGTGCGCAGCGTCGCAAGCTTCGGCTGGGGCGATCTTGCAAAATACCATATGTTTTACCTGCACGAGGGCGCGCTTATACCGGCGCTAGCGCCCGACCCCGTAACCCTCAGCTCTCTAAAAGGCTACAAGGCCGAGAGAGATGAGGTTGTCGAAAACACGCTCTCGCTGCTCTCCGGGCATCCCGCCTCGAACGTCCTGCTTTACGGAGACGCCGGAACAGGCAAAAGCACGACGGTCAAGGCCATAGCCAACGAATACCGTGAACGCGGTCTGCGCCTTATCGAGGTCGGTAAAAAGCAGATCTGGGGCATACCCAGGATTATAGGCGAACTCGCTGCCTCCCCGCTTAAATTCATTTTATTTATAGATGATCTGAGTTTTTCGGACAGCGACGACGACTTTGGAGCCTTAAAGGCCATCCTGGAAGGCTCGATTTCAGGCAAACCGCGCAATGTCGTCATTTATGCCACAAGCAACAGGCGCCATCTTGTACGCGAGACCTTCTCCGCCCGAGAGGGCAGCGAGATACACGCGAACGATACGATACAGGAGCTCTCCTCGCTTGCGGACCGATTTGGCCGTGTCGTGTTCTTCCTGAAGCCCGATAAGAGCCAGTACCTGTCCATAGTGCGCGAACTCGCGGCGTTTTACGGAGTGGACATGCCTGTGCCGGAGCTTGAAAAAGCGGCCGAGCGCTTCGCGCTCAGTCACGGCGGGCGCTCCCCAAGAGCCGCGAGGCAGTTTATCGACCAGCTGATGCAGTAAGCGTCTGCGCTTTGAAAAATGCCCGTCTGCACTCATAACGCAGGCGGGCATACATATCGGGGAGAAAAGTATGAGATATGAGACATCCTGTCTGGTTTAACGATGTTGTATAGTATTACAGCAAGCGAAGCCCACGGCGAGCCATTGAAGGTTATAAGTGCGACTAGCTCAGCTGCCTGCCGTCGGCGCCGGGCGATGTTTGCACACAGGCGGATTCTTCCGGCAACGAACAAGTGGACAGCAGCCCGCCGCAGGACTAAAAACCAGAAAGAGGGGAACGGAGCTGACCCGTTCCCCTTCTTCCCGGAAAGAAATGAAGAAAAGCACTATCATTCTCTTGTATAATACCAATTAATTGTTAACAAATCTACGTCCAGATATTAAGAATAATTTAAATATCATAACAAATCAAGTGCCGCTTCGCTTTTTCGAAAACTCTTACCTTTTCGGGACGCTTATTACATCGCCGTGCTTTGGTTCATACATATCGGCTACAAACGCCTCGCTCGTTACCATAAGCGCGGCGGTATGGGCCGCGTTATAGAGCGCGGTTGTGACGGCCTTGCAGGGGTCCGCTATGCCCATATCCAGCATCATGCCGTACTGCTCTGTATTGACGTTAAGCCCGAAGCCGCTTTTGTTCTCCCTTTTTATCCGGTCCAGCACCGCGGGGCCCTCAAGACCGATATTTTCTGCAAGCTGACACACGGGCGCGCCAAGTGATTCAAGCACCGTCAAGATCCCGGTCTTAATATCGGGCTCCTGCTCGTTATTATGAAGCTCGGTGAGGGCGGGTATGGCGTCCAGCAGGGCGACGCCGCCGCCGGAGACTACTCCCGATTCCACGGCGGCTGAAAGCGCGCTGAGCGCATCCTCGGCTTTCTGCTTGCGCTCGCGCATTTCGCTCTCGGTCATTCCCCCTATCTTGACAATAGAGACGCCGCCCGTCATCTTCGCAAGCCTGTCCTGATGGCGGTCACGGTCGAACTTTGTAGTGCTAGCGGCAATCGCCGCTTTGATCTCTTCCACGCGTTTCGCAATTGCCTCGGCTTTTCCGCGCCCGTCCGTTATTATTGTGCGTTCACTCGTCGACTGGATATTGGCCGCCCGCCCGAACTGGCTCAGCTTAACCTTGCTGAGCTTGAGGCCGAAGGACTCGGTTATAACCTCGCCTCCGGTCATTACGGCTATATCGTCAAGATATTCGAGAACGCGCTCCGCAGTGCCCGGGGCCTTGACGCACAGTGTCTTTATGACTCCGCGGCGGATGTTGTGAGTAATACCCGCCAGGGCTTCACCCGTTACGTCCTTGGCGATAATGACAAGCTCGCCGCCGGCCTTGTGAACCATCTCGAGTATCGGGATGAACTCTTTAAAGTCGGAAACCTCCTGGTCGGTGATCAGGATATACGGGTCGTTCAGCGAGGCCGTCTGCGTCGCGCTGTCTGTTACCATAAACTCCGAAATATAGCCGTTGTTGAACTGTATACCCTCGACGAAGTCTATATAGCTCTCGGCTATTTTGGACTCTTCGATAGCCACTATGCCGTATTCGGATGTTTTCATCATGCCGTCGGCCACCAGGTTCCCAATATCCTCGTCGCCCGCGGCCACAATGCCGACCTGCCGGAGAGCTTCAGGCCCTAGCATTGAGAGAGATTTCTTCTCGATTGCTTTTATCGCCGCGTCGGCGGCCTTTTCCATGCCCTTGCGCATAAGCATCGGGTTTGCGCCCGCATGCAGATTCTTAATGGCGCTGTGGAGAATCGCCTTTGTCAGAATTACCGTCGTGGTGGTGCCGCAGCCGGTTTCGTTGGCCGTCTTGAGGGCCGCCTCGGATACGAACTCCGCCGCATCGCGCTCGTAGGGGTCCGTCAGCTCCAGGTACTGCAGGATGCTGGAAGCATCATTGGAGACGGTCGGCAGTAAGCCGCCCTTATTAAAAACGACACTCCGCCCCTTCGGGCCGTAAGTGACTTCCACGGTTTTGGCAACGGCGTCGGCGCCTTTGAGCAGCGCGGTTGTCGCTTCAGCTCCGAATTTGATCTCCTTCATATAAAAAACCTCCTGTGAGATTAATCAGCAGGAGGTATTATAAATTTAATATGTATATTTGTCAAGTTTAGTCAGGTAAACTCAGGCCCTCTGCTTTTCCTTCGTGGGCGTTTCCTCCCATTTGTGAAAAGCCCTGGAGATGAACTTGTATACTATAAAGGTCACCGCTCCGTTGAGCGTGAATTTAATGAGGTTAAACGGCAGAATTACAGGCAGGAGCATGGCGACTACCGCCTCCCGGGGCGCGCCCATAAATATCGGAGTGATAATAAGGTTCGCACCGCACATGACAAGCGCGCCCACGACTATACCCACGACAATGCCAATCACGGCGTTCATTCGCGTCTTTTTGCGCTTATATATGCAGCCTGCTATCAACACACGGACTCCGGTGCCTATAAAGTGCATTATGATGCCGTAAATACCGCTCTGGGCGCTGACAGTCAGGCCCTGTATAACCGCCGCCGCGGCGGTTATACATATGCCCGCGATAGGGCCGAAAAGAAATGTGCCGATAAGTATCGGGACGTCAGCCGGGTCGTATTCCAGGAAAGTTGCCGATGGGAATATCGGGAAGTGGATCAGCGATACAAGAACAATTGATATCGCAATTAGCATGGCCATTGTTGTAAGTTTTTTGACGTTCGTACTCATTTTTTCCTCCTTGAAAGTAAAAAATTCCCGAAAGCAATAAGCCTTCGGGGACGAACGCGCAAATAATCTGCGCTCTATCTTCTTCCATCCAGACTATACTGTCGGTACCGGAATCAAACCGGTTCTGCGGAAAACCGCTCGCGGACTATACCGCCGGTCGGGTATCTAACCCTGCCCTGAAGACATTTTCTATTCGGTTATATATGTATTATATATCGCAGTCAAACTATATGCAAGAGTATTTTGCATATAGTTTTCTTAAATAACAAGGGCGTTACGCGCAGAATGCACAAAGAGCCGCGCGCTCCTATCAGACCGCGCGGCTCTTTGTATGTAAGCCTAAACTTCCGCTTTCCAGAGCCCGTGAATATTGCAGTATTCAAACGCGGCGACGGGCGATTCGCCCTCAGCCAGCATGAAAACCGCTTCCGGCTTATCGCCGGGCTTGAGCTCTTTGCGCTGTCCCCCGTTTTCTGTCTGGAGATAAATCCACTGGATATAGTGTTCGGGCAGCATTGGGTGCTCTGCCGAGCCGACCGCGACGGTGACCTTATTCCCTTCTACTTTTACGACCGGCACGTGTTTTTCCTCGCTCGCGTCGACGCTGCCGGCGACAAGCTGTTCCATAGCTTCGCCGCAGCATTCCATACTGACGCCTGAATTAAATATCATACCCACAAGATTGCCGCAATGCCGGCAAATAAAGAAACGCGATTCGGACATATTTTACCTCCTCCGTAAAGTAATGGTACAACTGTATTATAAGTCCAAACTGTTATTAACGCAATATAAACTTCTATGCGGCAATAATATAAGCGAGAATAGGACGTCGGGAGGGTAATAAATGAGATGCCCGAAATGCGGCGCGGAGCATTCCGCGAAATACTGCCCGCAATGCGGAGCTCCGGCTTCTCCTCAGCCGGAATTGGAGGACAAACCTAAAAAATCAATTTTCAAACGATGGTGGTTCTGGTTACTTGCCGTACTGTTATTAATACTGATCCTGCCAGTCCTGTCTAATAACAACGGCGACAATGGCGGCGGCGGAGCGCCGCTTTCACCCAGCCCGCGTATTACGGGCAAGCCGGCCGACGTTACGGCGACACCCGAAGCTTCAGCGCCGGAACCTACGCCGGACCTTTCACAGGTCGAAACGACGTTTGTGCTTGCCGACGGGTATTATACGGCGGGCATCGACATCCCGTCCGGAAAATGCAACGTAACGGCGGCAAAAGGGCAGGGAAACCTGAGCAGTTCCAACCTCTATAGCGGGGGAGTCAACGAGATGTTCGGAGTCGACGACGGCTCCGGATTATACACCGAGTCGTTCAACGGGCTTAAGCTGCCGGAAGGCGTTACTCTAAGCGTCAGCGGAGGCCTGAGCGTAAGGCTGGTTTATACTGTCGTCGAAGGCGGCTTCACAGGGCGCACCTATGACGAAGAAAACGCAATTACGCTTGGGAGCGGAAACTACACTGCAGGTACTGATTTTGAGCCCGGGACCTATAAAATAACTGCAATATCCGGTTCGGGCAACCTGTACTCTTCAAATATTTTTCAAGGCGGCGTAAACGAGGTATTCGGCGTTGACGACGGCTCCGGATGGTACACCCCGGAGATATTTAACATCGAGCTGGCCGAAGGAACCGAGCTATCCGTAAGCGGAGGTTTGTCCGTAAGGCTTGCGCGCGCGAATGAGTAAAAAAGCGCCCGCGGAAGCGGGCGTTAGTTTACTGCGGAACCGAGAGGCTCGCCAGCTTTTCGCCGATTTTATAGATGTCTCCGGCTCCGGCTGTAAGAATAAGGTCGCCCGGGCGGGCCTCCGCCTGAAGCGCCGCGGTTATCTCATCAAACGAGGCGTAGCACCGCGCGCCGCTGTCTTTTGCCAGCTGCGAGGACGTTATGCCTATCGTGTTCACCTCGCGCGCCGCGTAGATTTCCGCGAGTATGGCAATGTCGGCGCGCCTGAGTTCGCGCACGAAATCGTCGTACAGCAGCTTAGTTCGCGTATATGTGTGCGGCTGGAAAACCAGGATTATGCGCTTAAAGTCAAGGTCCTTCGCGGCTGTAATGAGCGCGCGCATTTCACTCGGGTGGTGCGCGTAGTCGTCATAAATGGCCGCGCCGTTATATTCGCCCTTATATTCAAAGCGCCGTCCCGCCCCGGGGAACTTAGCAAGGCCGCGCTCTATTGCGCCGGGGGGGACCTCCAGCTCTATCGCCGCGGCGGTCGCTGCCAGCGCGTTCATTATATTGTGCAGGCCCGGCACCTTCAGCTGCAGATGCGCAAATCTCCTCCCCCCGTAAACAACGTCGAAGCTGGAACGTCCGTTCTTCATCTCGATATTCTCCGCCCTGACGTCCGCTTTGGAACTGAGGCCAAATGTCATTATGCGCCTTTTTACGCCGCTTACGGCTTTCATCGAGTTTTGATCGTCCGCGTTGACTATAACGCAGCCGCGCTCCGGGACACGTTCGGCAAAAGCATGGAAGGAAGCGATAACGTCGTCAATATCCTTGAAGAAGTCCAGGTGGTCCGCATCCACATTCAGTATGACGGCGATAACCGGGAAAAAGCTTAAAAATGAGTTGCAGTACTCGCAGCTCTCCATAACTATCGTATCCAACGACCCCACGCAATAGCCCGAGCCTATTAGCGGCAGTGTGCCTCCTATCATAACAGTCGGGTCGCGGCCGGCCTCCATGAGAATATATGCCGACATCGAAGTCGTCGTCGTCTTCCCGTGCGTGCCGGAAATGCACAGGGCGTTTTTATAATCCTTCATAATGCGGCCCCATGCCTGCGCCCTCTCGAAGACCGGAATGCCGAGCCTCCTCGCCTCCGCAATCTCCGGGTTGTCGTCATGTACGGCGGCCGTGCGGATTACCAGGTCCGCCCCGCGCACGCTTTCGGCAAAGTGGCCGATAGTAACCTTGATTCCCTTTTCCCTGAGCGAGCGCACGACTTCGCTTTCATTTATATCGGAACCGGTTATCGCAACACCCATCCCAAAAAGCACCTCGGCAAGCGGGCGCATTGAAACGCCGCCGATGCCAACAAGATGCGCGCGGCGGCCGGGGACGAGATATGTGTCGATAAGCATTGATGCTTCACCTCTGGATTATTATACGTCCTTACACAGATTATCACAAGAGGAAAGCAAAAAAACATTCAAACCGTCGGTATTCACCCATTGTGCCGCCTGTTCATAGTATATCGTGCAGGAGGAAAAGACAGCGACAAGCGCGTGCTGCCCCCGTGCGGGCGGCAACGTCATAATATTCCTCTCACGGTCATTCAGCGCCTAATGCAAACAGAAAGGAAGGTCATAATATGAGGCCTAAGTTTTACATAGTGGGCGGCGATCCGCGAATGGAATATATCTCGGCGGTTTTGCACGATTCGGGTTTTTCCGTCCGCTCCGGCTGCCTCTACGACCACTCGGACGAAAGCTGCATAGTGCTGCCTCCGGCGGCTGAAAAAGGGCTCGTTGACGCCGCGGGGGCTTTCGCAAAAAAAGATGAAATCTATTTCGGCGGCATTCTGCCTGAAAGCTTCATGTCAACAATAAGCGAGCGCGGCGCCCATGCTTACGATTACTTCAAGCGCGAGGAGTGCGCCATACTAAACGCTGTTCCTACCGCGGAAGGCGCGCTTCAGCTTGCGCTTGAGGAGCTGCCGGTCACAATAAACTTTCTGCCCGTGCTTATACTTGGCTACGGGCACGTCGGGAAAGCCTGCGCCAGCCTCTTTTCGCAGGTCGGCGCTAAGGTCACGGTTGCAGTTCGCAAGGCTACAGACTTTGCCTGGCTCGAGGCCTTCCGCCTCGGCTCTGCCGATATAAGAAAGCTTGTCTGCCATGTCGGCGGTTACGGCCTCATTATCAACACTGTGCCGCACAGGCTGCTTACGCGCGAAGTGCTTGAGCGCGTCAAACGGGACTGCCTGATTATCGATCTGGCTTCAAAGCCCGGCGGGCTGGATATGGAGGCCGCTTCAGAGCTGGGCCTGCGGGTAATCTGGGCGCTCAGCCTTCCGGGGAAGGTGGCCCCGGTAACCGCGGGAGGCATCATTGCCAAAACCATTCGCAATATTGTGTCAGAAATCATGGAAAGCCCGTCCGGCTGAAGGAGGATTTAATGGATAAGATTAAGATGGGATTTGCCCTGTGCGGATCCTTTTGCACGTATTCGAAGGTTCTGCCCGTGCTACATAAGCTTGCCGACGAATATGATATACTTCCCATAATGTCGGAGATAAGCGCCGCCACTGATACCCGTTTTGGCCTCGCCGGCGACTTTATTCGGGAGATAGAAGAGCTGACGGGCAAAAAGATAATTACGGGAATAGCGGACGCCGAACCTATCGGCCCCCAGAAGCTGCTGGATGTGCTTGTAGTCGCGCCCTGCACCGGAAACACGCTGGCAAAGATTTCGCACGCTGTTACCGATTCCGGCGTCGCTATGGCATGCAAGGCCCACCTTCGCAACAACAGGCCTCTTGTGCTGGCACCCGCGACAAACGACGCCCTGTCAGCCTCGGCGGAGAATATAGGCAGGCTCCTCGTGCGCAGAAACGTCTACTTCGTGCCCATGTATCAGGACGACCCGCGCGGCAAGCCCTGCTCCATGGTCTCCGATATGGAGCTGATTGGCGACACCGTACGCGCGGCTCTTGAAGGCCGCCAGATCCAGCCGCTTTTACTGGGGCCGAGGCTCTGACGTGTCATCACGCGCGCCCGTTTGGGCGCTTATTACGGGCCGCGCGGCGGTTTCGCCGCGCGGCCGAAGCGCAGTTTCAGTGCCTGGGCGGAGCCACGGTCAGATCTTTGTCGGTTGATTTCGCCCGTTTATGCCGCATGTTGCCGAATTCTTGACATATTTCATTCATTTGAGTATACTGCTTTACGGGAGGAGGCGGATGGGTATGGTGGAAAATATAGATGATTTTCAGTTTATGGACATGCTGACCGATGTCTGCCGTTTATTTATTCATTACACCGACTCGAGGCTTCGAAGCGTCAGGCTCAGGACGGGTCAGGCATCAATTGTTTCCATTCTCGGCCGCTGCGGCCAGCTGAGCCTCAAGGAGATAGCTGAAAAGCGCGGTATATCCGTTCCCACTACTAGCGTGCTTGTCAGCCGAATGGAGCGGGACGGCCTTGTTCTTCGAAGGCCGCCTAAGGACGGCGGAAAGGCGGACGACGTAATTCTCTCCCCGAAAGGCGAACGAATATGCGAGCGCATGAGGAAGCTCGTGCTCGAGGACGCCGACAACATCCTAAGCGGCTTTACGGACGAGGATAAGCAGTACCTGCTGAAGATATACAACAAGCTGTTGGAGAAGTTTTCGATAAGCCGGTGATAATACAACCAGCTTTACGGTTTTATATTAGTAAAAGCCGAATCTATCTGAGCGATACGGTTCGGCTTTTTGTATTTTATGTATTGGACTGCTGAGGCCAATGTCAGCGGACTGCCGGCTAATATAACGGCCGGCCTGCCTTTCAGCAGTGTATTATTTCAGCTGTTTTTTGCGCGATATGTTTATAGTGCCGTCCTGCATCTCGCTTATCGTATCAAGCGATTTGCCTATGCCGTACGCTACGCAGGATACGGCGTCGTCTGCGACGTGCGTCTCGATACCCGTCCGCGATTCTATCAGCCTGTCAAAGCCCCAGACGAGGCTGCCCCCGCCCGTGAGCACTATGCCGTTGCGCGAAATATCGCCCACAAGCTCGGGCGGCGTGCGCTCGAGCACGCTGTGCATGGCCTCGAGAATCAGCGCGGCCGGCTCGCTGAGCGCCTCTATCATCTCCGTCGACGTGACGGTCACCGTGCGCGGAAGGCCGGTAATGAGGCAGCGTCCCTTGACCTCAAGCGACGTCTCCTCCGGGCGCGGGAAAAGGCAGCCGATGCTTATTTTCAGCTCCTCCGCCGTCCGGTCTCCAATAAGTATATTGTATTTGCGGCGTATGAATTTTATGACGGCCTCGTCGAACTTGTCTCCCGCGACCTTAATAGAGTCGGAGGCAACGACTCCGCCCAGGGATACGACGGCTATGTCCGTCGTGCCGCCTCCAACGTCGACTACCATATTGCCCTCGGGCTTTGAAATATCCATGCCCGCGCCCATCGCGGCGGCCACCGGTTCCTCTATCAGGTAGACACGGCGGGCGCCCG